>JAQXWO010000052.1 GCA_029225485.1 Lachnospiraceae bacterium
GTAAAAGCGGCAGCCCTTGCTCGTGGACTTACTGTTTTTCAGCCGGAGCGGATCCGGAATGAACAGGCAGTGGAAACCGTCCGGCAGATGAAACCGGATGTGATCGTGGTGGTCGCTTTTGGGCAGATCATACCGAAAGAGATACTGGAGCTGGCACCCTGCGGATGCTTGAATGTACATGCATCCCTTCTGCCTGCATACCGTGGTGCGGCACCCATACAGTGGGCGGTGCTGAATGGCGAAGAGGAATCCGGTGTGACCATCATGCGCATGGATGAAGGTCTCGATACCGGAGATATGATCGCAAAAAAAGTGGTAAAACTGGCCAAAGACGAGACCAGCGGAAGCTTGTTTGAACGTTTGAGTGAAGAGGGAGCACAGCTCCTGGTAAAGACTCTGCCATCTGTTTTTAACGGAACTGCTGTATATGAAAAGCAGCCGGAACAAAGCCCTACTCCCTATGCGGGCATGATCCGCAAAAGCATGGGGCAGATCGACTGGAACCAGTCCGCTGTTGAAATTGAGCGTCTGGTGCGCGGCATGAATCCGTGGCCCAGTGCCTATACAAAACTGGACGGAAGAACCTTAAAGATCTGGAAAGCTCACGTGGAGAAACCGGAGATGACAGGAGATGCAGGCAAAATCGTCCGCATGGATAACAAGGGACTGTATGTTCAGACCGGTCTGGGAATCCTCTGTGTGGATGAGCTTCAGCTTGAAGGGAAAAAACGGATGAAAACAGGAGATTTTCTCCGGGGCTATGTGATTCGAAACAATCAGTTATAAAATAGGATGCCGGCTTCAAAAGGCCGAGCGCAAAATACGGAGAAATCCGGGCATCAAGGGGTCAAAGGCTTTTGACCTCAATATTAATAATATGTAAGTTTAGCAAGTGTTGCATAAAAGGAGGAGACAGCATGATCACAGCCTATTATGGCGGTTATGGAATGAACCGAATGTTATATTATGGATTTGACTGGACTTATCTGCTATTGATTGCAGGTATGGTGATTTCCCTTCTGGTTTCAGCCAATATGAAGTCAACCGTGTCAAAATACAGCAGGATACGGAGCTATACGGGACTGACCGGGGCAGAGGCGGCTTCCAGAATTTTGCGGGCTGCCGGTGTGACCGGTGTATCCATACAGCCCATTTCCGGACAGCTGACGGATCATTACGATCCCCGCACGAAAGTGGTCCGGCTTTCTGAGAGTTCCTATAACAGTACATCGCTTACTGCAGTGGGCGTGGCCGCCCATGAGTGCGGACATGCCATTCAGGACGCTGTAAGTTACGGACCGCTCAAAATCAGAAGTGCCCTTGTACCAATTGCGAATTTTGGCTCACAACTGTCCTGGCCGATCTTCTTTGCCGGCCTGATCTTCAGTATGGAGGCACTGACGACCCTGGGGATCATTCTTTTTTCCGCAGCAGTGCTGTTCCAGCTGGTTACGCTTCCGGTTGAGTTCAATGCCTCTTCCCGTGCGCTGAAGATGCTTGAGAGCACCGGAATCATGCGGCAGGAAGAGCTTGGAGGATCCAAAAAAGTGCTGCGGGCAGCTGCCATGACTTATGTGGCTGCGCTGGCTTCTTCAATTTTGCAGCTGCTTCGCTTGATTATCCTGGCAGGAGGAAGGCGCCGTGACGACTAACAATACGAGGGAGATTATTCTTGATGTTTTGCTGGCGGTGAACCGTGACGGACAGAAAAGCCATGTGGTGATCCGCAATACGTTGGATAAGTATCAGTATCTGCCCAGACAGGATCGTGCCTTTATTCGCAGAGTCTGTGAGGGAACCATTGAGCAGATGATCTTCATTGATTATATCATTGATTCTTATTCCAGCATAAAAGTGCAGAAAATGAAGCCGGTGATCCGGGATATTCTGCGAAGTGCCGTGTATCAGATTGTATTTATGGACAGTGTGCCTGCATCAGCCGCGTGCAATGAGGCGGTTAAGCTGGCTCAGCGCAAGGGATTTTATAACCTGAAAAGTTTTGTAAACGGTGTTCTGCGCAGTATTGTCCGTGAACTGGAACAGGTGGAATACCCGTCCAGAAACAATCTGATGGAGTTCCTTTCCGTCACTTATTCCATGCCGAGATGGCTGGTAAAAAGGTGGACAGATGAGTTCGGATCGATTGTGACCGAACTCATGCTGAAAGAGTTTTTAAAGGAAAGACCAACCACCGTGCGTCTGACCACCAGCGGTGTGGAGAAAAAAGAGATCCTGAAAAGTCTGAAACGACAGGGCGTGAAAGTAAAACATGCGCCCTATCTTTGCTATGCTTATGAGATCAGTGAGTTCAATTTTATCCAGGCACTGGAAGCGTATCGAAACGGCTGGATCTACATACAGGATGTCAGTTCCATGCTGGTGGCGGAGGCGGCTGCGCCGAAGCAGGGTGATTTTGTGGTTGACCTGTGTGCTGCCCCCGGAGGAAAAAGTCTGCATGTGGCGGACAAACTGGGCCGATACGGCATGGTAGAAGCACGGGATCTGACAGAGGCGAAAGTAGCTTTGATCCAGGAAAACATTCAGAGAATGGATCTGATCAATGTGCGGGCCGTTCAGGCAGATGCCACCATTTATGATGGAGGCCTGGAAGGCAGAGCGGATATCGTGCTTGCCGATGTTCCCTGTTCCGGCATGGGGGTGATCGGCAGAAAAGCAGATATCAAATATAAACTGACTTCCATGCAGTTGGAAGAGCTTGTTTTGCTCCAGCGAAGGATCCTTCACAATGCCGCTTCCTATGTAAAACCGGGCGGAACCCTGATTTACAGCACCTGCACCATCGGGAAAAAAGAAAATCTGGAAAATATACAGTGGTTTATTGAAAATTATCCATATGAACCGGACAGCCTGGATCCCTATATTCCGGATGCGCTGCACAGTCTGACCACCAGAGAAGGGTATCTGCAGCTTTTGCCCGGTATCCACGGGACAGACGGATTTTTCCTGGCGAGGCTGAAAAGGAGAAACGATGTGTAAAAAAGATATCAAATCCATGTCAGTGCATGAATTGAAAGAACTGGCTGCCGCATACGGAGAAAAGCCTTTTCGGGCAAAACAGTTATATGAGTGGATGCATAGAAAACTGGCCTCTTCCTATGAGGAGATGACAAATCTTCCGAAAGCTTTCCGTGAAAAACTGGAACGGGATCTGCCGTACCTCTGTCTGGAGGCGTTGGAGGTACAGGTATCAAAACTGGATGGGACCAGCAAATATCTTTTTCGTCTGCCGGACGGCAATGTGATTGAAAGTGTTCTGATGAAGTATCACCACGGCAATTCCGTATGCATTTCCTCCCAGGTGGGATGCCGGATGGGATGCCGTTTCTGCGCCTCCGCCATCGGTGGCTGGACACGAAATTTAAGTCCGGGCGAGATGCTGGATCAGGTCTATCGAATTCAGACCATGTCCGGGGAGCGGGTATCCAACATTGTGATTATGGGAACCGGGGAACCCATGGACAACTATGACAATGTTCTGGATTTCCTTCATATGATATCTGATGAACAGGGATTGAATATCAGCCAGAGAAATATTACTGTTTCCACTTGCGGCATTGTGCCGAAAATACGGCAGCTTGCAGGTGAAAAACTTCAGATTACCCTGGCTATTTCCCTGCATGCTTCCACCGATGAAAAGCGGAAGGAGCTGATGCCCATTGCTTACAAATATACCATGGGGGAACTTCTGGATGCGGTAAAAGATTATTACCGGGAAACCGGAAGACGCATTACCTTTGAATACAGTCTGGTGGCAGGAAAAAATGACACGGAAGAGGATGCAAGGCTTCTGGCAGATAAGATCCGAGGCCTGAACTGCCACGTGAATCTGATTCCGGTAAACCCCATAAAAGAGCGGGATTTCAGGCAATCAGACAAAAAAGATATTGAGTTATTTAAAAATAAACTTGAAAAATACGGAATTAATGTTACTATTAGAAGAGAAATGGGCCGGGATATTGACGGGGCCTGTGGACAACTGAGAAAGAGTTACCTGGAAAGAGAGATTTGATTAATGAAGACATATTCTGTTACAGATGTGGGGCGGAGAAGAAAAATTAATCAGGATTATGTGTTTGCTTCCACGAAAGCCGTGGGGAATCTGCCAAATCTCTTTATCGTTGCAGACGGTATGGGAGGACACAATGCAGGAGATTATGCGTCCCGCTGTGCTGTCAACACCATAAAAGAGTATATTGAGCAGAATGAAGGACAGAATCCGATTAAACTGATTCACGAAGCCATACAGCTTGCCAATGCCAGATTGCTGGATGAGGCTTCAAAACAGATGGAACTGGCAGGCATGGGAACCACGATCGTTGTGACAACGATCTGCGGCCATTATGCTTACACAGCCAATGTTGGGGACAGCAGGCTGTATCTGATCGCAGATGATGAGATTCGGCAGATTACAAAAGACCATTCGCTGGTCGAAGAGATGGTTCGGCTTGGTCAACTCACAAAAGAGGAAGCCAGATGCCACCCGGATAAAAATATTATCACCCGGGCCCTTGGGGTATCCCGGCAGGTGGATGTGGATTTCTTTGATTATAAACTGGAACCGGACAGTATTTTGCTGATGTGTTCCGACGGACTCAGCAATATGATAGATGACGAGGGGATTCTCCAGATTGCTGCCGGGGACGGCTCCATTGAGGAGCGGGCACTGATGTTAATAAGGACAGCAAATGATCACGGTGGAAAGGATAATATAGCCGTTATCCTGATTGAGCCGGATACGAATGAGGTGGAATGATGTTAAAAGAGGGAATGATCGTAGCTGAACGATATGAGATAATCAGCAAGATCGGCACAGGCGGCATGGCCGATGTATACAAAGCAAAAGACCATAAATTGAACCGTTTTGTGGCGGTAAAAGTTATGAAATCCGAGTTCCGTGAGGATCGGAACTTTATTACCAAATTCAGAAGAGAGGCTCAGGCAGCTGCCGGTCTGGCCAATCCGAATATTGTCAACGTGTTTGATGTAGGTGAAGATAACGGTGTATACTTTATCGTCATGGAACTGGTCGAGGGTATTACACTGAAAGAATATATCGCCAAAAAAGGAAAACTGAGTGTCCGCGAAGCCACAAGCATCGCCATTCAGGTATGTATGGGACTGGAAGCCGCTCATGCCCAGAATATTGTGCACAGAGATGTAAAACCGCAGAATATTATTATTTCCACGGACGGAAAAGTTAAAGTTACAGACTTTGGTATTGCACGCGCCGCTTCCTCCAACACCATCAGCGCAAATGCTATGGGTTCTGTGCATTACAGCTCACCGGAGCAGGTGCGCGGCGGTTTTGCGGATGCAAAAAGTGATATTTACTCCGTCGGTATCACCATCTATGAGATGGTGACCGGTCGTGTTCCGTTTGACGGCGATACCACCGTTGCGATTGCGATCAAACATCTTCAGGATGAGATGGAGGCACCTTCCAGATTCACACCGGAACTGCCGCGCAGCCTGGAGCAGATTATTTTCAAATGTACACAGAAGAGCCCGGACCGCAGATACAACACCATGTCTGAGGTGATCGCGGATCTGAAGCATTCGCTGATCGACCCCAACGGTGATTTTGTGACTCTGATGCCCCTCAGTGATCATGCGCGGACGGTTGTGATCTCCAACGATGAGATGGCAGCCATCAAAGCCGGCCGTCAGGCTGCACGTATGGAGGAGC
>JAQXWO010000053.1 GCA_029225485.1 Lachnospiraceae bacterium
AGGACTTCCGGAGAAACTGATGGCAGCCCAGAGAGCCGGCATCACGAAAGTGCTGATTCCGGAGAAAAATGTGGAAGATCTGAAGGATGTGGCTGACGAGGTAAAGAAGAAACTGGAGATCGTACCGGTGAAGCGGATCGAGGAAGTGCTGGAGCAGGCGGGGTGCTGATACAATTTCAACAACGGTGACTTTTTTATAACAGACTGATGACAACGAAATCTGGAGAGGTGTAAGGTGTAGAACCTTTGAGGAAAACATCAGCCCTGATTATCTGATACCAATTTTATCCAATATTGCAGGTCAAACTATCGTAAAGAAAAAAACGCTGATAGTATTTGATGAAGTGCAGCTTTGCGAAAGGGCGTTGACTTCGCTGAAATACTTTTGCGAAGATGCTCCGGACTACCATATCATTGTGGCAGGCAGTCTGCTTGGCGAAACAAAGGATTATATCCTTGGCCGTCATATACAGGACACCATTCTGACAAGCTGCCTTAACGATATGAGCAAGTATAACAACTTGAATGAAATCAAGAAAACTATGCCCGAACCTGACGGATGCCAGATTCCGGGTGTGGGTATACCTGTAAATCAGACACATACAGCTGAAAAAACCACCTATATCCGACAGGGATTCTTTTGTATAATATAGCAAAGAGGTTTGGCAATAATGAGTAAACGGATGAGATAGTATCTGGGGATGTGCTGGTGCTGTACAGAACCTCGCAAAACGGCGGAAATAACACCGTAAAAGCAGTCCGTTTCCTGGCAGGATGTAAACGGATCGCTTTTTTTATCCGAGGGTTTATGCTATGATGAACCTATAAAATTGACGCATTTTCTGCCGTTTCCACCTATTCAGGCCGGGGCAGAAATCCTGCAATAAGAGCATAAGGGGGAACAATGATGCTGCGGATGGAAATTGCTTTGTTTTTGGTGATAGCCTTTGTCGCCTATATGTATTTTTCGGCTGAAAAGGAACGGACTGTCCTGCACCGAACCTTTTCCATACTGTTGATGGTCGTGCTGGTACATCTGGCGTTGGATGGTGCTACCGTATACACGGTGAATCATTTAGAGACCGTACCGGGGTTGTTCAACGACATCCTCCACCGACTGTTTTTGGGCAGTATGGTGGTGGTGATCTCCCTGTTTTATCAGTACATCGCCATTTTGGTACAGGAGGAGACTGGGAAAGGGCGGCGGCTGGACTGGCCGGCACGGATCTTTCTGATCGTGGCCGTGCTGGGAAATTTCCTGCTGCCCATTTCCTACACGGTGACGCCGGAAGGCAACTATTCCTCGGGACCGTATATGCTGGTTCCATATGCAGCTGTGGCCTTCTATCTGTTGCTCTGCGCTGGGCTTTTTATTGTGAATTGGAAACAGCTTGACCAAAAGAAGAAATCCGCCATCGGCATCGCGCTGGTGATTGAATTTGTGGTCTGCGTCCTTCAGGGACTGCACCATACCTTGCTCATCAGCAGCATGGGTATCACCCTGATGACGCTGTCCTTCTACCTGACGCTGGAAAATCCGGAGGCTCTGCGCACGGAACTGATAGAGCAGAAGATGTCCATGTTGTACCTGAAAAGTCAGGTCAACCCCCACTTCCTCTACAACACCCTGGATACCATCCGAATCCAGGCGCAATTGAACGGGGACAAACAGGTGGCCGACCTGCTCATGCGGCTGGTGGATTTCTTCCGGCTCAGTGTCAAAGTTGACCGTTCCATGGTCACGCTGGATGACGAGATGGAGCTGCTGGAAGCCTATATGGAGCTGATGTGCTGCCGGTACCCGGATTTGAGTTGCGAATATGATATTGACCCTGAGCTGGGCGGCGCTCAGGTACCCAACTTCATCTTGCAGCCCATTGTGGAAAACAGCCTGCTCCACGGTTTGAAAAACAAGGGCTACCGGGGAGATGTGACCATCTCGGCACAGAAGGTTTCCAATGACCGCATGGAGATCTCTGTCCGGGATACAGGCAGCGGCTTTGCCGAGGGCAAAAAAGCCGCCATTGACGCCATGCTCCAAAGCTACGCCAGGTATCTGCCAAAGCTCACCGGCAACAGCATCGGCATTTTGAATGTGCAAAAGCGCATCAAGCTGCTCTGCGGCCGGGAATACGGCCTAAACTATACGGAAAACACGGACGGCGGCGTGACTGCTCACATCCTGCTGCCGCTGAAAGAGGAATTGCGATGAAGAAGCTGCGGGCAGTCATAAAACTAATCAGGTGACATTTTTTTATAAATATGATAAAATCCTGCTATGAGAATGTAAAAAAGAGACATAAGTGGAGGATTTTATGAAGAACTGGACACAGGCCTGGCTTTCTTATAAGCCGGTGAATGAGTGTGGAAACAGCTGTTATGCAAAGCGGATCGCTGTTACAGGCTTTGATCTGTCGCATCCTGTTGTTGTGAATGCACTGCAGGAATGGAAAAGGGGTATCTGCGGCATGCTGCAGCTGGACGTGGAGACGGCACAGGCAGTGGAGATTGGCGAAGGGCTTCTTATGAAGTGTGAGGAGTCTGTTCCGGCAGAGGGATATCGGATCAGGACAGAGGACAGACTTCTGATTCTGGAGGCATCGGATGAAAGTGGAGTGTTGTACGGTGTATTTGAGATTCTGCGGCGGATCGCGGTGGAGCAGTCTCTGGCGGGGACAGAGCTTTCCTGTGCGCCTGACAATCCGCTTCGCATGTATGATCACTGGGATAATATGGACGGAAGCATTGAGAGAGGGTATTCCGGTGATTCCTTTTTCTTTTGTGAGAATGAGATCATTGTGGATGAACGCACCAGAGATTACTGCAGACTGGTGGCCAGCGTGGGCATCAATGGTGTGGTGATCAACAATGTGAATGTGAAGGACGCTGCTACATGGCTGATCACAGACCGGTATCTGGATCGGGTGAAGCAGATGGAGGAGCTGTTTGCAGGATATGGGATCCGGCTGTTTCTCTGCCTGAATTTTGCCGCCACGTTCGATCTGGGCGGTCCAAAGAGCGCGGATCCTCTGGATGAGGATGTGATCGCCTGGTGGAAGGAAAAGATTGCGGAGATCTATGCCAGGATCCCGGGAC
>JAQXWO010000054.1 GCA_029225485.1 Lachnospiraceae bacterium
GGTAAATTGGTAAGTTTTTCGTTCAAAATCTCTCACCGAAATGCCTCTTTTTTACCTCGATTTTTGTATTAATACATCTTTGCACCAGCCGGAATATGGTTATCCAGCATGAGCAGATGAAGCTTCTCTTCGCCTTCCTCAGTGTGGACTGCGCTTATCAGCATACCACAGGATTCGATGCCCATCATAGGTCTTGGAGGCAGGTTTGTAATAGCAAGAAGTGTCTTGCCAACCAGCTCTTCAGGCTCATAATATGCGTGAATTCCGCTTAAAATGGTTCTTTCTGTGCCAGTTCCATCATTTAAAGTGAATTTCAGAAGCTTTTTAGACTTCGGAACTGCTTCACATGCAAGAACTTTTACAGCTCTGAAATCGCTCTTAGAGAAGGTTTCAAAATCAACGGAATCAGCAAAAAGTGGCTCGATCTGAACCTTGCTGAAGTCGATTACTTCTTCCTCTACTACAGGTGCTGCTACTGGAGCTGCTGCCTGTGCTGCATTGTTTGCAGCGTTCTTCTCTGCACCGAGGGACTTCATTGTCGGGAAGAGCAACACATCTCTTATTGCTGGTGAGTCTGTGAGTAACATTACCATACGGTCGATTCCGAACCCGATGCCTCCTGTGGGCGGCATACCAAGTTCCAGTGCATACATGAAATCTTCATCGGTAGTGTTGGCTTCTTCATCGCCCTGAGCCAACAGTTCTTCCTGTGCCTTGAAGCGTTCACGCTGATCGATGGGGTCGTTCAGCTCGGAGTATGCGTTGGCCATCTCCCATCCATTCATGAAGAACTCGAAACGTTCTACATAGTCCGGATTCTCCGGCTTCTTCTTGGTCAGCGGAGAGATCTCCACCGGATGATCCATGACGAAGGTGGGCTGGATCAGATGTTCTTCTACAAACTCTTCGAAGAAGAGGTTCAGGATGTCACCCTTCTTGTGACGTGCCTCATATTGGATATGATGCTCTCTGGCTGCTGCCTGTGCTTCCTCCAGGGTGTGGATCTCGTTGAAATCTACTCCGGAGTATTTCTTTACGGCATCTACCATGGTGATGCGCTCAAAGGGCTTGCCGAGATCCATCTCGTACTCGCAGTATTTGATCTTTGTGGTGCCCAGGACTTCCTGTGCCACATGGCGGTAAAGGTTCTCTGTCAGATCCATCATGCCGTGGTAATCGGTATATGCCTGATACAGCTCCATCAGGGTGAATTCCGGATTGTGTCTGGTATCCAGACCTTCATTTCGGAACACACGGCCGATCTCATAGACGCGCTCCATGCCGCCGACGATCAGACGCTTCAGGTAAAGCTCAAGGGAGATGCGCAGCTTCACATCTTCATCCAGCGCATTGTAATGGGTGGTGAATGGTCTGGCTGCGGCGCCGCCTGCATTGGCTACCAGCATGGGAGTCTCCACTTCCAGGAATCCCTGTCCGTCCAGATAACGGCGGATGGCGCTGATGATGCGTGAGCGCTTCACAAAGGTATCTTTTACGTCCTGATTCATGATCAGGTCGATGTAACGCTGACGATAACGGGTATCTGTATTGGTCAGTCCGTGATACTTCTCCGGCAGAATCTGAAGGCTCTTGGAAAGGAGCTCGATCTTCTCTGCATGAATGGAGATCTCACCGGTCTTGGTCTGGAATACAAATCCCTCGATGCCTACGAGATCACCGATATCCATCTTTTTGAATGCTTTGTATTCTTCTTCTCCGATGCTGTCTCTTGCCACGTAAGACTGAATGCTGCCTTCCAGGTCCTGTACGTTACAGAAAGAAGCTTTTCCCATCACACGCTTGGACATCATACGGCCCGCGATGCGGACTGTCTTCTCATTGAACTGCTCGAAATTGTTCTTGATCTCCATGCTGTGGTTCGTCACATCGTATTTTGTGATCTCAAAGGGATTCTTCCCGTTAGCCTGAAGCTCAGCAAGCTTTTCGCGGCGCACCTTTAAAAGCTGCTTTGTATCTACTGCCTGTTCCGTCTTCTGCTCTGCCACTGTTCCCACTCCTTATTAGATTGATCTCTGAATTTCCAGTATCTTGTATCGGATCGTGCCCGCCTGGGTCTCCACGTCTACTTCTTCTCCGACTCCGCGACCGATCAGTGCTCTGCCCACCGGAGATTCGTTGGAGATCTTGCCCTTCAGGCTGTTCGCCTCAGAAGAACCTACCAGCTTGAACTCGATCTCTTCTTCAAACTCTTCATCGTATACTTTTACGGTACAACCTACATTGGCGGTAGCCACGTCTACTTCTTCCTCATCAACGACTTCCACGTTCTTCAGAATCTTTTCGATCTCTTCGATACGGGCCTCGATATCTCTCTGCTCATCCTTAGCTGCGTCATACTCAGCATTCTCAGAAAGATCCCCCTGCTCACGTGCCTCTTTGATCTTACCGGCTACTTCCTTTCTTCTGACCACTTTCAGGTCATGAAGCTCTTCCTGCAGCTTCTGAAGTCCGCCATATGTCAGTAAACTTTTCTTTGCTTCCATTTCAACATCACCCTTCTCAAATATAAAATTGCTCTCATACATAAAATGTGTTTTTATCATTGCCCGCAATTATGTCATTATAGTCAAAAAGGCTGTATTTGTCAAGGAAATGTGGACAGTCATAAAATCTGTCTGCCGGTACAGGACCTCATATTTCCTTTCCTGTCAGACAGGTTTCATGGCAGTCCGTTCCAAGGTCAGACGCATTGTATATTCCTGGAACAGACAGCTGGTTTCAAACAGGCACACCAGCAATGTGCTGTGTTTAACCACCAGAAAATCTCATATTCTTATCTCAGATAATCCGCCAGCTCATACACCCTCGTTCTCGTGATGTCGGCTGCTCTGGTATTTTCGATATATGGCTGCATGCTTCCGCCTTCAAATTCAGCGCCGGCTTCTGCGACTGCTTTTTCTTTATCGTCGATCCACTGCAGTTCTTCTGCGGTCAGCTGAGCCATCTCCTCCTGGGGCAGGATCTCTTTGATCCGTCTCCAGATGGAATTCAGTTCATCATCCCAGAGTACGTAAAGCTCACCGGAAAGCTGATTCAGCTCCTGCTGAGAAAGCATGCCCTCCTGTATCTGATTTTCCATTTCAGCTGCTTTTTCCGCCAGTTCTGCCAGCTCCTGCTCTATGGCAGACTGCTGCGTGCTGCCGTTCATTCCCTGATTATCGGGAAATACCTGTATATCATCTATGCCCTGCTGATCTGAAGTGTTCTGACCAATGCTGTTATCCGGATATACCTGCGTATCACTATCTGAGCCATCCCCGGTCTCCTGCTCTTTCTCAAAACTGGAAAATCCCTGCTCTTCAGCTTCATTATAGATACCGACAAACGGCAGCTCTGTCTCTTCCATCACTTCATAATCATAGTATCCTACCCAGCTTCTGTATTCTTCCGGCAGTTCTTCCAGCGGAGCCCCCGCCAGATAAAACAGAATACGTTCTGCTCCGTACAGCCCGTAGGGTTCACTGCTGATATATCGAATCCCGTCAATGATTTCGGTTGTATCTGTCTCTTTTTCCAGTGCCATTTCCTGAATACTCGTCGAATAAATATATTCGTTTACCTTCACCAGCTCTGAGAACTGCCCTGAAAAATCACATATATAAACAGTGCCGTTCGGATAATCATCACCGGAATCTCCCATATCAGCATCCTGATAATGTCCTTCAAAAGTACCGTCTTCATGGATCTGCAGCTCTGTCCACCACGCGCCTGCACCGCTGCTGAAGTAAAATTCCAGATCTGAAACATTTTCATAAGAAAATGCTTCCTCCGCAAGCACCGCATTCATCTGCGCCCCGCACAGAAGCCCTGCTGCACCGATTGCTGTCAGAATTGCTGCTCTTTTCTTCATCATAAATAACGCCCCCTTTTCTGCAAATAATGTATCTGTTGAGAACCAACCTCCAAAATGCTTTGCATTTCGCGGTATGGCATATCCACCAGATAAAATTTCAAAAACAGACTTGACATCTGTTTAAAAGAGCGGCACAGGAATCCTTGTTCCCTATGCCGCTGTCACTTCTGTATATCCCGTTATTTTGCTTCTTTTATCGCACAGGCAATGGATCTGTCCGGTCTGCTGTAGGGAATCAACGTGGCCTGAAGCGCATGGTAAATGTCAGATTTACCCGGCCATACCGTACCGATCACTTGATTCTCACGATCCAGCTGATGGAACCAGGAGCCGTTCACATGATCCAGCACCTTCTCATCCAGATACTGCATGAACTGTGCAAACTGATCTGCATACTGCTGCTTTCCGGTCGCCCGGTACAGCACGGATGAGGTATTGATGGCTTCTGCCAGGGTCCAGTGCATTCTGTCGTGTACACAGGGCTTGCCTTCCCAGTCTGTGGTATACACGATTCCCGGCGCTCCGTCTGCATCCCAGGCATCCTCCACCGCTCTGTTGAACAAATGCTCCGCTGCCTCAATGAAGGGCTTCGCCGCCTCCGGATCCTCCGGATATGTGGACAATGCCCACTGGGTGATCAGGCGGGCCCACTCGATACCATGGCCCGGTGTCGCTCCGTAGGGCTTGAACTGGTCGTCCGGCTTCTCCTTATTCATCTCCAGATCCGGCTGCCAGTCTTCGGTATAATGCTCCGGGATTCTCCAGCTGTTCTCCTTAGCCCAGCCAAGGACACGGCGGATGATCTGTCCGGCACGCTCCCGGTATTCCTCCTTGCCGGCTGCATCTGCGACTGCCAGAAATGCCTCCACACTGTGCATATTGGCATTCAGTCCGCGGTATGTATCCAGAACGGTAAACTCAGTATTCCAGGTATCACAGGCAAGCCCCTCTTCCTTTTCCCAGAAACGCTTATCATACAGCGCCAGTGCATCCTCCAGCAGATCCTCTGCCCCCGGTCTTCCTGCCAGAAGAGTGGAGGTAGCGGCCAGAATCACAAAGGCATGGGCATAACACTGCTTAGTCGGCACGATGGCTCCCTCGGGAGTCAGCCCTGCATACCAGCCGCCGTTTTCCACATCCTTCAGTTCTCCTCTCAGCCCCTTCAGCGCCGCGTCAGCCAGCTCTGCACTGCCCTCATGTCCAAGCATAGTCCCGATGCTGTACACATGAGCCATACGGCAGGTGATCCATGTCTCACGGTTCCGGTCCTTCCAGGGAGTCCCGTCATCCCCAAGATACCAGGAACTTCCTCCCGGTGAAGGAAACTGATGTCCGAAACTCAGCAGATCATCACAGATTTTCTTTAAAAACGCCTTGTTCTCAGCCGTATCGATCTGATATTTCTTTTCCATAATTATTGCTCCTATTCTATTTAAAATTGTATTTCCGAACCCTGTTATTTTTTATTCTAATACCAATTCCTACCAGCGTCAATTGAGATTTGAAGACTTAATTTTTTCTTTCCTTCTTACCCACATTCGAACCACAGCTGTCTGCCTCATGCATATCCGGCGCGTCTGACCTCGAAAAGGACAGTCATGAACCATGTCTGACCGAAAAGGACCTTCCATGTCCTGCATCAGCAGATATGTTTCACGACTGTCCGGGACGGAAGCAGCACGCGCGGATATGCCTGAGGCAGACAGCGTCGCCTGTATCACTTTTATCGCCTGTGACTCTTTTACCCTCTGGTCTGCACCCAGTATTCCCCCATACTGGAGCCCGGCTTCCCGGTACATTCCTCAGACAGATACGCTCCCATGCCATACTCTTCTGCCTTCCAGTCCCTGGCTTCTTTCTCCGTCTCATACTCGATCTCCGCATACCAGAAAGCGGTGGGAAGTCCCTCATCCACAGAGTTCACTTCCAGATGGTATCCTCCCGGCAGCAGATAGGTGCGCCGTTCTTTGCGGATCAGAGGTTTTCCGATCAGATCCTCCAGCTGTGCGAACAGTTCTTCACTGATCTCCGTCTCGATCTCTTTCCGGGCCAGACCGTCCGCTCCGGCTGCTCCTTTAAAACAGAGCACCAGCGCCGTTCTTCCCCCTTCCAGCGCTTCCCGGCGGATACGTACCGTAGGTCGGACACTGATATAGCCCTGATCCATCTGATATATTTTCTCCAGCTGCAGCCCTTCCGGCCAGCCCTTCACCATCCATTTCCGTTCGATTTCCATTCTGCTCCATCCTTTCCTGTCTGCTGTTACTGACTTCGTTTCTGTTTTCCTGCCGGTTCTGTCAGTTTTCATTTTTCACATTCTGCTGAGATCCGTTCTGCCCAGTATCATAACTGTCTGTTCCATCCCCGGCTCAGCGCAGCAGACGGAAGGTCTGCTCTACCGCCAGCATCATATTTTTCCGGGCTGTCTCTTTTTCCATCGCTTCTTCCAGCGTCGTGACTCCCCGGACGATGGGAAAGAAAGCATCAATTCCTTCCTCATTGCATTTTCCCGCATCCTCCGTGACACTGCCCGCAAAGGCGATCACTTTGCAGCCGTACTGTTTCGCCAGACGGGCTACACCCACTGGCACCTTTCCCATAGAAGTCTGAAAGTCGAGGCGGCCTTCTCCCGTCACCACGATATCCGCATCCTTCAGTTCCTTTTCCAGCCCGATGGCATCCAGCACGATCTGAATCCCGGATCTCAGAATCGTATTGGGAAGATAGCTCAAAAAGGCAAAGCCGAGTCCTCCGGCAGCACCGACCCCCGGCATGCCGCTGTGATCTTTGCCTGTAAACTCCCCGGTCTTCTCTGCGTAATGCTGCATCATCTGATCCATGGATTCCCGCTCCTCCGGCTTCACTCCCTTCTGCGGGCCGAACACATACACGGAACCATTCTCTCCACACAAAGGATTTGTCACATCACAGGCGATCTGAAAGTGACATTCCTGCAGCTGGGGCGGTATATGCTCTCCGCTGATCCGGGCGATCTTCCCCAGACTTTCAAACAGCGGCGGAAGTTTCTCTCCTGCCTCATCGTAAAATTCATAACCCAGAGCCTGCAGCATACCGATTCCGCCTTCCGTCGTAGCACTGCCTCCG
>JAQXWO010000055.1 GCA_029225485.1 Lachnospiraceae bacterium
GGGAGCCCATACCAGAGAAGAGTACATAGAGAAGGATTCCCTGTCGGAAGGCCTGCGGATCGCACTGGAGCTGCTGCGCAGTTCTTGTCTGTGACTGATGTGCGTTCTCCGCTCCGCTTCGGTGAGTGCTAAACGAGTGCCACCAGGACTCGGTACTTTTACATCACAAATAATGAAGACGCAGCCTGTGAAATTGCAGAAAGGATTGATTATGCAGAAACGTTCTGTAAGAGAATGGACGGCCAGAATGGTGATTCTCGTTCTGGGACTTGTGATCGCCCACCTGGGAGTCACATTATTTATGCTGACGGAGCTGGGAGCCGATCCCTTCAATGTCATGATTCAGGGACTGGCGAAGCATCTGCCGGTGAGCCATGGTATCACCCATATGGCGGTATGCTGCCTGATTATCCTGGTGCTTCTGGCAGTGGACCGCAGCTATATCAAGGCAGGCACACTGGTGTGCATGGCATTTGGCGGCCCGATAATTGACGGATTTACACTGGTGCTGAATTCGGTCGTAAACGGGACGCTTCCTCTGATATTGCGGCTTGTGACCGTAGTGATTGCCTGCGTGATCCTTGCGTTCGGTATGACGATCGTAATTCAGTCTGATGCCGGTACAGGTCCCAATGATCTGGTGGCGGTGGTACTGAGCGACAAACTGAAACGGAAGTTTGGTATCGTGAGAGTTGCGGTAGACGTATCTTTTGTGGTTGTAGGTGTTCTGCTGGGAGGTATTTTCGGGATCGGGACACTGGTCTGCGCCTTTGTTGTAGGGACGGCGGCAGGTATTTTGATGCCGGTCAGCATGCAGCTGGTGAGCAGAGGACTGAAGATGATCGGTAAAATATCTGAGGAAGATGGTAAAATCAGAACTCCATGAAGAACATCAGATCAGGAGGGGACATACATATGAATGAAGCAGCTTGTATTTTGTAATCAGAAAGGAGAGGCCACATGAAAAAAAGAATCTGGTTTATGTTCATTTTGTGTATACTGCTCTGTTTCCAGCCGGGAATTCTGGCCGGGGCAAAAGAAAAAGAACCGGATACACGGATTTCGGAGGCAGTGAGTCAGGCTATTCGTGTACTGAAAAAAGATCTTCATCCGGAATATTCAAAGAAGACGTATGTATATCCGAAAAAAAGTGAATATCAGAAGCTGAATACCAGGCAGAAAAAGATTTACAATGAACTATACAAAAAAATCACCGGCTTCGAAGATTTTTCTTATTCTGCAAAAAAATATGGCTATGATTATCTGGATACCGTTTATTATGTGTGGGGAAGCATATTGAAGGATTATCCGGAGATTGAAAATTATTTTACATTTTATGAGAACAATGACAAAGACGGCATTTTACGTTCGCTGGATTCCAGATATTACTGTTCCTGGGATATGGATGCGAAAAATGTAAGCAAAAAGACAGTAAAAGCTGCCGAAAAAGAATTTGAGGAGGCAGCAGATTATATTGTGAAAAAGATGCCGAAGAATCTGTCTGCCTATGACAAATACCGTTATCTTTCTTATGTTATCTCGCTGCTGACGGAATACAATTACTGGGAGAAACAGGCATCGGATTCCAATCCCTATGGAGCGCTGATCTATGGAAAATCCATCTGTCAGGGATATGCCCAGGCTATGTGCTATCTGTGCCGGAAAGCGGATCTGTATTGCGTGATGGCGGAAGGAAGTTCGAACGGAGTGGCTCATGCCTGGAATCTGGTGAAGCTGTCTACGGGGACGTATCATGTAGATATTACATGGGCGGATGAACGGGGAAGCATCGGCGACAAATTCTGGATGCCAAATTTTATGCTTACTCAGAATGAAATCGAAGCAGACAGCCATGTAGTGGATCCTGGTTACGAGGCAACCGGAAAACTGAATTATAACGCATACCTTAGTAAATATACAGATATCCCGGAGAAAGGGAAAAAATATACGGATTCAGCCAGCGGAGGAATCTATCGCGTTACCAGCAGCAATCTGGAGAAACTTCAGGTGGAATACTATCGTCCTGCCAGTAAAAAGAAGACGCAGTTTACCATTCCTAAGACGATCCGGATCAATGGAAACACATTTAAGGTGACAGGAATCGCCGCAAAAGCATTTCTGAACTGCAGCAGCATGAAAAAACTTGTGATCAGGACACCTTATTTGCAGAAAATCGGAGCAGATGCTTTGAAAGGAATTTACAGAAAAGCTGAAATCTGTGTACCTGTATCAAAATGGAAAGCATATCAGACATTGCTGAAGAATAAAGGACAGAAAAATACGGTGAAAATTGTCAGATCATAATATCTTTCCGGAATATAATCAGAATGAAACACTTCGCATATCATGTCTGCGGAGTGTTTTTTTTGGAATACGATGCATTTTCCAGTTGAAAAAAGTGTTCGGAACTGGTATTCTAAAGAAAAGTTATTGTGCAAATTGCCTAATTTTTAACAATTGCCAATGTGAAAAAAGACAGGTTGCCTGAAAATGGGATCTGTTTAAATAATTTGCCGCAAAATGCGGTACAGGAGGTAGTAGCTTATGAGCCATAAAACGTTTCGGGGCGGCATCCACCCAAACGGGCACAAAGAGCTTTCCAAGGGAGCACCTGTGGAAGCATATCTGCCCAAGGGTGAGATGGTCTACCCACTCAACCAGCACATCGGTAAGCCTGCAAAGCCTGTAGTACAGAAGGGTGATCAGGTATTGGCGGGTCAGCTCATCGCGGAAGCGGACGGGTTTGTATCTGCCAATATTGTCAGTTCCTGTTCCGGTACGGTGAAGGCGATCGAAGAGCGCCATACCATTTCGGGCAGCAGAGCGATGTGCATCGTCATTGACAATGACGGACAGTTTACCCTGGCTCCGGGAGTCGGGACGGAGAGGGATCCTGCATCTCTTTCCAATGATGAGATCCTGGCAGCCATCAAGTCGGCGGGGATCGTAGGCCTGGGAGGTGCGGGCTTCCCCACACATGTCAAGCTGATGCCGAAGAATCCGGAGGCCATCGAGTACATCATTGCCAACGGTTCGGAGTGCGAGCCTTACATTACCTGTGACGACCGGCTGATGCAGCGGGAGGCACGGGGTATCGTAGGGGCTATCAAGCTTCTGATGCAGATTTTCCCCAATGCGGTGGGCGTGATTGCCGTGGAGGATAACAAGCCGGAAGCGATCGAGACCATGCGGGGAGTCTGTATGGGTGAAAAGGGCATTACGGTCATGCCGGTGATGGCCAAGTATCCGGAAGGAGGAGAGCGCAGCCTGATCGGCGTGGTGACGGGACGTCAGCTGCGGTTCGGGCAGCTTCCTGCGGAGCTTGGATGTGTGGTATGCAATGTCAGCACACTGAATGCGATCTATCGCGCCTGCTGCAAATCAGAGCCTCTGATGGAGCGGCTGTTTACCGTGTCCGGCGACGCGGTGGCCAATCCCCGGACCATGTCGGTGCGTATCGGTACTTCCGCAGCAGAGCTGATCGAAGCCGCAGGCGGGATCAGGCCGGGCTGCAATGTCAGCAAGGTACTCTGCGGCGGTCCGATGATGGGAATCGCCATGAGTTCGCTGGATGTACCTGTGGCGAAAAATAACAATGCACTGACGGTTCTGGCAGAGGATGAGGTGGAAAAGGCAGATGCACAGATGACGGCCTGTATCCGCTGCGGACGCTGCGGTCATGCATGTCCCATCGGTCTGGTGCCTCAGATGATGGCCGAGGCGGCAGAGCGAGGAGATTTTGAGCGGTACGAGAAGAAGCTGTACGGCCTGGACTGTATCGCCTGTGGTTCCTGTACCTATATCTGTCCTGCAAAACGTCCTCTGATGCAGCTGTTCAAGCAGACAAAGGCAGCTATCATGGCGGCGAAGAGAAAGAAATAAGGGGGAAGAAAAATGAATGAAAAATTACTGAATGTTTCTTCCAGCCCGCATATCAGGAGTAAACTGACGACAGGAAGCGTGATGTTCGATGTCATTCTGGCACTTGTGCCCGCTGCGGTAGTCGGTGTTTACCACTATGGACTGAGTGCGCTGCTGGTGATCGCCGCATCCATTGCTGCTGCGGTGCTGACAGAATATTTGTTTGACCGTGTGACAAAGAGGCCGAATACCGTTCGGGACGGCAGCGCGATCGTCACAGGACTTTTGCTGGCACTGTGCCTGCCTGCATCCGTTCCGCTGTACATACCGATCCTGGGAAGCGTGTTCGCTATTCTTTTCGTAAAAAGCTTTTTCGGAGGTCTTGGAAAGAACTTCATGAACCCGGCTCTGGCGGGCAGATGTTTTCTCCTGATCTCATTTGGAAACATTATGACCAGCTATACCTATGATGGTGTGACTCAGGCAACGCCTCTGGCAGCGATGAGAGCCGGAGAATACGTGAGACTGACCGATATTTTCTTCGGCAATGCCTCAGGTGTGATCGGAAGTTCCGCGCTGGCACTGCTGGTGGGCGGCATTTTCCTGCTGGTGGTGAAGGGGATCACCTTTGAGATCCCGGCTGCCTGCATTCTGGTGTTTACCGGATTTATCGCGATTTTCGGAGGACAGGGCCTGGATGTATCCGTACTTCTGGCACATATCTGCGGAGGCGGTATCCTCATGGGAGCATTCTTTATGGCAACCGATCCGGTGACCAGCCCGCTGACCTCTCAGGGGCAGCTGCTCTACGGCGCAGCCGTAGGTCTTCTGGCCGGTCTGTTCCGTGTCTATGGTTCCTCAGCCGATTCCGTCAGCTATGCGATCATTCTGTCGAACCTGCTGGTGCCGTTCATCGACAAGTTCTGCGTTCCGAAGCCTCTGGGCTACCGCAGTACGGATAACAGCGGAAAGAAAGAATTCCCGAAGGCGGCAGTCAATCTTACGGTTATCACTCTGGTGGCTGGACTCGCCCTCAGCACCGTATATATGGTGACAAAGGATAAGATCGAAGAACAGAAGATGCTGGCAAGGGCCGAGTCTTACCGTGAGGTATGTCCGGGTGCGGAAGAATTTGCTTATGATGACGCCATCCAGGCAGCGGTAGACGCGCTGAACGGAGAAGCGTTTGATGCGGCAGCCTATGGACGTACTTATGTCAATGAAGCGGTGGTCGGAAAGGCAGCGGACGGAAGCGTTGCGGGCTACGTGATCAGCGTGACCAGCGCAGACGGATTTGACGGCAATATTTCTCTGGCAGTGGGACTTTCCGCGGACGGTACGGTGAATGGTATTTCCTTCACAGAGCTGAATGAGACTGCCGGTATGGGTATGAAGTGCGGAGAAGATGCATTCAAGAGTCAGTTCTCAGGCGTGAAGACAGTCCAGTTCACACTGAACAAGGCAGGTTCTTCCACTGCGGACAATGATATCAACTCTGTTTCCGGCGCATCCATTTCTTCCGGCGCGGTTGTAAATGCAGTCAATACGGCTCTCGCATTTTATGCGGCATCGGTTCAGTAAGGGAGGTTGACAGAATGAATGAATATATGGAACGTATATATAACGGAATCGTGAAAGAGAATCCCTGTATCATCCTGATGCTGGGTATGTGTCCGACACTGGCTGTCACGACTTCCGCCATCAATGGTCTCGGCATGGGATTATCTACCCTGGCCGTACTGATCTTTTCCAACCTGATCATCTCGATGATGCGGAATATCATTCCGGATCAGGTGCGTCTTCCGGCGTACATCGTCATTGTAGCATCGCTGGTGACGGTGGTGGATCTGCTTTTGCAGGCATATGTGCCCAGCCTGTACAGTGCCCTTGGTATTTATATTCCTCTGATCGTGGTAAACTGTATCATTCTCGGTCGTGCGGAAGCATACGCCAACAAAGTGAATCCCGCACTGGCACTGTTTGACGGTGTCGGCATGGGACTTGGATTTACCATCGCTCTTACTGTGATCGGTATCGTACGTGAATTTCTGGGTTCCGGCTCCGTATTCGGGCTGGATATCCTGCCGGAAGCCATTCCGTCCATCGCGATCTTCGGCAAGGCCCCCGGAGCGTTTCTGGTCATGGCAATTCTCGTTGCCGTGCTGAATGCATGCAACGTAAATACGGCAGCCAACAAGAAAGTGGAAGGCTGTGACGGATGCTGTGCATCCTGCAGCAAGTCCTGCAAATCGGAAGAGAAGGAGGGAACGAAAGCATGAATCTGATTTTAATTGCGATTACGGCCTGTCTGGTCAACAATGTAGTGCTGAGCCAGTTCCTGGGAATCTGTTCCTTCCTGGGTGTGTCCAAACAGATCAAAAACTCAGCCAGCCTGGGCGGAGCGGTTATCTTCGTTATAACCATTTCCTCCGCAGTGGCAAATCTGCTGTATCAGTTCCTGCTGGCGCCGCTGCATCTGGAATATCTGGAAACTATCGTATTTATTCTTGTGATCGCCGCTCTGGTACAGATCGTGGAGATGTTCCTGAAAAAGACATCACCGGCCATCTATCAGGCACTTGGTATCTATCTGCCGCTGATCACCACCAACTGTGCGGTACTCGGTGTGGCGCTGACCAATGTACAGAATGAGTATAACTTTATCGAGAGCGTGACAGCCGGTTTCGGTACAGCTGTCGGCTATACGATTGCGATCGTCCTGCTGGCAGGCATCCGTGAGCGTATCAGCGAGGCAGATATTCCGGCACCCTTCCGGGGAGCACCGGTGGTATTGCTGTCAGCGGCTCTGATGTCCATCGCCTTTATGGGCTTTGGCGGACTGTCATTCTAAAAGGAGGTAGCATATGCAGTCAATTATTATTGCAACCGCCGCTGTGGCGGTCATCGGCCTCCTGATCGGTCTGCTGCTGATTACGGTCGATAAAAAATTTAAAGTAGAAGTAGATGAGAGAGAGACAGCAATCCGCCAGTGTCTGCCGGGCAACAACTGCGGCGCCTGCGGATTTGCCGGATGTGATGCCATGGCATCTGCCATTCTTCATGAGGAGGCTCCTGTAAACGGATGTCCCGTGGGCGGTGCTCCCGTTGCTGAGAAGATTGGCCGCATCATGGGCGTGAAGGCAGAGGATATTGAGCGTGTCGCCGCCTTCGTCAAATGTTCCGGTGACTGTGAAAATGCGGCAGCCAGATGCCATTACGTGGGAATTCATGACTGTGCATCCGCAGTAGCCAGCGGTCTGTCACCCTGGACCTGTGATTTTGGATGTATCGGTTTCGGTACCTGTGCTCATGCATGCCCCTTCGGTGCCATCACGGTGGATCACGGAGTAGCCTCCGTAGACCGTGAAAAGTGCCGTGCCTGCGGCAAATGCGTGGCAGCCTGTCCGCGGCATCTGATCGAACTGGTGCCTGATTCCGCAGCATACGCAGTGCGCTGTTCCAGCCATGACCGCGGCGCAGCCGTCAAGAAAGTCTGCAGCGCAGGATGTATCGGCTGCCGCCTCTGCACGAAGCAGTGTGAGAACGGAGCCATCGAGGTGGAGAACAATGTGGCTCACATCAACTATGAGAAATGTATCGGGTGCGGCAAGTGCGCCGAAAAGTGCCCGTCAAAGGTAATTAAAGAAGTTAAGTAAGTTTTTCATGTACAAGTGACGCACAAAACGAACACGGCATACCTCACGCAAACGCGGGTAACGCTCTGGCAAGCTAACTGCCAACGGCGACTAAGACGCTCAGGAGAGCCTTCGCGCCTAAGTCTACGTAGGCAGTGGATCTTGCCGACGCTAAAAGCACCCGCCGAATGTTTGCTTAGAGGTATGTCGTGTTCGTTTTGTGCTGTGTTTCTTGGAAAGACTGCTAGCAGACTGGCTTCACAGAAATAAATGATGAGAATATGGAGGGTTCACTTATCAAAGAATTTGACAAGCTAGGAATTACCGACATGGGGGGTGTGAGTATTGTGATGGCGGAACGGATGCGGAAATAGTAGTATTTAAGCGTTGGAGATAGACAAATCCGGTTTGAATTGAAGATTTTGTGAAATCAG
The DNA here is from genome assembly GCA_029225485.1 of Lachnospiraceae bacterium. Classification (GTDB taxonomy): domain Bacteria; phylum Bacillota; class Clostridia; order Lachnospirales; family Lachnospiraceae; genus Choladousia. The sequence continues at coordinate 7,931 of JAQXWO010000055.1, forward strand.
CCGCAGAGGCGGCAGTTGGTTATCGAAATCTATTCATACGACTGACTGGCATACCACGGGGCGGGAGAG
>JAQXWO010000056.1 GCA_029225485.1 Lachnospiraceae bacterium
GGAATACTTACCGTTATCAGACATAGGAAAGACAATGCCCTTTGACGGATAGGAATTTTTCTTAAGTACTGCCGCTATATCAGCCGCTTCTTCCATGGGATGGAGTAGATGCAGCTGTGCCTCTCCATTCATCCTCTGATATTCTGATTCCGAACAATAATAAACCGGGTCCATATCCTCCGGAGTTTCCGGATATTTCCAACAGTATGTAACCACACTGGACAGATATTCACCGATGAACGATGTGACCAGCAAATCCTGCAGAGAAAACTGTTTTGCCAGGCGTCATGACGCCAAATCCAGTGCAGCTGTCAAGGAAACACTCCGGTCAAACAAGTTAAGAATCAGCGAAGCCAATCCCATCCGACTGATATAATCCTGAGAAACGACTTCACTGAACGGCTTGCCCGCCATTTCCGGCATTTGACGTTTCTCCCACTGTACCGCCTCGCAGTTCCGATACACGGCCTCTCTCAATGCAGCCTGAACCCGGCAGATCAGTTCTTCCGTTGTCTCATCAAAAGCTGACGCCATTCCTGCACAAAACTTCAGTTCCAGCGCATTCTGCCGGATGATTGAGGAGAATTCCATCTGAAGATGGAATAACATCTGCCGGCACTCCTCTGCCCCTGTATTGGGCAGCCACATCAAAAATTCATCAGCACCGGCACGTATCAGCACCTGACGGTTCTGGCATATACTCCGACAATCCTTTGCAGCCAATTCGGCAATCTCATTTAGAATCACATCGCCGAAGGTCAGTCCATAATTTTGCACGATAGTGGAAAAAGCACAGATATCCATAAGGATCAGCACTCCCTGAGGTTCCTGCCTGCGTGCCTTTACCAGTGCATTTTTGCCCTGCTTCAGACGATAGAAACCGGTTACGGGATCCATTTTCTGGCGTTTTTCCTGCTCCAGCTCCCGCATTTTCGCTTTATGAATATTCCGGGAATAGCCTACCATCGTCCAGTTTCCGGTCTGTTGATCCATCATCATTTTTCCGTTGATTTCAATCCAAAGTCCATCCGGCTTTCCCTGATTCAACAAGTGTATCTGGACATGAATATCCTGTTTTTTGCTCCAGACCAGTTTTTTTATTAGTTCCTGATCTTCGGCCGAAAGTTGGGGAACGAATACCTTCTCCCAGAATTCTGCGACCGGCCATATGCCATCATGTTCTTTGCTGTTCACAATCTCCAGCGTCTGTTCTTTATGTCGATACGTGAAGAACACATCATTAGAACTTTCCAGAGCTATTCGATAACGCTCCTTTTCCTCCCTCAGCTGCTTTTCCGTAGATATTTCACTCTCTGTCAGGTTCTTTACTACCTCATGCAGCTCATCAATCTCCAAAATGTGCGACGGCTGGAAGCCCTGCAGACCTTTCAGCCCGCCCCGTACACTTTCCATCAAACGATAGACCGGTGCAGAAATATAACGTACCACGGCAAACATTACAGCTACACCTACAAGGGCACACACTACAATGGTAGTAAGAATACTGCGGTACAACTGATTTCCCAAACCATAAATAGATTCTTCTGTAACAAAACCGCAAAGTACCCAGTTCGTATTTTCATAAGGCACCTTACCGCTGTACAGATTCAGTTTCGACATTACACAATAAATATTCTGAGTGCCAATCGTTGTATTCTCTACGAGAAATAAATCCTCGTTTTCCGTAGATTTCAGTGAATACTGCATGCTCTCACGGCGGATTGTGTCAAACAGGGCTCCCTTTCCGGAAAGAGACAAATAGGTCTCATCCCCCTGTTCCACAGCGATGGCATAACCAGCATTCTGATTGCGGTCCAGATCACGCACCGGCAGATAATTGTTACTGATATAGCTGGTAGATACTTCTGTGCCCAATATACCATAAATTTCACCGTCAAAACAAAGCGGTATAGAATACGTGATCATCTGATGGTTGTCCAACTCGTGATCCTCCAGAACAAAAGGCATGGACCAATACCCCAGATCTTCCATATCCGCATCCACATTCTGCTGTGCCAGCTGATACGGCGTATAGAAAAAATCATCCGCCTCCCGTACACCACTGCCAAGAAAACTAAAATACGGAAACCAGGAACTATCCAGCGCAATCCCTGCTTCTCTTGCAAGACTTTGATCACCCCTCTCAAACAAAAGATCCGAATTCGTATTTGTTTTCGTAACAGGATCGGAATCGCGCAGAAAAAATCCCACATATTCCTGTGCTGCAGTCAGTTCCCCATCGTTACCCAAAATCAGAAATACACCGCAGGTGTCATCACCCCTAAGATAATTCAACATTTTTTCAAAGACACGCTGTGTATAGGCACGCTGCATTTCTTTATCACCCAGAAATCCGCTTATATCCGCCTGGTGTTCCTCCAAAAATGCTTTGAGTTCTATATTAAGAAAGGCACTTTCATAGCGCACCTCGCTCCACTGATCCGTCATGGCATTTTCCAGTACGACCCGGCGATTTTCTACTAAATTGCTGTCATTGTCAACTGCACCGTGCTCCATCGTTTCTTTTGCCCTGCTGACAAGCAGAATGGAAAACGGCAAAAGTCCCTGAAGCAGCACAACCAGTGCCAGTGGAACCAAAAGCAAATAAGTCAATTTTCTCTTTCGTCGTTTCATGCGTTCTCTCCTGTTCAGTCCGAACCATATTTATGATAGGTTCAGGAAAATGCCGCGCCTTCCAGTGCCTGACAAAAATCTTCATACCAGGTATCGAATGCCTCTTCCGTCACATAAGGTACAACAGCCTCTGCCCGGGGTGTTCCGGCTGCTACAGCTTCGTCGATCGCAGCCTTGTCAGCCACCGCCTGATCAGAAAGGTTGTAGTCCAGTAATTTACGGGCAGCATATCCGTTACTGAAACACTTTGTCGTATAAAATTTAATGGAATCAAAGTCATTGAGGATACTCGTCAGACAATCATAAGTCTTGGAAGAAATATTCATCTCCTGATCCTTCACAATCTTATCCAGTGCCTCCACTGTATTCGCATCTTTACGCACAGGGAAATAAGCAGATTCACAGACAAAACGCAGATTATTCTCGCTGGCAGTAAACCACTTCAGAAATTCGCATGCGGCATATTCATGCACAGCGTCTGACTTGGTTACTGCCATACCGGCACCCTGCTGTACATTGTAGTACTCTCCTCCCTCCATGACAGGTGCGGGAAGTACCTGATAATCAATTGGCTTGCTGCCTGTATCCAGTACTACCTCATCGGGAAAATACATCGCAGAAGATGTAGAACCGGTATAGGCAATAATCTCACCTGTCTTTACATCATCAGAGCGGAACTTACCCATACTGGTAAAATATCCCTTTACGTATGGCACATAATAGTTCTCCCACAACCGACGGATCAGTTCTTTCTCAGGATGAATAGTCACACTGCCGTCTGTCACATCAAAAATATCCACACCCATCTGTTTCATGCCAATAATGAAATAGTTAGATATCGAGTCACGGCCGTAAAACGCCTTACCGTCATCCGGCACATCCGGCGTCAGACCGTCCGTCCATTCATAATAACGCTGTGCTACTTCCGCGATTCCCTCCACTGTCTTCAGTTCCTCCGTACTGCTGCCTGTATCATCTGCAAAGGTCTTCCAGTCCGTAGCATTCAGCATCATAACCTCAGTAGACTTTGCTACCGGAAAGAGATAGAGTGCCTCATCGTCATAGAAATGCCCTTCCTGAATATAGGCATCCACATATTCCGCCAATTCATCTGCGGTAAAATACTGGTTCAGATCAGCCAGCTTTCCCTGCTGCTGTACAGCATAAGCAGTGTCTGCATAAGTAGAAAAGACGTCCGGCAGGGACTGCGCACCCACCTTCTCCGCCACAGAATCAGAAACAGCTTTTTCCAGATCAGAAACAGACCCCTGGCTGTAACCTTCCACATAAATCCCTTTCTCCTTACCAACAGAGGCGTTAAACTCCTGCACCAACTGGTCAAATGCCGCCTGCTGTGCGCCGTTATAATAATGCCATATCGTCAGTGAAACTGGATTATTCGGGTCTAATTTCACCACTTCACTCTTCGCTGTCTGACCAGCTCCGCAGCCTGTCAAAAGAGACAGTGCCATCGTTCCGGCCAAAACAGCCGCAATCCATCTTCTTCTCATATTTTAAATTCCTTTTCTCTATATTATGATTAGCACGTCAAAAGGGTAAAAAATAAGATCCTT
>JAQXWO010000057.1 GCA_029225485.1 Lachnospiraceae bacterium
CGCTAAATACCGCACTGGTTCGCTGAGAATGCTTTTTCGAGAGTACAGTTGTAAAAACGTAGGCGTACCGGGCTACGCTGAGGCTTTTACAACTGTGCTGTCGGGAAAGCAGGCCAGCGAAACAGGACCTGAAAAATCAAGCCCTGTTTTTCAGCTAACTAATGTCTTTTTTAGTATATTTCCAGTATGCTGCCGCAATTGAGACAGCAGTATACACGGCTCCCAGCAGCAGAAGTTTCCCGTCCAGCCCGTCTCCTGCGATGATGTCTGCTCCTTCTGCATAGGCAAAGGGGGTAATGTACTTGAGAAACCGGGCACTGTCCGCCATGTTGGCGATGAGATTCAGGAAATACATCAGGATGGCAATGCCCAGACCTGCGCCGAGGCTGCTGCTGCGGGTAAAGGCGGATATACCGAAGCAGATGGCGGCGATCTCCATCTGTACCAGAAAGTATGCCAGATGCAGCAGGTACAGTTTTTCCCAGTCAATCTTTTCACCGATGATGACGGTGGATCCCACGGATAAGAGCAGCACGATCCCGTTCATCACCAAAAGCTGCATAAGTACGGCACACAGCTTTTCCGTAATGATCCGCACTCTGCTGACGGGATGGGTCAGCAGGAATTCTGCGGTGTGATCTTTCTCTTCTTTTGCCAGCATGGGTGCTGCCATAAATGCAGCAAAAAAAGCACCGCCAAGTCCCAGGATATTCCCGCACTCAATACCGTAAAATCCCAGAAATTCTCCAAAATTCAGACGATCCATGCCAAAAGCCGCCGTGAAGCTGCCCATAGAAGCAAAGATTCTGGTGACTCCGGCCATTTCTGCTTTCATTTCCGGGAACATAAAGATACAGATTACCAGCAGAAAAGCAACCGATACGGTCCAGATCAGCAGAGCAAAACGGCTTTGCTTCATCTCATGTTTTAATACAGTCATGCTTCCTGTCCTCCTTCCGTATAATAATGCATAAAGATTTCCTCCAGATCCGGCTCGGCAATGGTCACGTCGGTCAGGTCAGCCTGAGCCAGAATCTGCATGAGCGGCTGAATCTCACCGTTGTAAAGAAAAGAGAGTCCGTCATGCAGCTTCTGAAGATCCCGGATGCCGGTCAGCTGTGCCAGGTCGGCATCTCCATGTATGGTCACTCTTCTGGCATTCGTCCGGGACAGCACAGATACCTCATCACACGCGATCATCTTTCCTTCACGGATGATCGCGGCCCTGCTGCAGTGCCTCTGTATCTCTGACAGAACATGAGAGGATAAGAAAACGGCAGCTCCTTCCTGGTTCCGTTCCTCCAGCAATTCAAAAAATTCCTTCTGCATCAGAGGATCCAGTCCGCTGGTAGGTTCATCCAGAATATAGAGCTCCGGTCTGTGCTGCAGGGCACAGACGATCCCCACCTTTTTCCGGTTGCCTAAAGACAACTCCTCCACTTTTCGGTTCACATCCAGCTGCAGGCGGTCACACAGGATCCTGGCCTCCGCGTCACAGTTTTTCTTTCTCAGATCGGCAGAAAAACGCAGTACTTCCTTCACGCGCATCCCCCGGTAAAAAGAAATCTCCGAAGGCAGAAATCCGATCCGGTTCAGGATCTCCATCCTGTCCTTCTGACAATCCATCCCCAGAATCCGTCCGCTGCCGGAGGTCGGGCTGATCAGTCCCAGCAAGGTGCGGATGGTAGTACTCTTTCCCGCCCCGTTGGGTCCGATAAATCCAAAGAATTCCCCTTCCTTTACCGTAAGATTCAGATCAATGATGCCCCTCGCCTTCCCGTAATATTTCGTCAAATTTGCCGTTTCAATGGCATATTTCGTCGTGCCGTCTCTCATGCCTGGCATATTCGGTTTCTCCTTCCCAGAGTTTTTTCATACTCTTCTTACTTTTTAAACTGTTTTTCTGTTCAGCGCTCCTGCTCCTCTTTCCGCCCGTAGGTTTCCTTCCAGAATTCGATCAGCTTTTCAAAATCCTTTTCCAGCTGATCAATATCGATCACGCCTCTTCGCATTACCTCAAAGAGATATCCCTCCGATGCCCAGTACATTTCCTGATACATCATCTTCAGATCGATTCCCGGGATAAATTCTTCCGGATCAATACGAAGCACGGAAGCCTGAGCCTTCTGTTCCAGAAAATCCCGATAACTTCGCTGTATATCCGCACTGATCTCCTCCTCTTTTTCATAGTAAGCCTTTATGACAAAAAACGCGATATCCGGATAGCTTCTCATAATCTGCATTTTAGCTTTTGTCCCGCGGTGCAGCATCTCAAACAGAGAATCCGGTTCATAACATCCATATTCCCTCAGATACTCTGTCGTAATCCTGGCTGCTTCCTCCCACAAAAACAGATACAGTTCCTTTTTATTACGAAAATAGTGAAACAGCAGGGATTTGCTGATGCCCGCCTGGGCAGCGATCTCACTTACCGGACTTTTCTTATAGCTGTTCTGGGAAAACACACGGAATCCAGCATTGATGATTCTCTTCTGCTTATCCTCCGGCAAGCTGAAAAACTTATCATTCACACTCACGCCTCCTGACTTATCCACAGCATCCTCCGATCCTGTAAACAATATCCACAGATCATCCCCGCACCGTTCATCCATTGACCGATGCGTTCAATCCTTATTATATTCCGTTGACTGTTTTTGAGAAGACCCTTTCGGGAATTTTATCGTAACATGCTAAGAAAACTTTTTTCGATTCAATATCAGATTTTTTATGATCACAACCACGAAATAATCCCCATTTTCCAGATCGCGTGCCGGTTTCATCACGGAAGGAAGCAGTATGCCCAAACACCTCAGAAACCAGAATTTATCAAATACGGCATCCTTCACTATGGAAAACTCTTGCCCCCAAATATCCGCACCAGCTGTTTCCATGGCAAAGTATCAGCTGTTCCTCCACGGTCTCTTCACTTCCGGATATACCAGGCGCCACAAATGTCAGGAGAACAAACTGAATCACTCCGGCCAGGACATAACCACTGCATACATTTACAGGCTTCATCGAGTACATGACTCCCGAAAAAAAAGGCGATCTTGAACAGAGGAATGACCAGACGGCTGCTGCAAAAATATCTATGTAATCTATATATCATCATGCCTACCATCTTCATAACCTTTTCCAATATGCCATCCTTCTTTCTGAAGTCGATCGATGTCAAGGGACAACGTTCTCTCATCAGAGTAAACATAATATCCATTTTCTGCTTTTTTCATTTCTTCAAGCGGTGTCCTGCTCCTATCCTCCGGTATCCAGATCACATATGTTGTCTGTGGTATATTTTCATATTGTAAGAACCTGCGTTCATATATCATATATATCCTGTCCCCCAAAGAATGAACCATATCAGCCATATATTTCAGATAGGCTCCCGCCGTCATAGTGATAACAGGAAACTTTTCGGGAACATAGGGAAAACGATATTTCCTTTCATAAATGATTTCTCCACTGTCTTTTCCGTTCAATCCTGCAACAACCTTCAGCATGGTACTCTTTCCGAACCATTATGTCCCACAAAAGCGCTGACCATTCCATCCTCCAATTTCAGATTTACATCTTCAAAGATCACTTTCCCATTGTATGATTTTCTGACATCCTTTAATTCAATCATAAAGCTGTTCCTTTATTTGAGCTGTAGCATAGTCAACCAGCGGCTTTATGGTACTCTGATCCGAAAAATCGATTTTTTTGCCATAGGTATCCAGCATCAGCTGATCTTCTTCCGACAAATTGTCATATCCCTTCTTTTTCATGGTCTGACATAACATCATCATCATGGTCCTGTGAATCGGAGATAATCTGCTATAGTCAATACCGCCTCTGAAATGAAATTGCTTCATATTATCATACATATTCCCGGGAATCGCCCTGGCAATCCCGTTCTCTATATGTGTGATATTTTTCGGCGCGGTCGGATCAGCCAGACCACAGGTAAACAAAATCAGCCTCTTATCACTGATCTCCAGATATAATTTTACAAGCTGCTTCAGCCCGCTGACTCCTCCGGCATACAAACTGCCGCCATGAATCACCACATCATAGCTTTGCAGCATGCCCGGTCGAATGCTCCTGATATCCCTGACTTCGCAGGAGAGAGCTTCTCCGATCCACCGTGCATATTTTTTTGTACTCCCATATTTTGATGAATAGGTCACAACATAGTTTATGATTCCATCTTTCCTTTCAGTTTATCTATATTATTATTCAGCCTGATGATCTGATCATATCGATTCCCTGCTGCAATGTTTCTGCATCGATTGCTCCGACTGCCCGGGCCATGATATATCCGTCACCATCAATGAAATAAGTGGTCGGCAGCGAATACGCGCCGTAGGTCACAGCTGCATTAGATTCGGTATCATAAAGCACCGGGAAGGTATATCCTTTTTCTGCAACAAAACCGGATGCGCTTTCAACAGTTTCTCTGGAGCCGTCTGTCATATTGATCATCAGGAAGTGGATATCCCCGCCTATATCCAGATATTTCTCGTGGAAATCCGGCATTTCCATCTGGCAGGGACCGCACCAGCTGGCCCAGAAATTCAGCACGATGGGTTTTCCCATATAGTCGGACAGTTTCACTTCCTTACCCTCCGCATCAAACACGATAAAGTCCGGGGCCAGTGTTTTCTGCTGCTCTGCATCATTTGTCTCTTCTTCCGTGATCTGTTCCTGTGTCTCCTGTACGGCAAGCTGGTCGGGGGTGATCTGTCTGCCAAGCCTGGTGTAGAGCACGGAGGCTCCGCCCAGCAGCAGGACAAATATCAGAACAAGGATCAACAGCGTTTTCTTATTTTTCATAGTGCCTCCTTAACTGAACAGACCAAACAGCCGGCCATAGGTTCCGGTAGCCATCAAAAGGCCGAGAAGAACCAGCAGAATCCCACTGATGGTATTGATGATCTTATAGTTTTTCTTGATCCAGGTAAACGCAGATTTTAAGCAGTCGATCAGCACCGCACTGAGTACAAAAGGAATACCCAGACCAAGAGAATAAGCAAGCAGCATCAGCATTCCTTCCACTGCATGGGCCTGCCGGGAAGCCAGCATAAGTGCCGATCCAAGGAATGTGCCGACACAGGGAGTCCAGCCCACCGAGAAAACCATTCCAAAAAACAATGCCGATAAGAATCCCATATCGTCCGTGTTTACAGAATGCCGGATTCCCCGGAACAGATTCAGCCGGATCACACCGAGATAATTCAGTCCAAAAAAGATCACGACCAGACCGGAAACCATATTTACAGCCGTCTGATATTCACTAAGCAAAGCTCCGACAGTTCCCGCCAGCGCTCCGAATGTCACAAAAACCACCGTAAATCCT
>JAQXWO010000058.1 GCA_029225485.1 Lachnospiraceae bacterium
GGAAGTGCGGACGGTGTGGCTCAGCTTTGCCGTAAACTTACGGAGTATGGAATGGGCGATGTGCAGGTGTCTGTAGGTGAGCGTCTGTCTTACCCGGATGAGAAGATTACCAGAGGCTGTGCGGAAGAAATGCAGGATATCGTCACTGATCCGCTCAGTGTTATGCTTCTGGAAAGAACGATGTTGGAAAATCCTGTGCTGACACCGGGAATCAATGATGAGTTGTTTATCCGCGGCAAGGTACCGATGACAAAGGAAGAAGTACGAAGTGTCTCCCTTTCCAAACTCCGTCTGACCGGAAATGCCGTGGTCTATGACGTGGGAGCCGGGACTGGTTCCGTTTCGGTGGAAATGGCGAGAATCGCTCTGGAAGGTCAGGTATTTGCGGTCGAAAAGAAGCCGGAGGCGGTGGAACTTATCGCGGCTAATAAGAAAAAGTTCTGTGTGGACAATCTGGAAATCATAGAAGGAACAGCTCCGGAAGCACTCCGTGATCTGCCTGCTCCGACACATGCATTTATCGGCGGCTCCTCCGGCAATCTGAAAGAAATTCTGCAGTTGATTCTTGAAAAAAATCCGGAGGTTCGGATCGTGATTAATTGTATTACCCTCGAGACGGTGGCAGAAGCACTGGAATGTCTTAAACATGATTCGTTCCGGGATGTGGATATTGCACAGATATCCGTATCCAAAGGGAAAACTGCCGGACCTTATCACCTGATGATGGGACAGAATCCGGTATATATCATTTCGTGTACAGGAGCAAAACAGGATGAATGAAAAACATACGCCCCGGTTTTTAATTGCGGCAGCTTCCAGCGGCAGCGGAAAGACATTGATTACCTGTGGAATTTTGCAGGTATTGAAAAATCGGGGATTACAGGCGGCATCTTTTAAATGTGGCCCCGACTATATCGATCCCATGTTTCACTCCCGTGTGATCGGGACAAAGAGCAGGAATTTGGATACATTTTTTGCGGATTCAGATACCGTCCGGTATCTGCTGAAAAAGAATGCGGCAGACTGTGATATCGCAGTTCTCGAAGGCGTCATGGGATATTATGATGGGCTGGCAGGTATTTCAGAAAAAGCCAGTACGTATGATGTGGCTTCCTGCACGGGTACTCCTGTGGTATTTCTGGTGAATTGTAAGGGGATGAGCCTGTCTGTGGTTCCGTTCCTGAAAGGATTTCTGGAATACCGGAAAGACAGCGGTATCAAAGGGGTAATCCTGAATCAGGTTTCCCCCATGATGTATCCGCGAATGAAAAAAATGATAGAAGAGGAACTTCCGGTCCGTGTCTATGGGTATGTTCCCGTCGTGCGGGACTGTGTACTGGAGAGCCGTCATCTGGGTCTGGTCATGCCAGACGAAATTGACGGACTGAGGGAAAAGCTGCAGAAACTGGCAGGGATTCTGAAAGATACGCTGGATGTGGACGGGCTTCTGGAACTGGCAGAGGAAAGTGAACCTTTGCCCTCATCTGTCCGGATTACGCAGACGATATCTGTAAGTCAGAAAATCAGAATCGGTGTGGCAAGAGATGAAGCGTTCTGTTTCTTTTATGAAGATAATCTGGAACTTTTAAAGGAAATGGGTGCGGAACTGGTGTATTTTTCTCCTGTCCATGACAGCCGGCTGCCGGAACATCTGGATGGCCTGCTGCTGCACGGAGGATACCCGGAACTGTATGCCGGACAGCTCAGCAATAACCTGTCCATGAGAAATTCTATCCGGATGGCATTGGAAAACGGCATGCCTCATATAGCGGAATGCGGCGGATTTATGTATCTTCATGAACAGATGGAGGACATGGATGGTCATTTCTGGCCGATGGTGGGAACCATACCGGGAAAGGTATACCGGACAGATCGTTTGCATCGATTTGGTTATATCACACTGCAGGAGGGCACCTGTTTTGGACAGGAAACACCTCCCATACCGGCACATGAATTTCATTATTTTGATTCGGAAAACTGTGGAGAAGATTATCTGGCACAGAAACCAAACAGCAAAAGATCCTGGCGGTGCATCCACAGCGATGAAAGGCGGATGGTGGGCTTTCCGCACCTGTATTATTATGGATGCAAGGCTATTCCGGAAGCGTTTTTGCGTGCAGCCGCCCGCTACGGCAGAAAGGAGATCCTATGAAACTGGAAGAAGCATTGAAGAACATACAGCCTGCTGATTCTCAGGCAATGGAGGCTGCCTGGGAACACTGGAATAACATAGCCATTCCTCTGCATAGCCTGGGAAGGCTTCAGGATACGATCGTGAGGATTGCAGGTATGACAGGGAATCCCAAGGTAGACCTGTCAAAAAAAGCACTGGTCGTGATGTGTGCGGATAATGGTGTGGTGGAAGAAGGCGTTACCCAGTCCGGGCAGGAAGTGACATTGCTGGTATCTGAGAATTTTCTCAATAAAAAAGCAACAGCAAGTATTTTCTGTCAGCATACCGGAGCGGATATTTTTCCGGTTGATATCGGGATCGCATCTGACAGTAAAATTATCAATCGGAAGATTGCCTACGGAACAAAAAATATGACAAAAGAACCTGCCATGACCCGGGAGGAGGCAGTTCGAGCCATCGAGGTGGGGATTCAGATGGTGGAAGAACTGAAAAATCAAGGTTACCGTATTATTGCCACCGGTGAGATGGGCATCGGCAATACTACCACCAGCAGTGCGGTGACTTCGGTTCTGCTGGAAGTGGAACCGGAGAAAGTAACCGGAAGAGGGGCTGGATTATCCAGTGAAGGCCTGCAAAAGAAAATCCGTGCCATTGAGCGTGCCCTGGAACTTCACAGACCGGACCGGAATGACCCGGTGGATGTACTGGCTAAAGTAGGAGGATTTGATCTGGCAGGCCTTGCCGGTGTATTTATCGGTGGTGCGGTATACCAGATTCCTGTGATTGCGGACGGATTTATTTCCTGTACAGCGGCATTATGTGCTGTCCGGATGTGCCCGGAGGTCAGAGATTATCTGATTACATCCCACAAGTCCAAAGAACCTGCTGCCAATATGGTACTGAAGGCTTTGGATATTCCGGTATTTCTGGACTGCGATATGTGCCTTGGCGAGGGTTCCGGTGCAGTTGCCATTTATCCGCTTCTTGAGCTGGCTTTGAAGATCTACTACAGCATGTGTACGTTTGCAGACAACCATATGGATAATTACATATCCTTGAGCTGACAGAAGGAGTGGAGAATGAAATGTTTCATTTGATTACAGGCGGCAGCGGCAGCGGGAAATCTGCATACGCGGAAAGCTGTATTGTCGGGTTTGGTGGAGAAAAACGGATTTATATTGCTACCATGTACCCGTTTGAT
>JAQXWO010000059.1 GCA_029225485.1 Lachnospiraceae bacterium
AGGTTGGCCAGAGAGGTCATCTGCTCTGTCATACCTGTCTTATTGTCATTGAACCACCATGCACTTCCCTGCTGGATCTTGCCGATCGCGTCTGCATTCTGGAAACATCCGATGATCGTACCGATTGCCGCATTGTCCACCGGATTCAGTGAATACAGGATGGTCTTCGGAAGTTCATCTGTCATTTCCAGCGCATTCAGGAAATCTGCCAGCTGTGCTGCCGGAGTATAATTATCGATACAGTCAAATCCGGTATCCGGTCCCAGTCTGCGGTAAAGAAGGGTGTTGTTGTCGCGCTTGCATCCATAATGAAGCTGCATCACCCATCCGAGTCTGTGGTACTCTTTTCCGATAAATACCATAAACGCGGTCTTGAACTTCAGTTCTTCTTCTCTGCTCACAGCCTGTCCTGACAGTCTCTTTGCCATGATTGCTTCGATCTCCTCATCGGAAGCAGGCACATACATCACATACTCCAGTCCATGATCGGATACACAGCAGCCATTTGCCGCGAAGAACTCCATGCGTTTTTTCAGAGCTTCTTTCAGCGATGCAAAATCCTTGATCTCTACGCTGCTCGCTTCACTCAGACGTGCAAGATAATCCGCGTAATCCGGTTTTTCAATGTTCATGGCCTTGTCCGGGCGCCATGCAGGAAGCACCTGCACCTCGAAACTTTCATCCTGTGCGATCATCCGGTGCCATTCCAGGGTGTCTGCCGGATCATCCGTGGTACAGAGCAGCTTAACATTGGACTGGCGGATCAGATTGCGCACGGACATGCCGTCCTCCTGAAGCTTTGCGTTGCAGAGATTCCATACTTCCTCTGCAGTCTCTCCGTTCAGATAACCATCATATCCAAAATAGCGTTTCAGTTCCAGATGGCTCCAGTGATACAGTGGATTGCCGATGGCCAGTTCCAGGGTCTCTGCCCACTTCTGAAACTTCTCACGGTCAGAGGCTTCGCCTGTGATATAACGCTCATCTACTCCGTTGGAACGCATCTGACGCCATTTGTAATGGTCTCCCCCCAGCCATACCTGAGTGATATTGTCAAACTTGCGGTCCTCTGCGATCTCCTTCGGATTGATATGGCAGTGGTAATCCAGAATCGGCATATTCTCTGCATACTCATGGTACATCTTCTGCGCCGTCGGAGTGGACAGCAGAAAATCTTCATTCATAAATGCTTTCATGATAATGACTCCTCTTGGTATTTTGTATTTTAATTTGTAATTGTTCTGAGTCAGGCAAAAATTCACAGAACAGGCGAAAATGCCTGCATTTTTAACCTGTTTTTGAAATTTTATTTGGCGGATACGCCACACCGGCGAAATGGGCAGCATTTTGTAGACCGTCATATCAGACAAGATCGGTTGTCGTCCCCCGGATCATAATATCTCCTGAAACCGACATACGGGAAGGCACCTGCCCTCCTGTAAGCGCTTTCATCAGCATAGTAACACAGTTCTGACAGGAAAACTCCAGATGATTATCCACACTGGTGATCTCAGGCTCACGGCAGATACTGATCCTGGAATTATTATATCCTGTGATCTGCAGTTCGTCAGGAATGCTCCAGCCTGCTTCCCGGGCATATTTACACGCACCCACTGCAAGTTCATCATCTGACGTGATGATCACATCCCATAGTTTTCTGCCCCCGCTGCGCTCCTTCAGCATCTGCTTCGTCTCATCGATCGTCCCGTTAAATAAAAGCAGCTGATCCTGACACAGGGCAATACCTGCCCGCTCAAATGCCTTTTTAACACCCTTCAGCTTCTCTCTGCCGCTGTAAGACAGAGAACGGTACACATACAGAATCCTGTCCGTCCGTTTCAGGAACTGCGAGGTCAGACGGTACATCACCTCAGAATCCTCACAGAGGGCGCAATATACATTGGAAGCATCCAGATATCCGTTCAGAATGATCACCGGAACTTCTTTCGCAGCCTCCACGATATAGCGGTTTTTCTCCATATCTGCCTCGACAAAATTGGAGCCTGCCAGAATCAGCGCATCCACCCGCTTGGAAAGCAGCAGTCTGAGATATTTTTCCTTAACCGTCACATCGTAACCGGTACAGCAAAGCAGCACGTCATAATCATATTTATGAAGTCTCTGCTCAAGAAAATAGACTGCAAAAGCCAGCACCTGATCCGAGCTGTCCGCACACAGGATCCCGACCGTATTCATGGTATTCAGCCCAAGACCTCTGGCGAATGCATTCGGCTGATAACCTGTCTCTTCCATGATATCGAGGATCTTCTGCCGCGTCTTTTCACTGACTTTGCTGTTGCCGTTCAACACCCGGGAGACCGTAGCGATGGATACTCCCGCTTTTTCGGAAATATCATAAATATTCATCGTGTCACCCCCTGTTGTTCCGTTTTTAAGTCCTAAAATGTAAGCACTTACATTCTGAACCTGATTATACTATAGCTATTTTTTCTTTTCAACTGTTTTTTGTTCTGTTTTCCATATTTTTCCAGACTTATACCTCATTCATTTCGCACACAGCTGCATTACTTTAAATGGTATTTATCATACACGCAAGAAAAATGTAAGTGCTTACATTTTCATCGATTCTGTTCCTCAATTTTTTCTGCCAGTTCATTCAAATATACCCAACGATCCATTTTTTCTTCCAGCGCGCGCTCTGCTTCTTCTTTCTTTCCGGTCAGCTCTGACAATTTGACAGAATTTGTTGCATTTTTCATCATCTGATCTTCCAGATCTGAAATTTTCTGTTCCAGAGCTGCTATATCCTCGTCAATTGTCTCATATTCCTTCTGTTCTTTATAAGTGAACTTCAGTTTCTGCGGTCTGTTCTGTTTCCAGCTTTTTCCCTGCTGTTCCTCTGTATCTTTCAGACCGGATGCCTGATTTTTGCCTTTCCCCTCTGCTCCGTCCTTCTTCTCATTCTCTGCGCCACTCTGTCGCCTCTGCCTTGCCTCAAGGTATTCCGTATATCCACCCTCATACTGCTGCAGGTAGCCGTCTCCTTCAAAAGCAAAAATACGATCCACCACATTATCCAGAAAATAGCGGTCATGAGACACAGTGATCACGATTCCGGAAAAAGAATTCAGATAATCCTCCAGAATTGTCAAGGTGGGGATATCCAGATTGTTGCCCGGTTCATCCAGCAAAATGACATTGCAGCCGCTGACCAGCACAGACAAAAGATACAGCCGTCTCTTTTCTCCGCCGGAAAGCTTCGAGATCGGTGTATACTGCATATCAGGTGTGAACAGAAAACGCTCCAGCATCTGACTGGCACTGATTCTTCCCTCGGTGGTCGTCACATACTCAGCGATGTCTTTTACATAATCGATCACACGCTGATTTTCATTCATATCCGGCTCATCCTGGGCAAAATATCCGATTTTGATCGTCTCTCCAGTCTCCACGCTTCCTTCGTCCGGCTGTACCTGACCTGCCAGCATCTTCATCAGCGTCGTCTTTCCGCAGCCGTTAGGACCAATGATCCCCAGACGCTGCCCTCTCAGCACGATATAGTCAAAATCACGGACGATCATTTTCTCTCCATAGCTCTTTCTGACATGGTGCAGTTCTATGGTTTTCTTTCCCATACGGGCTGTGACAGAATCCATCTCCACTGTTTTGTCCTGCACGGGAGCCACACCGTTTTTCAAAGCCTCCAGTCGCTCCAGTCGGGCACGCTGCTTTGTACTTCTGGCCCGGCATCCTCGTTTGGCCCATTCCATTTCGATCCTCAGAATGCTCTGTCGCTTCCGTTCACTGGCCAGCTCCATCTCTTCTCTCTGAGCTTTCAGTTCCAGAAAACGCGTATAATTTGCTTCATAGGAATAAATCGCCCCATGGCTGATCTCAAGAATACGGTTGGTCACCTTGTCCAGAAAATACCGGTCATGGGTTACCATGATCACGATCCCCCGATATTTTTTCAGGTAATCTTCCAGCCACATGACCATCTCTTCATCCAGATGGTTCGTCGGCTCGTCC
>JAQXWO010000060.1 GCA_029225485.1 Lachnospiraceae bacterium
GAATAACAGAGAAGAAAAAGTATATTTTGAAGCTCCTGCTTCAGAAACTGAAGAAACGGAAGAAGTACAGGAGTCGGAAGAAACAGAAGAAAGTAACGAAACGAAAGACTCAGAAACCCAGGAAGAGGAACAGACACAGGAAACACAGTCGGGGGAAACAGATCCGGAGGAGACAGACGATCAGCAGTCGCAGACGGAGGAACAGATGCAGGAGGAAATGCCTGCGGGTGATGCGGATGCTCCGGGGGCGGAGGAACGCTCACCTGTGACGCTGAGCGAGGCGCTGGGACTGGAACACATACAGGCTGTCTACACGGGAACACAATTGACAGACCGCTACGATTCGGTTGTGCCGGATTCAGGTAAAAAACTGATGATCCTGCATGTGACATTACAGAACCGCACGAAAAAGGCGAGGAAATGTGATATCCTGTCGCTGCTTCCGGTCTTCCGGGCAAAGGTGAACGGAACACAGGAGGTGACAGCAGAGCTGACGATCCTTCCGGAAAATCTGAGTACATGGGAGAGCAAGATCCCTGCGGGCGGATCGGCAGATACGATCATCCTGTTTCAGGTGAAGGAGGACGCTGTCCAGTCGGTAGATCAGCTGGAACTTGAGGTGATGGCAGGAGAAAAGACATCGCGAGTCGTATTTTTATAAAAATGATAAAAAAGTGCTAAAAAAATATGCAATTTCAGGATGATATATGTTATAATATGACTAATTACACTGAATTGCTTCGGGAGGAGATATTTATATGGATACAAATATTCTGTTAGAGAATGGAACAAACGAGCTGGAAGTGCTGGAGTTTACGCTGAACAACAATCATTACGGTATCAATGTAGCAAAGATTCGCGAGATTTTAGCCTATCAGCCGGTGACTCCCATTCCGAATGCCCAGCCCAGCGTGGAAGGAATCTTCATGCCGCGAGATGCGATGATTACCGTTATCAACTTAAAGCAGTGTTTATCACTTCCGGTAGAGGGTGAGCAGAATGGCTTATTTATCATTACGAATTTTAACAAACTGGATCTTGCATTCCATGTGGATGAGGTCATCGGAATCCATAGAGTCTCCTGGGCAGACATCATCGAACCGGATTCTACGATCAATGCCGGAGAAAACGGCGTGTCTACCGGTGTGATCAAGCTGGATGGCAAGCTGGTCATTATCCTTGATTTTGAGAAGATCGTTACGGATATCAGTCCGGATACCGGCCTGAAGGTGAGTGATATTGAGGAGCGCGGAGAGCGCCAGAGATGTGATTCTCCGATCATGATGGCAGAGGATTCTCCTCTGCTCAGCAAGCTGATCACAGACTGCCTGAAGAAGTCCGGCTATACCAATCTGAATGTCAATAATAATGGTAAGGAAGCCTGGGACAAGCTTCAGGAGTACAAAAAAGAGGGAACAGTCCATGACAAGGTTCACTGTATCATCACAGATATTGAGATGCCGATCATGGATGGTCACCGTCTCACAAAACTGGTGAAGTCTGACAGCGAACTGAAGGATATTCCTCTTATCATTTTCTCTTCACTGGTAAATGAGGAGATGCGTCGAAAAGGCGAGTCACTTGGTGCGGATGCACAGCTGACAAAGCCGGAGATCGGGCAACTGGTGGATACCGTGGATCAGCTGATTGACCGGACAGGGAAGTAATCACAGTATTTGAATGAAAAGTGAGTGAGAGCGTTTCGAAACGCAGGTGCGTTTCGGACACTCTCACTTTTCGTCGCCATGCGTCCGTAAGAAGCTGCCGATGGCAGGTTCTATAGGTGATGAAAGGAGGGAGATTTTGTGCGCAATAATGAGGATTATCTGGACAGCCTGTTAAATAATGTGACAAAGAAGCTCAGTGAGTTTGACGAGGATTTTGAACAGAAAAAGCAGACGTCCGATGCCTACATGACAAAGAAAAATCTGCCGCCGAAGACGATGAAAGCGTTGGAAACTGTGAGGGAGAATCAGTTTCTGCGCGAGTTTGAAGACGAGTTAAAACAGGACGACGCGGATAGCTTTCTTGCAGAGTTCGAGGCGGAACTGGAGAATGAGGCGCTCGAATTTGAACAGACGAAGGAAGCACAGAGCGCGGATGATGACGATGCGTATAGGGACCAGATCGAGCATCTGGTTAGCGAATCCCAGTCAGAGCCACAGGCGGATGAGATCGAATGGATGCCCGGCTTTGACCTGCAGTCGGATCTGGCAGGCGCGGAGAATGAGTTCCCGGAGGATATGCTTTCAGATGAGAAGGCGTTTGCGGATATGTCCGATATTCAGTTGGAAGAACTGCCGGAGGAATTTGCAGAACTGCCGATGGAAGAAGAACAGGGCGAGGATATACCGATGCCTGAATCGGATATGCCCGATGCACCTCCGGAGGGAATGGAGGCACTCGGAAGCCTGTTTGATGATATAGAATCTGAGCCTGAGGAGGAAGTGCCGCTCGAAGATTCTGAACCGGATGAAGTCGTTGAGGAGACACTTCTGCCGGAGGATGAGGAACTGGACGACGAGGGTATCATGAATCTCCTGAACGGACTGTCGGAAGATGAGGCCTTGTCGGATATTGGCAAAATGCTGGAGGCGGATGAACAGTCAATCTCGCTGGAGGATCTTGGCGCAGAACCGGAGAACCTGACCCATGCGGCAGATCTTGCTGAGAGCAGTCAGGCGGCTAAGAGTGCCAAGAAGGAGAAGAAAAGAGGATTTTTTGCAAAGCTTCTGGATCTGATGTTCGGAGAAGATGAGGATGATGCGGATGACCTGCAGGCGGTTGCAGAAGCGGGTGATCTGGAAAATATTTCCGATGAAAATCTGGAGATCTTGCGGGCGATGAGCGGCGATATGGCGGAAGCATCGGAGGATAAGTCTGAGAAGAAGGGCAAAAAGGAAAAGAAGAAGAAGGAAAAAAAGAAAAAAGAGCCGAAAGAGAAGAAACCAAAGGAGCCCAAGCAGAAAAAGCCGAAGAAGGAGAAAAAACCGAAGGAAAAAGCTCCGAGAGAAAAACCGCTGCCGAAGGGACCGGTCATCATGATCTGGTTGCTTGCGCTGTCAATATTTGCACTGGTGTTCCTCGGAAACAATATGCTGATGAAAAAAAATGCCCTCCGTGCATCGGAGCAGCGTTTTGATCGTGGGGATTATGTGGGTAGCTATGAGGAATTTGCCGGCATAAAGATCGGAGAAAGTGAGACACAGATGTATGAGCGTGCAAAGGTTCTGGCAGGCGTGCAGACAGAATTGAATGCGTATTATTCCATGATGGAAGTGCGGAAGCTCGACCTTGCACTGGACTGCCTGGTGCGCGCACTGGGGAGATCCGACCTGCATATGGCAGGGGCGGAGGAATGGGGCGTCACGACCCAGATGAATTCGCTTGTTTCAGAGATCACCATGCAGTTGATGGATCAGTTCAACGTCACTGCCGATCAGGCAAGAGAGCTGTATGCTATCGAGGAGCGCGACGATTACTCGCTGGCGTTGGATGAGATCTTAAAGGGGCTTGGATTAAAATAAAAACAACATAGGTTTTCATAAAAAAATCCGCCCATTGAGCGGATTTTTTACGTTCACCTAAATCAAGGGAAAACCTTGTCGAAGAATGGAATTCCAGTTACTG
>JAQXWO010000061.1 GCA_029225485.1 Lachnospiraceae bacterium
GGCGATCAGGTACATCCGTTCATTTTTGTGGTCTTAGATTATAAAACTGTCATAGAAGACAATTATAATGTAGGGAATATCCACCTCCAGCGGATGGCGGGTAGTCACTTTTTCTTTTTTGCGGCCATAATCATAGGAAAAATAACCTATGGCGCCGGAGGTCAGGGGGAGAGATGTCGTATTCTTTTCCTGATGCTCTCTCAGATATTTTTTCAGGAAGGTCTCAAAAACCTCAGAGGCAGGGTCACCATTGACTGTGAACACATCTCCCTGTACCAGTTTCAGATAAGGATGCAGTCCGATGATGGAGTACTGTCCCAGATCATTTCTCAGGGAAGAATCCAGAAAAACAGCATCTTCTTTTTCATGGATACAGGAAAACACGGATGCTATATCAGGATATTGTGTCAATTCATGAATTAACTGCATTTGCCATTTCCCACCTTTCACAGATATTCAGAAAATTGCCCAGAAGCTCGTGCCCGTATTCGGTCAGTACGGCTTCCGGGTGAAACTGGACACCGTAGACCGGCATCGTGCGGTGCTTCAGTCCCATGATGACCCCATCCTCGCTGCGGGCAGTGATCCGGAGAACGGGAGGCAGCTGTTCCTCGCTGACCACCAGTGAGTGATAACGGGTCACACGGTAGGAAGCCGGAAGCCCTGCAAAGAGCCCGGTGCCGTCATGATGGATCCGGGTGATCTTGCCGTGCATGGGCTGTCTTCCTCTGCAGACTGTGGAACCGTAAAAATCGCCGATCACCTGATGCCCGAGACAGACACCGAGGATCGGTACTTTATTTTGAAATTCCGCAAGAACCTGTCGGGATTCGGCTGCGTCAGAGGGACGTTTCGGTCCCGGGGAAAGAAGGATGCCTTTCGGCTGCAGCTCGTAAATTTCATCAAGAGACATCTCATCTGCCCGCCGTACCAGGACTTCCTGCCCGGCTTCCCGGAGATAGGCGGCAAGATTGTAGACAAAAGAATCGTAATTATCCAGCATATAAAACATAAAAAAACCTCCCTCATGATCAGAATAATACCGCTGCGGTGCATCTGCTGATCCGGCAGCGGTGATGCTTCACAGTCGTTATCCTAAATGAGTTAGGTCCGTAACCTGTATGCGTATAGAAGTATTATAAAGAAAAAATGACAGAAAAGCAATCGAAATCTGTCAAAACAGGATTGAAAGATCAGGAGAAATCCTGATTTTTTTCTTGACAAAGCATTTCCTGCGTATTATAATTCAATTACAAACATATGAACAAGTGCTCATATGAATAAAAGTCAGCGGAGGATAATTATCATGAAGAAAACGTACAAGATCGAGGTGGACTGCGCAAACTGTGCAAACAAGATGGAGGAGGCAGCCAAAAAGACGGCCGGTGTCAGGGACGCGACAGTGAATTTCATGACACTGAAGTTGAGCGTGGAGTTCGAAGAGGGTCAGGATCCCAGGACCGTGATGAAAGAGGTTCTGAAAAACTGTAAAAAAGTAGAGGATGACTGCGAGATCTATCTGTAAGGATGTCTTCAGACTGGAGAACGAGGATTGGATTATGAATAAAAAACAGAAAAAGATGCTGGTCCGGATCGTGATCGCAGCTCTCTGCATGGTTGTATTTTCTCTGATCCCGGTGGAGGGATACCTGGAATTTGCTCTTTTTATGATTCCCTATCTGGTGATCGGGTATGATATTCTGAAGAAGGCAGGGAAAGGTATCCTGAACCGACAGGTGTTTGATGAGAATTTTCTGATGGCAGTGGCTACAGTGGGCGCCATTTTGCTGGGTGATTACAAGGAAGGCGTGGCGGTCATGCTGTTCTATCAGATCGGCGAGCTGTTCCAGAGCTATGCAGTGGGCCGGAGCCGCAGAAATATCAGCGACCTCATGGACATCCGTCCGGATTACGCCAATGTGGAGCGGGACGGGCAGCTGGAACGGGTGGATCCGGATGAAGTAGCAGTGGGAGACACCATTGTAGTGCAGCCGGGCGAGAAGGTGCCGATCGATGGCGTGGTGCTGGCGGGAACTACGATGCTCAATACCAGTGCCCTGACCGGAGAGAGTCTGCCCAGAGAGACCGGAGTCGGAGACGAGGTCATCAGCGGATGCATCAATATGAACGGGGTGCTGAAGATCCGGACCACAAAGGAATTCGGAGAATCCACGGTCTCCAGGATCCTGGAGCTGGTGGAAGAGTCCAGTTCCAGAAAATCAAAATCAGAGAATTTTATCACGAAATTTGCCAGATATTATACGCCGGCCGTCTGCTATGGAGCAGCGGCGCTGGCAGTCCTGCCTCCGCTGGTGCGGATGCTCCTGATGGGGAATGATCCCCAGTGGGGAGAGTGGGTATTTCGTGCGCTGACTTTCCTGGTCATCAGCTGTCCCTGCGCACTTGTGATCAGCATTCCGCTGAGTTTTTTTGCCGGGATCGGAGGTGCCAGCAAGGCAGGCGTGCTGGTGAAGGGTTCCAATTATCTGGAAGCTCTTGCCCAGGCCGGATATGTGGTATTTGATAAGACAGGGACCATGACCCGCGGTGTCTTTGAAGTATCCGGTATTCATCACAACACGATGGAAGAAGAGAAGCTTCTGGAGTATGCGGCACTGGCAGAGAGCTATTCCACCCATCCCATCAGCAGAAGTCTCCAGAAGGCTTACGGCAGACCGGTGGATCAGAGCCGGGTATCGGACGTGCAGGAGATCAGCGGCAAGGGCGTTCTGGCGAAGGTGGACGGAGTGGAAGTGGCGGCAGGTAATCAGAAACTGATGGAACACCTGGGCATTGGATGTATGGACTGCCACAGTGTTGGCACGGTCGTGCATATGGCAGTAGATGGCTCCTACGCCGGCCATATCCTGATCTCCGATATGCTAAAGCCTCATGCGAAGGAGGCAGTGCGGGCCCTGAAGCAGGCAGGTGTGAAACGCACGGTTATGCTGACCGGCGATACCAGGCGGGTGGCGGACCGGGTGGCAGAAGAGCTCGGGATCCAGGAGGTCCGCAGCGAGCTTCTGCCCGGGGACAAGGTATCCGTTGTGGAAAAGCTGCTTGCCGAAAAGAAAGGGAAAGAAAAGCTGGTATTTGTGGGGGACGGTATCAATGACGCTCCTGTGCTTTCGAGAGCGGATATCGGCATCGCTATGGGAGCACTGGGATCCGATGCGGCCATCGAGGCGGCAGACATTGTGCTGATGGACGATGATCCTCTGAAGATCGCAAAAGCGATCCGGATCTCCAGGAAATGTCTTCGCATTGTGTATGAAAATATTTATTTTGCCATTGGCATAAAAGTGATCTGCCTGCTCCTGGGAGCCTTCGGAATCGCCAATATGTGGGCTGCCATCTTTGCTGATGTAG
>JAQXWO010000062.1 GCA_029225485.1 Lachnospiraceae bacterium
ATAAAGCAAAGGCATTTGCGCTTCTGCGTGCAAAATTATACGATATTGAGCAGCAGAAAGCCCACGATGCGGAGGCTGAACTGAGAAGAAGTCAGATCGGAACAGGTGACCGTTCTGAAAAGATCCGTACTTACAATTTCCCCCAGGGGCGTGTGACTGACCACAGAATCAACCTGACGCTGTACAAGCTGGACAAGATCCTGGACGGAGACATTCAGGAGATCATTGACAACTGTATCGCGGCGGATCAGACAGCCAAGCTGGCAAAGATGAACGAATCATGATCCAGAGTATTTATGAGACAATCAAAAACTACAGTCCCTCAGAGGAACAGGAGAGACAGGATCAGGCAGTCATGCTGCAGTACATCCGGCAGTTTGACAATATACTGGAGCGGGAAAATGTATTTGCCCATTTCACGGCATCTCCATGGATCGTCAATCAGGACCGCTCCAGAGTGTTGTTGCTCTATCACAGAATCTTTGATTCCTGGGGCTGGTGCGGCGGCCACAGCGACGGTGACTCTGATTTTCTCTCCACCGCTCTGCGGGAAGGCCGTGAGGAGACCGGCCTGACCACCATCCGACCGGTATCTTCCGATATTCTGGCACTGGATGTCATCCCGGTGATTCCCCATGTGCGAAAAGGAGCCTTCGTCACCGCTCACGTCCACCTGAACGTGACTTACCTCTGTACCGCCGACGACAGCGAACCCCTCCGCCACAAAGATGACGAAGCCAAAGGCGCCCGCTGGGTAAGCCCTGAAGAAGTCATCCCCCTCGTATCCCCCTGGGACCGCGTCATGATCCCCATATACGAGAAACTGAACCGTAAGACCTTTTCGGACATTTCTTAAGAAAATTCCCCCTTATTTTTCGCATTATTTTCCTTGCAGTTTCCCACACAGACTGTATAATCTTAGTATGAGGATACAGTTCGTGACTGTAAATGTAAAGGAGGGTTTTTATGAGAGAAGCGAAAAAAAGTATTTCCAGAAGTCTTTGGGTGCTGGCGGTTTTGACAGGTGTGCTCCTGTGTCTGGCCAAGAGCAGCAGGCCTGTACTGGCAAGTGACGGACTCTGCTACGATTACATCGTTCCGGATGCAGATGTCAGATATCTGAGCGAGGATGAGATATCCTACATGTCACTGCAGACGATCTGCTACGCCAAGAATGAGATCTATGCAAGAAGAGGCTGGATCTTTTCCTCTCAGGAGCTGCAGGATTATTTCGGGAGACAGGCATGGTATATTCCGAGGCTGCTGCCGTCAGAGTTTTCCGACAGCATTATGAACACCTATGAGGTGGCCAATGCGAAGCTGCTGCAGAAGCGGGAAAATCAGCTGAGCTCCAGTGGCTATCAGCTGGATCGGGCTGGGTACAATTTTGATGCGGTATACAACGACCTGTACGGTATCCCCTATTCCGAGCAGGGAGATTTCGGATACGTGATCCCCGGCAGCGACCTGGAGTATCTGACAGAGGATGATGTGTGGGATCTGTCCGCACAGGAGCTCTGCTATGCCAGAAATGAGATTTATGCCCGTCACGGAAGGCTGTTTAATTCCAGTGAGCTTACCGGATTTTTTAACCAGAAATCATGGTATTACGGGTACATCAGTCCTTCTGAATTTTCAGAGAGTGTATTTAATGTATATGAAAAGGCCAATACGGCATTTCTGCTGAATTATGAGAGAAAGGTGTACGGGGAATACAAGCTGGATCAGTCCGGATATAATTACACACTGGTGAGAAGCCTGGAAGACAATGGAAGCAGCCCTTATACCGACAGCGGTTCCTATATCTTTCCGGACAGTGACTGCCGTTATCTGACGGACGCAGAAGTATCCGGATATTCCGCTCAGTGGCTGTGCTACGCCAAGAATGAGATCTATGCCCGTCATGGAAGGATTTTTGACAGCAAAGAGCTGAGAGATTATTTCAATTCCCAGTCCTGGTATTTCGGGTGGGTAGAGCCGGAGGAGTTTTCCTCTGCCGTATTCAATGAATATGAGCTGGCCAATATTGAGCTGCTGAAAAAATATGAATATCAGTATGCTCCGGGAGGATATCAGCTTTACAAATAGAAGGATCAATACCATATTTCATATAAGAATGCCTTCAGGATTCGCGAAGGCATTCTTTTTTTGCTATTATCATTTTTTCCAGTTCCTTTGCAGCAATACTGATGGGACGGTTGACATCCTTCACCAGACAGACGGTGCGCTGGGGGATCTCGGAAGTCATGGGAATATGGAAGACTTTCCCTGCATCAAGAGCCGGCTGTACGAATTCCTCCGGGAGAAAACCGATGCCAAGATCATATATGATCATGGGAAGAATCTGGTCTATGGTAGCTGCTTCAATCTCTGGTCGGAGAGAGATCCCGTTTTTCAGAAAAAGCCTGTTGTACAGCTCGAAGGTTTTTGTCTGACGGTTCAGAAAAACGAGAGGATAGTCGGGAAGGTCTGAGAGCGAGAGGGGTGTCTGAATCAGTCGGGCAAACTGAGGACCTCCCACGAGAATTTCCTGAAAATGTTTCAGCGGAATCTCTGTTAGTGGTTTGGCTGCTCCGGTGGGAGTGGTGATCACAGCAAAGTCAACAATCGCATTTCGCAGGGCAGGAATTGCCTGATTCGAGGTATAGTTGAAGATATGGATTCGAATCCCCGGATATTTCAGGTGAAATTCCTGCAGGATCGGCAGCAGGAAGATGTGCAGGGCAGTTCCGCTGGCACCGATGGAGACCACACCTGTATGGAGATCCCGGTCGCCGGACAGTTCCTCCTCCGCTGCCTGAAGCTGCGCATGAGCACTGGCCACCCGGGTATACAGCCTGATCCCTTCCGGAGTCAGCGTGATGCCACGGTTGGAGCGGATAAAAAGCCGGCAGCCCAGCTCACTCTCCAGATTATTCATGGCACGGGTCACATTTGGCTGACTGCTCATCAGAACCCTGGCTGCCTGTGTGAAATTTTTATACTTTGCCACATAATAAAAAATACGATAATAATCATAAGTAACAGCCATATATAATCTCCTTTTGTATTAAACAATTTGCATTCTATATATAAAATTGGAGGATGTTTATATTACAGAAGAAAATAAATCTCAAATTTCATCAACTTGCCATATCAAAATAATATGATAAGAATCCTAAAAATGCATTTTACAAGGGATACTTATGTGAGTATAATACGAAACCGGAGCGCAGGCAAGAAAAAAATGCTGTATGCGGTCGAAAGAAAGGCTACCAGATTGCCGGCGTCCGGTGAATGGTAACCGTGACAAAGAGAGGAGTGATCATATGGAAAATCTGGCAGAAAATCTTCTGGAGGAGCTGACCTGTGAGGATGCCTTCACGATTCCGGTTCTGGGCGGTATCGGGATATCAGAGTCTACAGTGATTACCTGGGTGGTCATGGCTGTTCTTGTACTGGCTGCACTGTTTCTGACTAGAAATCTGAAAGTGGATCATATCAGCCGGAGGCAGGCGGCAGCAGAATTGATCGTTGTGAAGCTGAACGGCATGGTAGAAGGAATGGCCGGAGAGGATGCAAAAGAGTACATACCGTATCTGGTGACGGTGCTGCTTTACATTGGTGTATCCAATATCATCGGCCTGTTTGGGATGAAGCCGCCGACCAAGGATCTGAATGTAACGGCAGCCCTCGCGCTTATGAGCATCGTACTCATTGAGGCAGCAGGTATCCGGAAAAAAGGAATGAAGCGGTGGCTGAAGAGCTTTACGGAGCCGATACCGGTGGTGACACCCATCAATATTCTGGAAGTTTTTATCCGCCCGCTTTCACTGTGCATGCGTCTGTTTGGCAATGTCATGGGCGCCTTTGTCATCATGGAGCTGATCAAACAGCTTATACCGGTGGTGATCCCGCTGCCCTTTAGCTTTTATTTTGATATTTTTGACGGTCTGATTCAGGCCTATGTATTCGTGTTCCTGACTTCTATGTATATCAAAGAGGCAGTTGAATAGTTACCGTTCATTAATTATTATACGCAAAAAGGAGAAAATATTATGTCTACATTAATCGCAATCGGAGCTGGAATCGCAGTACTTACAGGTATCGGAGCAGGTATTGGAATTGGTATCGCAACCGCAAAAGCAGCAGACGCGGTGGCACGTCAGCCGGAGGCAGAAGGAAAAATCAGCAAGATCCTTCTTCTGGGATGTGCCCTTGCCGAGGCAACTGCTATTTATGGTTTCGTCATTGCCCTGCTGATCATACTGTTCCTGAAATAATCACAAAAATGTTCAGAGCGGGTGAAATACACCCTGGACAGTTGCAGATCAGACAGAAAGGCAGGTGGCACAGGTGTTACGGTTAGACTGGAATTTATTGTTTAACGCGATCAACCTGATCATATTATATTTTTTGATGAAACGTTTTTTGTTTAAGCCGGTCAATGAGATCCTTGCCAGACGGCAGGAAGAGGCAGACAAAGGCATGGCAGAAGCAAATGCTGTAAAAGAGAGTGCTCTTGAGACGAAAAAGCATTATGAGGTATCTCTTCAGATGGCAGAAGCTGAGAAAGAAAAAATTGTATCTCAGGCCAGAAACGAAGCCGCCGGAGAATATCTGCGGATCGTGGATGAGGCCAAGGTGAAGGCTGAAGGGATCGTGGAGAAGGCCGGTGCAGATGCTCAGGCAGAGCGGAGCAGGATTCTGCAGAAGGCCCAGACAGAGGTGTGCGATATGGTGGTAACTGCTGCCGCAAAGGTATCCGGAGCAAAGGCAAGTGAAGAAAATGACCGCAGGCTGTATGATCAGTTTATCTCAAAGGCCCAGGCGGAGTGAGTGTAAGGAGAATTCAATTATGGTGCAGGCAGTAGAGAAATATGCAGTAATGCTCAAGGAATTGAAAGTTCCGGCAGATGTGCTGGATCAGACCCTTGATATCTTTCAGACCGTGCCGCTTTTGATGGAGCAGTTTTCCAACCCGGCATCGGATCTGTCCGGAAAGCACAGAGTGATCGACAGAATTTTCCCGAAAGCATCCAGGGATTTTCTGAAACTGCTGTGCGATAATGGAGAGATTGAACTGCTTTCTGATATATGCAGTGCTTATCGGCAGATGGACAGCAAAAAAGAGCAGCGGGTGACCGCACGGCTGCGTTATGTGACAGAGCCCACAGAGGAGCAGCTGAAAAGTTTTCAGGAATATGTGAAAAAACAGAGCAGATCAGAGGAGACTGAGCTGGTCTGTGAGAAAGATGAATCCCTCGGCAGCGGCTTTATTCTGACCATCGGTACCAGAGAGTATGACTGGTCCGCCAGTGGAAGGATCCGGCAGCTGAGTGAAAAAGTTTCCAATATGAAGAGGGCAGACAATGAGAATCAGAGTCTGAAAGGGATCATTTCCATCCTGAAAAGTGAGATCGAGGATTTTGATCTGGAGGCAAAGGACAAAGAAGTCGGCACGGTCAGCTGGGTCGGAGACGGCATCGCCAATATTGACGGCATCGATCATGCTATGTACGGTGAGATCGTTGTATTTGATAATGGTATCAGGGGAATGGTGCAGGATGTACGCCGTGATGAGATCGGTTGTATTCTGTTTGGCCGTGATACAGGCATAAGGGAAGGCACACGTGCCATGCGCACCGGAAAACGGGCAGGTATTCCGGTAGGAGATGCATTCCTTGGAAGAGTTATTGACGCGTTGGGAGCACCCATTGACGGAGAAGGCGAGATCCAGGCCACAGATTATCGTCCGGTGGAAGAGGAGGCTCCGGGAATCGTTGACCGTAAATCGGTTACGGTACCTCTGGAGACGGGTATTCTTTCCATTGACTCTATGTTCCCCATCGGCAGGGGACAGCGTGAACTGATCATCGGAGACCGTCAGACCGGAAAGTCTTCCATCGCTCTTGATACGATTCTGAATCAGAAGGGCAAGAATGTGATCTGTATCTATGTGGCGATCGGACAGAAGGCTTCCACGATTGCGAAAATCGTAAATACACTGAAGAAAAAAGATGCCCTGGAATATACGACCGTAGTGGCAGCCACAGCATCGGATCCGGCGCCGCTGCAGTATATTGCGCCTTATGCAGGCACTGCCCTGGCAGAGTATTTTATGTATCAGGGGAAGGACGTCCTGATCGTGTATGATGATCTCTCCAAACATGCGGTGGCATACCGTGCGCTGTCTCTTTTGCTGGAGCGTTCTCCGGGGCGTGAGGCGTATCCGGGGGATGTCTTTTATCTGCATTCCAGGCTGCTGGAGCGTTCCAGCCGCTTAAGTAAAGAGAAGGGCGGCGGTTCGATCACGGCCCTTCCGATTATTGAGACACAGGCAGGTGATCTGTCTGCTTATATCCCGACCAATGTGATCTCGATTACCGACGGTCAGATTTTCCTGGAGAGTGATCTCTTCTTCTCCGGTATGCGGCCTGCGGTCAATGTGGGACTTTCCGTATCCCGTGTGGGCGGTGCGGCCCAGACGAAGGCGATGAAGAAGGCTGCCGGAAGTATCCGTATTGATCTGGCTCAGTATCGTGAGATGGAAGTATTTACCCAGTTCAGCTCAGATCTGGATGCGGCGACACAGGAGCAGCTGACCTATGGAAAAGGATTGATGGAGCTGCTGAAACAGCCCCTGGAGCATCCATACAGTATGGCGCAGCAGGTCATCACCCTCTGTGCGGCCACAGGCCGTGTGATGCTGCCGGTTCCGATAGAAAAAATCAAATCCTTCCGGGAAGAAATGCTCAGGTATTTTGCTGAAAATCAGCCTCAGATCATTCGTGAACTGGAGACGACAGGGACTTTGAGCGATGAACTGAAGCGGAAGATCGTGGAGGAAGCGGAGCATTTCCGGGACAGCGTCTGGAAGAAACATGGCGAAATGACAGAGAAAGCAGCACAGGAGTGATAGTATGGCGAGTACCAGGGAGATCCAGAGCAGGATAAACAGTATTCAGGATACGAGAAAAATTACAAGTGCCATGTATATGATCTCCTCTACAAAGCTGCGGAAAGCAAAGCGCGAACTGGAGGAGACGGAACCCTATTTTTACACGCTCCAGTCCATGATCGCCAGGATCATGCGGCATATGCCGGAGATGGAGCATCCGTATTTCGGGGATGGGAGAAAAAAAGCTTCCGGCATGGCAGATGGAAAAACGGATGTCCGCAAAGCGCTTCTGGTGGTGACAGCTGACAAGGGTCTGGCAGGAGCCTACAATCACAATGTTCTGAAGCTGGCAGAGGAAAAGCTGGAAGAGAACAGAAAGGTACGTCTGTTTGTAGTAGGCGAAGTGGGAAGACAGTATTTTTCGGGAAAGAAGATTCCGGTGGATGAGCATTTTCTGTATACGGCGCAGAATCCCACCATGGGCCGTGCCCGCACCATTGCGGCCAGGCTGCTGGAACTTTATGATAATGAGGAGATAGACGAAGTGTATATGATCTACACTTCCATGAAAAACAGTATGCAGACGGAGGCAAATCTGGAACGTCTGCTTCCCTTATCCCGGGGGGATTTTGAGATTCCGAAGATTCCGGTGGATGTGCCTCATGAGCAGTTCAAGTTCCGCCCGTCTCCGGAAGCAGTCATGGACAGTGTGGTGCCTGATTATCTGGCCGGCTTTATTTATGGCGGTCTGGTGGAATCCTACTGCAGTGAGCACAATGCCAGGATGATGGCCATGCAGGCGGCCAATGACAATGCGGGAGAAATGCTGCGGCAGCTTTCGATTGAATTCAACCGGATGCGCCAGGCTATGATCACTCAGGAAATCACGGAGGTCATTGCGGGGGCAAAAGCCCAGAAGCGTAAGAAAAAGCAGAAGCAGGAAGCTGGAAGGAGGCTGTGCGTATGACAGCAGGCAAGATTGTCCAGGTTCTCGGACCGGTCATTGACGTGGAGTTTGAGAACGGAGAACTACCATATATTAAAGATGCACTGGAAGTCACGAATAATGGAAAACGGTGTGTGATGGAAGTGGCACAGCACATCGGTCAGAATACGGTGCGCTGTATTATGCTGGCACCCAGTGAAGGACTTCACAAGGATATGGAAGTAAGAGCCACCGGTGCGGGAATCAAAGTGCCGGTAGGAGAAAAAACACTTGGCCGTTTGTTTAATGTGCTGGGTGATACGATCGACGGCGGTGAAACTCTGGAGAAAGAAGAGCACTGGTGTATTCACCGGGAACCTCCCACATTTGAGGAGCAGAGTCCGGTGGTGGAGATGCTGGAGACCGGCATCAAGGTCATCGATCTTCTGGCTCCCTATGCAAAGGGAGGCAAGATCGGTCTGTTCGGCGGCGCAGGCGTAGGAAAGACGGTGCTGATCCAGGAGCTGATCCGGAATATTGCCACCGAGCATGGCGGATATTCTATTTTTACAGGTGTCGGTGAGCGTTCCAGGGAGGGAAATGACCTGTGGACCGAGATGAAGGAGTCGGGAGTTCTGGAAAAGACCGCCCTGGTATTCGGTCAGATGAATGAACCGCCCGGAGCACGTATGCGTGTGGCAGAGACCGGACTGACCATGGCCGAGTACTTCCGTGACGTGAAAAATCAGAATGTGCTGCTCTTCATCGACAATATTTTCCGTTTTGTACAGGCAGGTTCCGAGGTTTCTGCACTGCTGGGCCGTATGCCTTCTGCAGTTGGTTATCAGCCCACGCTGGCGACAGAGCTGGGGGAACTTCAGGAGAGAATCGCTTCAACCAGAAAAGGTTCTGTCACCTCTGTGCAGGCAGTCTATGTGCCGGCAGATGACCTGACAGATCCGGCGCCGGCTACCACCTTTGCCCATCTGGATGCCACCACGGTGCTTTCCAGAAAGATCGTGGAGCAGGGAATCTACCCGGCTGTAGATCCGCTGGAGTCCAGTTCCCGTATCCTGGAAGAGGATGTAGTGGGAAAAGAGCATTATGAGACAGCCCGCAAGGTACAGGAGATGCTGCAGAAATACAAAGAACTGCAGGATATCATTGCGATCCTGGGTATGGAAGAGCTTTCTGCAGAAGATAAGGTGACCGTATACCGGGCCAGAAAGATCCAGAGATTTCTGTCACAGCCCTTCCACGTCGCAGAGAACTTCACCGGTGTGCCGGGCAAATACGTGCCGGTGAAAGAGACCATCCGCGGATTTCAGGCCATCATCAGCGGCGAGATGGACGAATATCCGGAGGCGGCCTTCTTCAATGTGGGTACCATTGATGAGGTTATCGAGAAAGCAAAGCAGATGTAGACATGGGGATCGCGTTTCTGCTCAGGCGACGCTGTCCGGCTCAGACATATCCATGTGTGCTGCCTCCGACACGGACTGTCATGGAACATGTCTGCCAGTGCAGGACAAAGCATGTTCTTCCCTGACAGACATGTCCCATGGCAGTCCGTTTCGAGGTCAGACACATTGGATATGCCTGAGCCGGACAGCTGGTTTTCTGATTGGACAGAAAAATGACGGGACAGGAGTGATAGAAATGGCATTTTTTTATTTACAGATCATTGCCAGTGACAGGGTGTTCTTTCACGGAGAGGCAGAGATCGTCATCGTGCCGGAGATGGACGGAGCGTGTGCCTTTATGGCTCATCACGAGAATATGGTCGTGGCGGTTCAGCCGGGAGAGCTCCGCTATCGTCCAAAAGGTGGAGACTGGCAGTACGCAGTCGTGGGAACCGGTTTTGCTCAGGTGGTCAACAACCGGGTGACGGTTCTGGTAGATACGGCAGAGCGCCCGGAAGAAATTGATGAGGCAAGAGCCAGGCTCGAGCTGGAGCGTGCCCGGGAGGAAATGCGCCAGAAGCAGAGTATACAGGAATACCGCATGACACAGGCGACCATGGCAAGGGCACTTTCCAGACTGAAAGGGAAGGAACGGCATTCTGTGAACTTATAAAAGAAGAGGCATCCGCAGCGGATGCCTTATTTTTCTACAGAATCATAATCCATCCCGGAATTCACCAGGAGTCTGACCAGTGACGTTCTTGAAGGCACGTACAAAGTGTGGCTGTTCGATATACCCTACCTGTAATCCTACCTCATATATCTTTAGATGTGTTGTGCTGAGCAGGTCCTTTGCTTTTTTTATACGATAGTTCCGAAGATAATCACGAAAAGTAGTACCGGTTTTTTTCTTGAACAGGGTACTGAAATAGTTTCCATTAAGAAATACATGGGCGGCAACATCATTCAGAGTGATATTATCCGGGTAATTTTTATGAATATATTCTTTCGCTTTCTGAATCACATAATCGTCTTTATCTTGCATGGAATATAGTACGGATTCAATTAAATGGTTGATAGAGAAGAACATATCCTGCTGCAGAACAGAAAGGCTTTCTGCATTTGTTATTCGTTCAAAAATATCATATTCTGTAAATTTTTCCGTGCTGATAACCGGAATAAAGGCGGCATTACGGGTTAAAATGGAATATACAAAGTGGTTCATCTCTTTTTTCAGTTCAGCTACCGGAGGCTGTAATAGCGCAAAAATAGAAAAGCAGTGTTCCAGGCATTTGATTGTGTTCGAATAATCATAGGCAGCAGCCGCTTCTGCAGCCTGATTCAGGGTAACAGACAATTCTTCTGAGATATTCTCGGTCTGCAGCTTCAGGTCTTTTCGTGTGGGAAGATCATAGTAATAGGATTCGAATCCTTTTTTACATATGGCATCTGCAGTATGAATATCTGAAAGCGTATACCATGAAGCGGTATAGCTGTATTTCAGATGATCTTTTTCCAGAATTCTCAAAAACGGTTGGAGTATCTGAACCGAAGGTGTTATTTTGGAAGAGCAGAATAATACTGCAATCCAGAAGGAACCGATTCCACCGCATATAAAATGAAGCTGCGGGTACAAATCTGCCGGAAGGTCATTCAAATATGTGGACAGACGATCTGTCAGAAATTGAAACATGGTAAACTGGTTGCTGTATAGTGCCCTTTTGATACTGATATAGCACATCAGACAAGGTGTTGTATTTGTAATTTGATTTTCCTCCATGAAAGCCTGATACTCGGGAATGTTGTTTGAATGATCAGAAAAACAGGCTTCCAGAAGTTTCTGCATTTTTAAAACGAAAGAGGCAGATGTATTTGCAGACAGAGTAGTTTGTCTGTAGCTGACAGCTGCTTTTACTTCCTGAATAGTATGGATCAGTAATTCTTCATCAACAGGTTTCAACAAATAATCTTTTGCACCGTATCGAAGAGCATTACGGACGAGGTTAAAGTCGTCATATCCGCTCAGAACAATGGAATGGCATTGAATTTCGTGCTCATTGACAAACTGCAGGAGATCAATTCCGGAAAAGAGCGGCATTTTGATATCAGTGATAAGAAGATCAAACGGTTCCTGCTGCAGCAGCTGAGAAGCTACAAGACCATTTTCACAGGAAATGACAGTAAGTTCCGATACGGAGAAATGATCTCGAATAATTCGTTCAAGTCCTGTACGTATCTGACTATCGTCGTCTACTAATAAAATCTGAAGCGTTGAATGTTCTGTTTTCATATGATTCCTCCCGGGAGAATAATGTCAGTCTTTTTTTGGAATGCGAATGGTAACGGAGGTACCCTTTCCGGGGCTGCTGTCAATAAATAGTCCATAAGCTTTTCCGTAATACAGATTAATACGCCGATGGATGTTTTTAAGCCCGATTCCTTTACCAGAAGCCTTTTCATCATTGAGATAATTTCTCACGTAATCCAATTGTTCACGTTTCATACCGTTTCCATTATCTGATACTATAAAAATCAAATCGTTTTCTTCTTCATAACCCCAGATACGGATGGTCAGGGGATCAGAACTATTGAGTGATGTATGGTTTACGCTGTTTTCCACGAGTGGCTGAAAAATAGCTTTAATAATCGAACAATTTAGAATTCTTTCATCAACCATAACCGTTACTTCCAGTTTTGGAAAACAAAAGCGCAGAAGAGAAGTATATACATTGAGAGACTCAAGTTCTTCCCTTACAGATACCAGATCTGCAGGATTTGTAACTCCGTATCGCAGAACCCTGGAAAGTAACAGGCACATGTGGCTAAGTTCCTGATAACCTTGCATATAGGCAGACATCCGCATATTTTCAAGTGTATTGTATAAAAAATGAGGATTGATCTGGGAACGTAACATCTGCAGTTCCAGATCCCTTTTGGCAAGATTTTTGATATATACTTCATCAATCAGCTGCTCCACCTGGGCAGACATGGAATTCAGCGAATTTGTCAGATAAGACAGTTCATCCGTTTGGGAACATGGAATTCTTACACTGAAGGAAGCCGGGAACGAAGAGGATACAGTCACTGAAACGGTGGATATACGTTCACACGCAGAGCATCCGGAAGACAGAC
>JAQXWO010000063.1 GCA_029225485.1 Lachnospiraceae bacterium
CCCATACCAAGAGGCTGTCCTTCTCCCACTGCCACGTCTGCACCGCACTCAGCCGGTGTCTTCATAACTGCAAGTGCGATTGGATTACATCCCATGATATATTTTGCTCCCGCTTCATGGGTGATCACACCCAGTGCATCCGCATCCTCAAAGTTTCCATAATAGTTCGGCTGCTGCACATAGAAGCAGGCACTCGTATCGTCAAGCATCGATTTCAATGCTTCCTGATCTGTCACGCCATCCTTCTCCGGTACGATCTCTACCTTTGTATTGCTTCCATAACAATAGGTCTGGATCACAGAGATCACCTGGGGGCTGGAAGTCGCAGACACATAGACGACCTCTCTCTTCCGCTCTTTGCACATGGCCACAGCCTCTGCCGCTGCAGTAGCTCCATCGTACACAGAAGCATTGGAAACATCCATTCCTGTCAATTCACAGATCATCGTCTGATATTCAAAAATCGACTGCAGAATACCCTGGCTGATCTCTGCCTGATACGGCGTATAAGCCGTCACAAATTCTTCTTTTCCAACCACGCTTCCCACGATGGCCGGAATATAATGATTGTAGGCTCCTGCCCCGCGGAAAATATGTTTAAACACCTGATTCTTCTCCGCAGTGGTCTCCATGGCCTCCATAGCTTCCATTTCACTGACACCGGAGGGAAGGTTCAGCCCCTTCAGCTTCACCTGCTCCGGAATATGAGCAAAGAGCGCATCCATCGAATCAAATCCGATCTCTTTCAGCATCTCCTGCTGTTCCTGTTTTGTGTTGGGTATAAAAGATCCCACAGCACATCCTCCTCTCCTGCCAAACAGACTGCATAGCAGCCGGACTGATTTTCTCCGGAATACCCCATGGGTTACAGTTGGTTATCCACATTATCTGATTGCTTCTTCCGGACTTATCCACAGAATCCTCTTGCTATACACTCTGTATTCTGCCCTGCGACATGACCACTCATGTTTCCATGCCGCAGTCCGCAGCTCCATATTTACTTCAGACTCAGCCTTCTCCGAAAACTGTGCCGCTCACTTCATCCTACGCTTCTTCACTCTCGATGAATTTCACATATGCATCAGCATCCAGAAGTTCCTCTGTGCCGGTGATATTCTCCACCTTGATCATCCATGCACCATAGGGATCCTGATTCAGCATTTCCGGAGCATCCAGAAGCTCCTCATTCACCTCAGCCACCGTACCGGATACCGGTGAAAACACATCTGAAACAGCCTTAACAGACTCTACATCCGAAAAAGCCTCGCCTCCGGTGACTTCATCTCCCGCCTCCGGCAGATTCACAAACACCAGATCTCCCAGCTCACTCTGCGCATAATCCGTAAGACCGATCAGCGCCGTCGTCTCATCAAGAAACTTAACCCACTCATGTGATTTGCTGTACTTTAATTCTGTTGGATGATTCATAATAATACCTCCTGAAATTTTCTATATTTTAAATTATTTAATTGTATAACTACTGCATTACATACCTGACTTATACCAAAAATATACTAAACTACATCGATTGTCAGATTCTCATTCTATTTTTGAACCAAAACATCTCCACAAAAATTGTTCATAAAATACTTTACAAATAATTCAACCTAAATCCAGCGCCCGCTGATCTCAGCCGCCATAGGAGCAGATATGCCTCAAAGCAAACATATCAGGGGCGCCTTTAGCGGCGGCAGGATCCACTGCCTACGGAGACTGGGCGCGAAGGCTCTCCTGAGCGACCTTAGTCGCAGTTGGCAGTTAGCTTGCCAGAGCGTTGCCCCGTTTGCGTGAGGCATATCCGCTCCTGCGGCGGCGTCGCTTATAGTTGCTTCTATTTCTCCCTCTTGTAGAACGGCAGCTTCACTACCTCTGCAGCCACCCGGCGTCCCCGGACATCCACCTCTACCACAGTTCCCACCGTTGTATATTCCGTATCCAGCAGAGCCATCGCCAGAGGCGCTTTCAGATACGGACAATGAGTTCCGGAAGTGGTGATACCGATTTTTGTATCGCCCACGTATACATCCGCATGTTCCCGGATGATCCCGCGTCCCGTCACTTTCAGGCCCACACGTTTCTTTGCCGGCGTTCCTTTTGCTTCCAGGGCATCTTTTCCGATGAATTCTTCTTTTCCCATCTTCACAAAGATGCCAAGTCCCGCCTCGATTGGTGAGATCTCATCATTCATCTCATGACCGTACAGCGGCATGGCAGCTTCCAGCCGAAGGGTATCTCTGGCGCCCAGTCCGCAGGGAATCAGACCATATTCTTTGCCTGTCTCCAGCAGAAGTTCCCACATCTTCGGTGCTTCCTCCGCAGCCAGATAAAATTCAAATCCGTCTTCTCCCGTGTAACCGGTTCTTGAAATGATACAGTCCATACCGCCAATGGTACGATGGAATTTGCAGCTGTAATATTTCACCGGAATGTCTTCTTCCTTCACCAGCTTCTTCAGGATTTCCTCTGCCTTCGGTCCCTGGAGAGCGATCTGGGCTACCTGAGCAGAAATATCAGTAAATACGGCATCTCCAAATTCATGGGCTTTCATCCATGCAAAATCCTTATCCTTGTTTGCCGCATTCACAACGATAAAATAATGATCATCCTGTACCTTGTACACGATCAGGTCATCCACAACACCGCCCTCTTCATTGCACATGGGGCTGTACTTTGCCTGACCGTCATACATGGTCGTGTAATCATTGGTCAGAAGATGGTTCAGGTTCTTCACTGCATCACTTCCGATACAGGTGATCTCACCCATGTGTGAAACATCAAACAGGCCACAGGCAGTCCGCACCGCCATATGCTCGGCGATCACTCCTGCGCCATACTGCACCGGCAGCAGATATCCGCCGAAAGGTACGATCTTTCCGCCATACTTTACATGAGTATCATACAAAGGTGTCTTCAGTTCCATGAGAAAGTCCTCCTTATATATAAAATTATGAAATTTTACCTGGCTCATTCGTATTCGTTCAGAGCCACCTCCAAAATGCTTCGCATTTCGTCGGTGTGGCGTATCCGCCACATAAAATTTAAGAAACAGTCTTAAAAATGCAAGCATTT
>JAQXWO010000064.1 GCA_029225485.1 Lachnospiraceae bacterium
ATGACAGACCCATCGAGGAGGGATGTCAGTGTCCTGCCTGCCGTCATTACAGCAGAGCATATATCCGTCATCTGCTGAAGGCAAAGGAGATGCTTGGTATGC
Source organism: Lachnospiraceae bacterium (assembly GCA_029225485.1). GTDB lineage: Bacteria > Bacillota > Clostridia > Lachnospirales > Lachnospiraceae > Choladousia. The sequence continues at coordinate 103 of JAQXWO010000064.1, forward strand.
GCCTCTGCGTGCTTCATAACCTGTATTTTTACAATCATTTGATGGAAGAAATCCGGGATGCCATCGATGTAGGCAACTATAAATCATTTAAAAAACAGAAAATTGAGCGATATGAGCAAAATCAGGAAAAAAATGCTTGATGTAATGGCTGAGATTGTGTATTATTGTATTTATGCGTAATGCAGAATAGAAGGAGGAACTGATATGCTGAATCTGATGACTGAAAGCAGTGCAGCAGCAGGAGGAATGTCCATCATTACGATGGTGATCTACATTGTATTCCTCGGAGTGCTGATGTATTTTATCGCGATCCGCCCGCAGAAGAAGGAGCAGAAGAGAATGGCTGCCCTGATCGCATCTGTAGAGGTAGGAGACACGATCGTGACGACCAGCGGATTTTATGGCGTTGTGATCGATATCACGGATGAGGATTGTATCGTAGAGTTCGGCAGCAACAAGAACTGCCGTATTCCGATGAAAAAGACAGCGATCGCAGAAGTGGAAAAAGCAGATCAGGCGTGAACCTGATATGGAGTCCGGGGAGATGGATCCCCGGATTTTTTCTATGCAGTTAGCTTGCCGGAGGCGTTGCCCGCGTTTGCGTGGGATATCCAGGCGCCGCACGAGGCGTCGCAATTTGATGAAAACACAAACAAACCCAAAGAATGTCAAAAACATCACGAAGAAACAGTTGAAAAATGTAGAAAAATCCATTATTATATTGGGTAAGGCTCTTTTCCGTCCGCCTGAGGGCATATTTTTGGAGAGGAGCAGGTGAGAAACAGGGAAAGGATGAATGAGATGGGATATAAGATTGCAGTCATTCCGGGTGACGGAATTGGACCGGAGATCGTGAAGGAAGCGAGAAAGGTACTGGATGCAGCGGGCAGAAAGTATGGATTTGAACTGGATTATACCGATCTGCTGATGGGAGGAGCATCCATTGATGTACATGGTGAGCCGCTGACAGATGAGACGATTGCTGCGGCAAAGGCCAGCGATGCGGTGCTGATGGGTTCCATTGGAGGAGACGCAAAGACCTCTCCGTGGTATAAGCTTGCTCCGAATCTCAGACCTGAGGCAGGACTTCTGAAGCTGAGAAAGTCCCTGAATCTGTTTGCCAATCTCCGGCCGGCCTGCCTTTATGATGAGCTGAAGGCTGCCTGCCCTCTGCGTGATGATATCATCGGAGACGGATTTGATATGATGATCATGCGGGAACTGACAGGAGGTCTGTATTTCGGAGCACGTCATACGGAAGAAGTTGACGGAGTGCGCAAGGCAGTCGATACACTGGAGTACAGTGAGCATGAGATCCGCAGGATCGCAGTGAAGGGATTTGAGATAGCCAGAAAGCGCAGAAAAAAGGTCTGCAGCGTGGATAAGGCAAATGTGCTGGATTCTTCCAGACTGTGGCGTGCTGTCGTGGAAGAGGTGGCGAAGGATTATCCGGATGTCGAGCTTTCTCATATGCTGGTTGACAACTGTGCGATGCAGCTGGTTCGTGATCCGGGCCAGTTTGATGTGATCCTGACAGAGAATATGTTCGGAGATATTCTTTCCGATGAGGCAAGCATGGTGACCGGTTCCATCGGAATGCTTTCTTCCGCTTCCCTGAATGAGACGAAGTTTGGCCTTTATGAGCCGAGCCACGGTTCCGCGCCGGACATTGCGGGTATGGATAAAGCGAATCCCATCGCCACGATTCTCTCGGCAGCCATGATGCTCCGGTATTCACTGGATCTGGATGAGGCTGCAGATGCCATAGAGGCGGCTGTAAAGCAGGTATTGAAAGAAGGATACCGCACCGGAGATATTATGTCTGCCGGATGCACACAGGTGGGCACAGAAGAGATGGGCAGCCTGATCGCAGCGCGTGTTTGATAGAAAAGAAGCCGGGCCGGCGTGCTGACTGCATCCTGGGATGACAGCGGATGCCAGAAATGACCCGGCGGATATGAGGAGGATACAGTAATGAGAAGTGATACAGTAAAAAAGGGAGTCCAGCAGGCACCCCACCGTTCTTTGTTCAATGCACTTGGACTGACAGAGGAGGAGATGAAACGTCCGCTGGTAGGTATTGTGAATTCCTATAATGAGATCGTACCGGGACATATGAATCTGGACAAGATCACAGAGGCAGTGAAGATGGGAGTGGCCATGGCTGGCGGTGTGCCGAGAGAGTTTCCGGCCATCGCAGTCTGCGACGGTATTGCCATGGGACATACCGGTATGAAGTATTCTCTGGTGACGAGAGATCTGATCGCCGATTCTACCGAGTGTATGGCTATGGCCCACCAGTTTGACGCGCTGGTCATGATCCCGAACTGTGACAAGAACGTTCCGGGGCTTTTGATGGCAGCAGCCCGTCTGAATATTCCGACCATCTTTGTCAGCGGCGGTCCGATGCTGGCAGGTCATCTGAAAGGCAGAAAGAGAAGTCTTTCCAGCATGTTTGAGGCAGTAGGAGAGTATACAGCCGGCAAGATGAGTGAAGAAGAAGTGACAGAGTACGAGAACAAGGTATGTCCTACCTGCGGTTCCTGCTCCGGTATGTATACAGCCAACAGTATGAACTGTCTGACTGAGGTCCTTGGTATGGGACTGAAAGGAAACGGTACGATCCCGGCCGTTTATTCCGAGCGTATCCGTCTGGCTAAGATGGCAGGTATGCAGGTAATGGAGCTGTGGAGAAAGAATATCCGTCCCCGTGATATTATGACAGAGAAGGCATTTTTGAATGCATTGACTGTAGATATGGCTCTGGGATGCTCCACCAACAGTATGCTGCATCTTCCGGCCATCGCCCATGAGGCAGGCGTAGAGCTGAATGTAGATATCGCCAATGAGATCAGTGCACGGACTCCGAACCTCTGCCATCTGGCGCCGGCAGGTCCTACCTACATGGAGGATCTGAATGAGGCGGGCGGCGTCTATGCCGTGATGAACGAGCTGACAAAGAAAGACCTTCTGAATCTGGACTGCATGACAGTGACAGGAAAGACGGTAGGAGAAAATATCGAAGGATGCGTCAACCGCAATCCGGAGGTGATCCGTCCGCTGGAGAATCCGTACAGTGAGACAGGAGGACTTGCGATCCTGAAAGGAAATCTGGCGCCGGATTCCGGCGTGGTGAAGCGCTCTGCAGTGGTTCCGGAGATGATGGTCCATGAAGGTCCTGCCCGTGTCTTTGACTGTGAGGAGGATGCGATCGCAGCGATCCTGGGTGGAAAGATCAATCCGGGCGACGTGGTTGTGATCCGCTATGAGGGACCGAAGGGAGGTCCGGGTATGCGTGAGATGCTGAATCCTACATCTGCCATCGCAGGTATGGGACTTGGCTCCAGCGTGGCACTGATCACAGACGGACGTTTCAGCGGTGCGTCCAGAGGTGCGTCCATCGGACATATTTCTCCGGAGGCAGCAGTCGGCGGCCCCATTGCTCTGGTAGAAGAGGGAGATATCATCCAGATCAATATTCCGGAGTGTACGCTCAATCTGGCAGTCAGCGATGAAGAACTGGCGGCAAGAAAAGCAAAATGGCAGCCGCGCCAGCCGAAGATCACGGACGGATATCTGGCACGTTATGCGTCACTGGTGACCTCCGGCAACCGGGGAGCGGTACTTGAGCTGCCGCATCAGAATTAAAGGCAGAGAGGAGTTACAATTATGAAATTAAATGGATCTCAGATCGTTGTAGAGTGTCTGAAGGAGCAGGGCGTGGATACGGTGTTTGGTTATCCGGGCGGAGCGATCCTGAATATTTACGATGAATTATATAAGCATCAGTCCGAAATTACTCATATTCTGACTTCCCATGAACAGGGAGCTGCCCATGCGGCAGACGGATATGCCCGTTCCACCGGAAAAGTAGGTGTGTGTCTTGCCACCTCCGGTCCGGGTGCGACCAATCTTGTGACCGGTATTGCGACGGCTTATATGGACTCTGTGCCGATCGTTGCCATTACGGCCAACGTCGGAGTATCTCTGCTGGGAAGAGACAGCTTTCAGGAAATCGATATCGCCGGTGTAACCATGCCGATCACCAAACATAATTTTATTGTGAAGGATGTTACGAAGCTGGCAGATACGATTCGCTGGGCGTTCCATATTGCAAAATCCGGACGTCCCGGCCCTGTGCTGATCGATATTACCAAGAATGCTACCGCTGATGTGACCGACTATGAGCCGATGAAGCCGGAACCGATCCAGCGCAGCACAGAATATATCAGAGAAGAGGATCTGGATCAGGTCGTAAAGATGATCAACGAGTGCAAGCGGCCGTTTATTTTCGTAGGCGGCGGCGCTGTGATCTCGGAAGCAGATCAGGAACTGAAGGAGTTTGCAGACAAGGTGCACGCTCCGGTGGCAGATTCTCTTATGGGAAAAGGTGCATACAGCGGAGAGAATGAGCTTTACTGTGGTATGCTGGGAATGCACGGCACCAAGGCCGCCAATCTTGGAGTCACAAAATGTGACCTTCTGATTACGATCGGAGCCAGATTCAGCGACCGTGTGGTAGGCCAGTCCTCCAGCTTCGCGAGAAACGCGAAGATCGTGCAGATCGATGTGGATCCGGCTGAGATCAACAAAAACATCAAGGTGGATGCCAGCATCATCGGTGACGTAAAGGAGGTCCTGAAGCGTCTGAATGCCCGGATCGAGGATCACAGACACGATGAGTGGGATGAATCCGTCAAAGAACTGAAGAGAAAATATCCGCTGAAG
>JAQXWO010000065.1 GCA_029225485.1 Lachnospiraceae bacterium
AAACGGAGGACAGTGGGCTGCGTCCATACCGATGAAATATCTGTACAGGATTGCGGACGGAAAGGCAGTCTGGGCACCCCAGTATACCGTCCACAAAACCTTTATGGGACTGCTGGACATGTATGAGCTGGCCGGAAACGAAAAGGCACTGGAGGTTGCGGAAAGCTTTGGAGCATGGTTCTATGAGTGGAGCGGCAGATACACCAGAGAACAGTTTCAGAAAATCCTGGATGTGGAGACCGGAGGCATGCTGGAGATATGGGCCATACTTTACCGTATTACAGGAAAGCAGATGTTCCGCGAACTGATGGACCGTTATTACAGAGAGGGACTGTTTGACGGACTTTTGGCGGGACGTGATGTGCTGACGAACATGCATGCCAATACGACGATCCCGGAAATTCTGGGTGCGGCGGCCTGCTATGAGGTCACCGGTGATGAGAAATATCTGGATATCGTAAAGGCATACTGGAAGCAGGGTGTGACTGACCGGGGATGCTATGCCACGGGAGGACAGACCTGCGGCGAGATCTGGAGTCCCAGACAGGATCTGGCTGTGCGTCTTGGTGACAAAAATCAGGAGCACTGTACGGTCTATAATATGATGAGGCTGGCTGATTTCCTGTTCCGCCACACCGGTGGGGCAGAGTATGCGGATTACTGGGAGAAAAATCTTTATAATGGTATTATGGCACAAGCCTACTGGAAAGGCAGCTTTACCCACGGCAATACTTCGGAATATCCGGAAGAAGGACTTTTGACCTATTTCCTTCCGCTGCGTGCGGGAGGCCGAAAGGCCTGGAGTTCCAGAACACAGGATTTCTTCTGCTGTCACGGTTCGCTGGTACAGGCCAATGCGGCACATAATAAAGGCATTTATTACGAGGGAGAAGACCGGCTGTATATCTGCCAGTATTTTGCGTCTGATTATGAGGGAGAGGATCTTTCCGTAAAGCTCCGTATTGATAAACTGAACGGAAGCAGTCATCTGGCCAGTGATTCTGCCGGGTCACAGACCATCAATACCACCTGTGTCGCGTATCCGAATAATCCGCGGAAACTGGTGTGTGACCTGCTGGTAGAAGGAAAGGGCCAAAAAGAGACCGATCTGATGATCCGAATCCCGGACTGGGCTCAGAGCTTTTCTCTGACCGTAAACGGGCAGGAGAAAGCAGTGGAATTCAGACCGGGCACCTTTGTACAGCTGACCGGTATCTGGAAAAAGGATGAGATACGGATCGAGATAGGGAAAAAGATCACGGTCAACCATCTGCCCGGCTCCGAAAATATGGTGGCATTCATGGATGGACCTGTAGTGCTGGCAGGACTGTGCGAGGAAGAACGTACCCTGTATGTGGAGAATGAGGAGCCCGAAGACCTGCTTGTGGCCGACAATGAGAGAGAATGGGGCAACTGGATGAATACGTACAAAACGGTACATCAGGAACGGGGAATCCGGTTTATACCGCTGAATCAGGTGGGGTATGAACGGTATGCCGTGTACTTTCCGATTGAAAAAAAACAGTAAAATAAAACGGTTTCCGGCCATGAATGGAATTGGCCGGAAACCGTTTTTTGCTCAGGCCTTCTGACGGCGCAGTACCACAAGTCCTGCGATCAGAACCACCGGGAAGATGACAGCGGCGAGAATGCCCATCTTGAGGTTGTCTCCGGCCAGCCCCGAGAACAGTCCCACAGTCAGCGGCCCGGTGGTGCCGCCCAGGTCGCCTGCCAGAGCCAGCAGTGCGAACATGGCGGTCCCGCCTCTGGGGCAGACCTGGGAAGAAGTACTGATAGTACCCGGCCACATGATGCCTACGGAGATGCCGCAAAGCGCGCAGCCCGCCAGACCGAGGAGCGGGACCGGTGAGAGGGCTGCCAGCAGATAGCAGACGATGCAGAGGGCTCCGCAGCCGATCATGAATTTTGTCATATCGATCTTTTCACTGTATTTCCCATAGAAGACCCTGGAGCATCCCATCAGCACAGCAAACAGGCAGGGGCCTGCCAGATCACCGATGGTCTTGGAGACACCGAGGGCAGACTCGGTGAAAGCGGAGGCCCACTGTGCCATGGAAAGCTCCGATGCGCCCGAACATACCATCAGCAGTGCCAGCAGCCAGAAGACCGGGAGCCGGAACAGCTGCCCGATGCTCATGCTCTGTCCGTCCTCCACCAGCGGTGCGATGGGACATACGGAGAAATTATAGATATTGATCAGCGGAATTATGGCCCAGATACATGCCAGAATACGCCAGTGCTGAATGCCTGCCACAGCAAAAAACAGAGTGGAACCCAGAATCACCAGCACGGAACCCCAGCAGTAAAAAGAGTGCAGAAGGCTCATGGTGCCTTCTTTGTTTTCAAAGGGACATGCTTCCACGATGGGGCTGCACAGTACCTCAATGAGACCGCTGCCGATGGCATACAGGATGACGGCCAGCAGGATGCCCGTAAAAGGTGACAGAAACAGATCGGGCAGCAGTGCCAGACCCATGAGTCCGACGGCAGACAGAACCTCTGAGGCCACGATGCAGATGCGGTAGCCGATTTTATCCACGAATTTGGCTGCAGCCAGGTCGGTCAGCAGCTGTGTGAAAAAGAATACCGTGGGGATCAGCGCGATCTGCTCCAGCGGAATATGGTAGCTGCTGCGAAAGGTCAAAAACAGAAGCGGCGCGAAGTTTGCGGAGATTGCCTGCGTGATAAAACCCAGGTAGCAGGCAATCAGTGTTTTCCTGTAATTTGGTTGTGCGGACATGAGAAATCCTCCTGTAACATGTTTGATTATTTGTAACTGTTCAGAGCCAGGCAAAATTTCATAAACCAGACGTAAAATGCTTGCATTTTTAAGTCTGGTTTTGAGATTTTATTTGGCGGATACGCCACACCGACGAAATGCGAAGCATTTTGGAGGTGGATTCTGAACAGTTACGATTATTTAAAAAGCTTTGCTGCTTTTTCCATCCGTTCCATGACTTTCACAGCGAAGGGGCAGCGCTCTTCACAGCCGCCGCAGCCCAGACAATCTGACGCATGAGCGGACAGTCCCTCATAGTGTGCGCGCACGGTGGGCGGTACCTCCGGCTGCATGGATGCCAGATCGTACAGTTTGTTTACCATGGCGATGTCAATGCCGGCCGGACAGGGGGCGCAGTGACCGCAGTAGGTACACTGTCCGGAGTATGCATGGTGAGGCGCGCGGGCCAGTACCGTGGCATAGTCCTTTTCTTCTTCCGTGGCTGTCTCATAGGCCACAGCTTCTGCCACATGCTCAGGAGTATCATATCCCACCAGGACACTGGATACTGCCGGGCGGGTCAGGGCATAGTGCAGACATTGTACCGGAGTCAGGGCAATGCCGAAGGGGGATGCTTCCGCAGAGAAGAGACGGCCGCCTGCATATCCCTTCATGACTGTGATACCCACACCCTGCTGTTCACAGATCTGATAAAGCTCAGCCCGGGCCGGATCCATGCCCATCAGATGCTCCGCATATGTTTCTGCAAACAGATCATCCAGATTTTCTGTTGGAGGCATCAGGTCAAAAGCGGGATTGACACTGAACAGCAGCATCTCGATCTCGCCGCTTAAAGCAGCCATCCTGGCCACCGCCGGATTGTGGGAACTCATTCCGATATGGCGGATGATGCCCTGCTTCTTCAGATCCCGTACATATTCGATAAATTCACCGTGCATGATTTTTTCAAATTCAGCAGCTTCATCCACAAAGTGAATCATTCCAAGATCCATATAATCTGTCTTCATGCGCTCCAGCAGATCGCCGAAGGCTTCCTGCACTTTTGGCAGTTCTCTGGTCTTTACATACTGACCATTCTGCCAGGTGGAGCCCAGATGCCCCTGAATGATCCAGTTTTCGCGGCTTCCTTCAATGGCTTTTCCGATATTGGACCGCACATTGGGTTCTGACATCCAGCAGTCCAGAATGTTGATGCCATTTGCCGCGCAGCAGTCAATGACCGCTTTTACCTCCTCTGTGTTGTGGCGTTCCAGCCACTCGCCGCCCAGGCCGATCTCACTGACCTTCAGGCCTGTGCTGCCAAGATTTCTGTACCTCATAAAACCCTCCTGTGTAAAGTGTTTGCATTATATTTTATAATCAGTTGCGGTATTAGATATCTATATGATATGATAATACCATCAATCAAGAATATGTGTTATGAAAAAACAGGCATATTTTTATAAAAATACCGTCAAATAATTTTATAGAACCACAGACGGCGTCGCTTTATTGATTTGAATTGGAGGGATCCACTCTATGATGTGCAATTGTCATGTTACGGTAGATCAGAATAACCGGGAGCTGGTTCAGCATGGCACGACGGCTTTTCCTGTCGCCAGTTATCTGGATGACCTGAGACAGTACGGGGTCAGCTGGCACTGGCATGAAGAGCTGGAAGCGGCTGTTGTGACAGAAGGGGAAGCAGCAGTCACCATTGGCACCAGGACCATGACGCTGCGGGAAGGAGAAGGATTTTTTGTGAACTCAGGAGTCCTTCATAGCTGTCATCCGGCGGGTGCAGGAAACAGCTGCCTTCACTCCGTTGTGTTTCACCCAAGACTGGTAGGGGGAAGCGCAGAGAGCATTTTTTATCAGAAATATGTACGACCGATCACAGAGAATCATTCTATGGAAGGGTTCTGCCTGTGCGAGTCAGAACCATGGCAGGCATCGGCTCTGGATGCGCTGCACCGTGCCTGGAGTGCCTGTGAGCAGGAACCGGCAGATTATGAGCTTCTGGTGAGAAATGCATTGTCAGAACTGATGGCAGCGCTGGTTTCCGGAAGCTCCGAGATCCAGACAGAGCCGGATAAAAAAGGACTTCGGGATGAAGAACGGATCAAGAGAATGCTGGCATTTATCCACCAGGAATATGCCGGAAAACTGACTACTGCGGAGATTGCCAGAAGCGCATCAGTCAGTGAAAGTGAGTGTCTGCGTTGTTTCCATACCACCATTGGAACGACTCCGATCCAGTATCTGCGGAATTACAGGATCGAGCAGGCGGCGCAGATGCTGGCAGCCGGAAGTACCAACATTTGGGATGCAGCCCTGCAGTCCGGGTTTCAGGATGTCAGTTACTTTTCAAAAACATTTCGGGAAATCAAAGGGTGTACTCCCAAAGAATATCGGGCTCGCCAGCAATATCACTAAAAAGACGCGGTTGCATTTTGTGAATCATTGACGTAGACACGAAAACGAATTCGTATTATAGTAAAACAAAAAAGAGGGGGACTTAAGGCCCGGAAAGGATTCTTATGAAGAAGAGAAAATTTACAAAAATCATGGTTCTGCTGCTGGCAATGGTTCTGATGTTTTCACTGCCGATCGAGGCAGCCGCAGCAGGAAAGGTTACTGCCGGTACATCATTCAAGAAAGCAAAAACAGTAAAAAGCGGTAAGACTGTCGTAACCACGCCGAAAGACTCCGGTCAGATTGTATCTTATCTTAAGTTTAAGGCACCGGCAACAAAGACATACAAAATTACGATCAATAACTTACGGAAATATGGGAAAAAATCCAGCCAGACGATAGAAAGTATATTTATCAATTTTAATTCGCTGGAGAAGGATGGCAGAATCAACTATCTGAAATTCAAACAGAATGAGAAGAAGTCGTACGAAACCTTGTGGATCTGTTCTCAGGAGAGCTGGAAGTATGGAAAGACAAAGAAGATAAAGGCCGGTACTTTTATTCCTTCCAGAACCGCAGGCATCCGCCTGAAAAAGGGCCAGACGATCTATATCGTGGCAGGGAATACAAATTATAAGAGATGCTATGATTTGACAATTAAGTAAAAAAGTTTGGCAAAAAGTAATTTCTCTGTTAGTGGTGGAAAAATGAACTATTTTAATTTTCAGCCTGCAGGCACAGAATCCCGCAGTGTAAATGCATACCTGCAGACCAGTGGACAGTCACCGGAAATGACAGGCCGGAAGCTTCCGGCTGTTGTGATCTGCCCCGGCGGCGGGTATCAGATGGTTTCTGACCGGGAAGGAGACCCGGTGGCAAAGGAATATTTCTGTGCCGGATATCATGTGTTTGTGCTTACTTATTCCGTGGGAAAAGAGGCGTCAGGCTTCCGTCCTCTGTGCCAGCTGGCAGCCACAGTGGCTCATATCCGTGCCCATGCACAGGAGTGGCAGGTAGATGAGAATAAGATTGCCGTGTGCGGCTTTTCTGCAGGCGGTCATCTGGCAGCTTCTCTCGGGACACTTTATAAGGAAGAGAAGTTTCTGAAAGTATGGAACCGGCCGGAGCAGATACGTCCGGATGCCATGATTCTGGGGTATCCGGTCATTCTGGCAGATGCATATGCCCATCAGGAATCCATCGAGACAGTCAGCGGAGCACCGGCAGGAACAGCAGAGTATGCCTGGTTCGGACTGGACAGTCATGTAGATCGCATGACTCCGCCCGCATTTCTCTGGCATACCGCAGAAGATGACTGTGTCCCTGTGGAGAACAGCCTCAGATTCGCGACTGCCTTATCGGCGGCAAAAGTGCCCTTCGAGCTTCATGTGCTCCCGAAAGGCGGGCATGGGATGTCCGTGTGTACACAGGAAGTAGGGACACCGGATGATTATAACGGAAGATGGGTGCAGTGGAGCATTGCGTGGCTGAACCGGACATTTGAGTTTGAACGATAACAGATTTTTATGAATGCAGAAAGTCGTCAGAGGTATAGGGCCTCCGGCGATTTTTCTGTATGGATAAGATTGATTTTTGCTGTCGTGTAATGGTAAGATATAAAAAAGATGTAAAGATGATTCAGGAATGTAAAGTAGTGTTTGAGTGTGCATGAATTTCAGGACAGGATAAGTTTTCAGAAAAGGAGCAAGTGATGAGGAATTACGAAAACCCACAAATGACAAGTGAAAACCGCATGGCACCCCGTAGTTTTTATATTCCCGGGGGTGCATCGGAGTACCAGCTGCTGAACGGCACCTGGAAGTTTGCGTATTTTGCGCGGGATATTGATGTGCCGGAGATGATCGAACGGTGGGATACCATACCGGTGCCTTCCTGCTGGCAGATCGAGGGGTATGAGAATCCCAATTATACGAATATCAATTATCCTTATCCCTGTGATCCGCCCTATGTGCCGGATGACAATCCCTGCGGCGTCTATGAGAGGACTTTTGAGCTGGGTGAGAAATGGGGACGCGTTTATTTTGTGCTGGAGGGCGTTTCCTCCTGCGCGTTCCTGTACGTGAATGGTCAGTATATCGGCTATACTCAGGGCAGCCACCTGCAGGCGGAGTTTGATATCACGGATGCAGTCACAAAAGGGATCAATACGATCCGTGTGAAGGTGCTGAAATGGTGCTGCGGCAGTTATCTGGAGGATCAGGATTTTTTCCGTTTTCACGGGATTTTCCGGGACTGCTATGTATTGCAGAGACCGGAGGGACATATCACGGATGTAGAAATGATCCCGGATGACAGACAGATCCGGATCCGTCTGGACGGAAAAGCAGAGGTGTGTGTGAAAGCAGGCGAAGAGGTGCTGATTCAGACGGAAATGGACGGAGAATTTTCCTATGCGCCGGAGCATCCGGTACTCTGGAATGCAGAAAAGCCTTTTCTGTACACAGTGGAACTGGAGAGAAATGGCGAGGTCATCCTGCTGAAGGCAGGTCTTCGCAAAATCGAGATATCAGATAAATATGAACTGCTGATCAATGGGACCTCCGTCAAGCTGCACGGAGTCAATCACCATGATACCAGTAAATTCCGGGGCTGGTGTGAGTCTGACGAAGAGCTGAGATCAGAACTTTTGCTGATGAAAGAGCTGAACATCAATTGCATCCGCACATCCCATTATCCGCCCACACCGACTTTTGTGCAGATGTGTGATGAGATTGGATTTTATGTGGTGATGGAGACGGATCTGGAGACTCACGGGTTTGTGAGACGCCGGCCGAATGTCTCTTATAATTATGATGTGGCATCCAATGACTGGCCCTGTACTATGGGTGAGTGGAAAAAGGAATATGTGGAGCGGATGGAGCGCATGGTGGAGCTGTATAAGAATCATGCCAGCATCATTATGTGGTCCACCGGCAATGAGAGCGCTCACGGCCCCAACCATGTGGAGATGATCCGATGGACGAGAAAACGCGACGGCAGCAGGCTGATTCACTGCGAGGATGCGTCCCGCAAGGGTCAGATCCACAATGCGGATGTATATTCCAGAATGTATCCTTCTCTGGAGGAGCTGGAGAATTTTGCTCTGACAGATGATATCAATATGCCGGTCTTCCTCTGCGAATATGCCCATGCCATGGGAAACGGACCGGGAGATGTCTGGTATTATAATGAGCTTTTTGACAAATATCCGAAGCTGATCGGAGGCTGTATCTGGGAATGGGCAGACCATGTGGTGACGGTGGACGGCATTCAGAAATACGGCGGAGACTTTCCGGGAGAACTGACCCATGACGAGAATTTCTGCTGTGACGGACTTGTGTTTGCCGACCGGTCTCTGAAAGCAGGTTCCCTGGAGGCAAAGGCAGCCTATCAGCCCATGAAGACCGTATATGAGGACGGGAAATTAACCGTAACGAACCGTCTGGATTTTACAGATCTCAACGAGTACGAATTCAGCTATTCCATCGAGGCAGACGGACAGACGATTCTGGAGCGAAGGGAAAAACTCTCTCTGGCGCCTCATCAGTCAGAGACTATTTCGGTGCCCTGTGAACCGGTCGCCTGCAGATATGGAGCTTACCTGAGTGTGACACTCAAAAAAGACGGGCGCATCTGTGCCAGAACCCAGCACAGTCTGCCCTGGGAGATCAGCACGAAAGATCAGACTCCTGTCATGGAAAAAGCAGCGCTTTGTGAATCAGAACAGGAAATCTACATTTCCGGAGAGGATTTTACCTATATTTATTCTAAACATTATGGCACCTTTACCAGCATGATCGTTCATGGCCGGGAGCAGCTGGCAGGCAGACTGAAGCTGACCGCATTCCGCGCCCCTACGGACAATGACCGGAATATCAAGCAGTACTGGGCAAATATGAATGTATGGGAAGGTGAAAATCTGGACTGCACCTTTTCCAAGGTGTACGACTGCAGGATCGAGGAGGGTGTGATCATCACGGAAGCTTCTGTGGCAGGCGTATCACGTTATCCTTTTATCCGCTATCAGCAGAGAGTTACGGTTTTCACAGACGGACGGATCGAGATTGCTCTGTCAGGGAATATCCGGGAAGATGCCTTCTGGCTGCCCCGCCTGGGTTATGAGTGGGAGCTTCCGGCAGACAGCAGGAAATTCAGCTATTATGGAAGAGGTCCTATCGAAAACTACTGCGATATGCACCACTGGGCTCCGGTGGGCATGTACGAAAGCAGCGCGGAGAAAGAATATGTGAATTACGTATATCCTCAGGAACATGGAAACCATACAGAGGTGAAACTGCTGCGGATCGGAGATCTGGAATTTACTTCAGATCAGGGGTTTGAATGTAATGTGTCTGAATATTCAGCGGAAACTCTGTACCATTCAGCGCATACGGACGAACTTCGGAAGGACGGAAAGATCCATCTGCGCATCGATTATAAAGTATCCGGAATCGGATCCAACTCCTGCGGACCGGAGCTGGAGAAAAAATACCGGTTGGATGAGAAAGAAATCCGATTTGAATTTGAGGTAAGGCCGGTCTGAAAGATGACTCCATATCAATAAAAAAGCGAAAAGGGAGAAGGAGTGTATGAAAGGACTAAAAAAACTGTATTTATCGGTTCTTATTCTGCTTATGTTCTGCTTTGGCACTATGGGAATAACCGCATCTGCAGCCGGATCTGCTACCGGACAGCAGATCATTGACTGTGCTTCCCAGTATATTGGTAAAGTACCCTATGTGTGGGGCGGGAAGACGATCGACGGCGCCAATCCCGGTGCGGACTGTTCCGGTTTTATCTGCCGGATCTACGAAAAATTCGGATTTAATTTCTGGGCAAACAGAACAAAGCTTAAAAACTGCGGTACCAATATCGGTACGGATCTGTCCAAAGCTCAGCTGGGTGATATTATATGGTATTCCGGACATGTCGCTATTTATGCCGGTATATCCTCAGGGAACCATATGATTATCCATGAGACAGGTGGTTCTTTTCAAAATGTAGTCAAAACAAAGGCCAGTATCGTAAGTGCGGAACTAAAGGGTATTATACGCATTCCCGGAATCACAAACGGAGGCAGCGGTTCTGTCACATCTTCCTTTTATTATGCGGAGCCCTTTGGAACAAGCGGCACTCTCGCAGTGAATGACAAGCCGAAATCTTCTTCGGCCGGCTTGTCAAAGATGTTGATCGCTATTCCTGAAGGAGCTGTGTGCAAAGTATACTACAGCGGCGGTTCTGGCAACTGGAAATGGGTGGAATATAAAGGCATCAAAGGGTATGCATACGGGACTTACCTTCGTCAGGTAACACTTACAGGTACCCGATATGAAAGTGCGCATCCGCACAGGATGTATGTGCTGTATTCCAACGGATATAAAGAATACTTAAATAAGAACTATACGAAAGAATCTGTCAACAGGGTGAATCCTTCCTGCACCAGACCGGGATATGAGGAAACCGTCTGTGTTGTCGACAATTGCAGAGTATCCTCTGTCACAGGAATCATTCCGTCTGCCGGGCATAAGATTGTGACGGATGCTGCCGTTGCGCCGACCTGTTCGGAGACAGGAAAGACAGAAGGGAGCCATTGCGGTGTCTGCGGCGAGATCCTTACGGCACAGCAGATCATTCCTGCTGCAAAGCATACCTTAACAGCAGATGTTTCCAAAGCGACTCTTTTCAATTCAGGAATGGTGACGTACAAATGCTCCTCATGTGGATGGATTGCCGCATCTGTCGCTATCGAATCACCGGAGACGATTACACTTTCCAGTACGGTATATACGTATGACGGGAAAAAGAAGACACCGAATGTCACAGTAAAAGACAGGACAGGAAATGTGATTTCCGGCAGTTATTATACGGTAAAATATTCGTCAGGCCGTAAAAATGCAGGAACCTATAAAGTAACAGTTACGTTCCGGGAACTATATTCAGGAACCGTCACAAGGACGTTTGAGATAAAACAGAGAGCACAGAAAATTTCTGTCAAGACATCTGCGCAGGTATATAAAACCTGCAAAGCTTCTTCTGTAAAAAAGAAATCAATGAGTTTCTACATCAAAGCTTCCGCATCCGGACGCGGAAAGCTGACGTATACTTCTTTATCAAAACGTCTCACCGTATCGTCCAAAGGAAAAGTGACCATAAAGAAAGGTACCCCCAAAGGGACTTACAAAATCAGAATCACTGCTGCGGCTGCCGGAAATTATAAGAAAGTTTCAAAAAATATATTGATCAAAGTAAAATAGAGTCATTACTGTGCACGCGTTTGATTGAAATACAGTCTCGTGCAGTAAACAGGAATGTACTTCCTGAAACACAAACTTGAATCTTGTCATATCCCGGCAGTTATGATAGAATTCGGCTAGAAATATTATTAAATAAGAAGCAGTTCATCTGACAGGCAGTTCCATGTTTTGTCAGGCATTTCACGGGAGGTTCCTTAATGAGCGAGGTAAGAAGAATTTATGTAGAAAAGAAGCCAGAGTTTGCGGTTGCCGCGAAGGGGCTCACTCACGAGGTGAAGAGCTATCTGGGCGTGAAGGGTCTGGAGAAGATCCGTATTCTGATTCGTTATGATGTTGAGCATATTTCGGATGAAGTATATCAGGCGGCATGCCGCACGGTATTTTCTGAACCACCGGTAGATGATTTATATGAAGAGACTTTCCCCATGGGAGAGAGTGATAAAGTATTCGCGGTAGAGTTTCTGCCGGGACAGTTTGACCAGAGAGCGGACTCCGCGGTACAGTGCGTGCGCTTTCTGAAAGAGGATGAGGAACCGATCATCCGTTCCGCTACGACCTATGTGGTAGTGGGAGATGTGACAGAGGATGAATTTGCAGCCATCAAGAATCACTGCATCAATCCGGTGGACTCCAGAGAGACCGGATTTGTGAAGCCGGAGACTCTGGTGACAGAGTTTGAGGAGCCGGCAGATGTGATCATTTTTGACGGCTTTGCTGATATGGCAGAGGATCAGCTGCTGGAGCTGTACCGTTCTCTGAATCTGGCTATGACTTTCAAGGACTTCCAGCATATTCAGAATTACTTTAAAAACGAAGAGAAGCGCGATCCGTCCATGACGGAGATCCGTGTACTGGACACCTACTGGAGCGACCACTGCCGTCATACCACCTTCTCCACAGAGCTGAAGGATGTGACCTTTGAGGGCGGATATTATCAGGCTCCGATCCAGGGCGCTTATGAGAAATATGTGGCTGACCACAAGGAGATCTTCAAGGGCAGAGATGACAAGTTCATCTGTCTGATGGATCTGGCCCTGATGGCGATGCGCAGGCTGAAAAAAGAGGGCAGGCTGCAGGATCAGGAGGAATCCGACGAGATCAATGCCTGCAGTATCGTGGTTCCGGTGGAGATCGACGGAGAGACAGAGGAGTGGCTGGTGAACTTCAAGAATGAGACTCACAATCATCCGACGGAGATCGAGCCTTTCGGTGGTGCTGCCACCTGTCTGGGCGGTGCGATCCGTGACCCGCTTTCCGGACGTACTTATGTATATCAGGCTATGCGTGTGACCGGCGCTGCGGATCCGACTGCATCTGTGAAGGATACGCTGAAGGGTAAGCTGCCCCAGAAGAAGCTGGTGCGTGAGGCTGCTCACGGCTACAGCTCCTACGGCAACCAGATCGGTCTTGCCACCGGTTATGTGAAGGAGATCTACCATCCGGATTATGTGGCGAAGCGTATGGAGATCGGCGCCGTCATGGGTGCTGCTCCCAGAAGTGCAGTCATCCGTGAAAATTCCGATCCGGGAGATATCATTATTCTGCTGGGCGGCCGGACCGGCCGTGACGGTATCGGCGGCGCTACCGGTTCTTCCAAGGTGCATACAGAGGCTTCCATCGAGGTCTGCGGCGCCGAGGTACAGAAGGGAAATGCGCCTACCGAGCGTAAGATCCAGCGTCTGTTCCGCCGTGCAGAGGTAAGTAAGCTGATCAAGAAGTGCAACGACTTCGGTGCAGGCGGAGTATCCGTAGCCATCGGCGAGCTGGCTCCGGGACTTCAGATCTATCTGGACAAGGTGCCGAAGAAATATGCCGGTCTGGATGGTACAGAACTGGCGATCTCCGAGTCTCAGGAGCGTATGGCAGTCGTGGTAGATCCGAAGGATGTGGATCAGTTCATGGCTTATGCGGATGAGGAGAATCTGGAAGCTGTGCAGGTGGCAGTGGTGACGGAGGATCCGAGACTGGTGCTCATCTGGAGAGACAAAGAGATCGTAAATATTTCCCGTGCATTCCTGGATACCAACGGTGCGCATCAGGAGACTTCCGTAACCGTGGAGATGCCTTCTGAGACGGATAAATATTTTGTGAGAAATGAAGTGGCGGATGTCCGCGGCAAATGGCTGGATACCCTGGCTGATCTGAACTGCTGTTCCCAGAAGGGTCTGGTGGAGATGTTTGACGGTTCCATCGGAGCAGGCTCCGTATTTATGCCTTACGGCGGAAAGTATCAGCTGACCGAGACCCAGGCGATGGTAGCGAAGCTGCCGGTGCTGAAGGGCAAGACGGATACAGTGACCATGATGAGCTACGGTTTTGATCCCTATCTGTCCAGCTGGAGTCCGTATCACGGAGCACAGTATGCAGTCGTGGAATCTGTGGCAAGGATCGTGGCAAATGGCGGAGATTACAGCAAGATCCGTTTCACCTTCCAGGAGTACTTCCGCAGGATGACTGAGGATCCGAAGAGATGGAGCCAGCCGGTGGCAGCCCTTCTGGGCGCCTATGAGGCTCAGCTGGGATTCGGACTGCCGTCCATCGGAGGAAAGGACAGTATGTCCGGTACCTTCAATGAGATCGATGTGCCACCCACACTGGTATCGTTCGCTGTCGATGTGGCAAGTGATAAAGATATCATCACTCCGGAACTGAAGAAGGCAGGCAGCAAGCTGGTACTTCTGAAGATCGAGAAAGATGAATATGACCGTCCGGTATACAGCCAGATCATGGATCAGTACGGCAAGTTCCACGAGGACATCAAGGCAGGCAGAATCATTTCCGCTTATGCGCTTGACGGCAAGGGTCTTGCAGCAGCACTTTCCAAGATGGCCTTCGGAAACGGTCTTGGATTTAAGATTGAGCACAATGTGGATGAGCGTGATCTGTTCACCGCAGGCTTCGGTGATATCGTAGCCGAGGTGCCGGACGGACAGGTGGGCAGTCTTGCCATCACCTATACCGTAGTCGGAGAGGTGACAGACAAGGGCGTATTTGAATATAAGAATGTATCGATTCCGGTCGACGAAGCACTGGCTGCCTGGAAGGGCACTCTGGAGAGAGTATTCAAGACAGAGTCCGGCCTTCCTACCGTGGGCGGCGGTCTTGATCTGGATGGCAATCCGACAGACGGACCTTCTGCATATTTCTTCTCAGAGAAAGACAGCACAGCTTCTTATGAGAATGGATGCTACATCCCGGAGAAGGTATATGTATGCCGCAATAAAGTGGCAAAACCGCGGGTATTCATTCCGGTATTCCCGGGTACCAACTGCGAGTATGACAGCACAAAGGCATTTGAGCGTGCCGGTGCGGATGTGGATGTAAAGGTATTCCGCAATCTGACTGCAGAGGGCATCCGCGATTCTGTGGAAGTATTTGAGAAGGCCATCAGTCAGGCA
The DNA here is from genome assembly GCA_029225485.1 of Lachnospiraceae bacterium. GTDB lineage: Bacteria > Bacillota > Clostridia > Lachnospirales > Lachnospiraceae > Choladousia. The sequence continues at coordinate 14,808 of JAQXWO010000065.1, forward strand.
CAGATCATCATGTTCCCGGGCGGATTCTCCGCAGGTGATGAGCCGGATGGTTCTGCGAAATTCTTTGCGACGGCATTCCAGAATGCAAAGATTAAAGAAGCAGTCATGAAGCTTCTGAATGAGCGGGACGGACTGGCACTTGGTATCTGCAACGGTTTCCAGGCTCTGATCAAGCTGGGACTCGTACCTTACGGTGAGATCACCGGACAGGCACAGGATTCTCCGACACTGACCTACAACACCATCGGACGCCATATTTCCAGGATGGTATATACAAAGGTCGTATCCCAAAAATCTCCGTGGCTGGCAGGAGCCCAGGCAGGCGGTGTGTATGTCAATCCGGCATCCCACGGTGAGGGACGTTTCGTGGCTAATAAGGAATGGCTCCAGAAGCTCTTTGCCAACGGTCAGGTAGCGACCCAGTACTGCGACCCGGACGGCAACATCTGTGTGGGCGAGGAAGAGTGGAATGTCAATGGTTCCTACTTTGCAATCGAGGGAATTACCAGTCCGGACGGACGTGTATTCGGTAAGATGGCGCACTCAGAGCGCCGCGGCGATTCTGTTGCAGTCAACATTTACGGGGAGCAGGACCTGAAGGTCTTTGAGTCGGGAGTGTCATACTTTAAATAATGAAAAAACAACGAATGACGGCGGATAACGTCGAACAGCTGATGGATATTGTCCGGGCCCTCCAGCAAGGGGAGGAACCGGACCCCAAAAAGAGAAAGCAGGCACAGCAGACAGAAGAGCAGAGCCAGGAGCAGGGACAACCGCAGGTTCGGACAGTTGGGACAAAGAAAAAAGCAACTGAGTCCGAGGATGAATTTGAACAGATCCTGGATGATGACAGTACAGAAGAATTTCAGCGTGGGAAAAAGGCTGTAGCTGCAGTTGCTTCCAGAGCGTCAGGGCTGCTGGAAGGTTGGAAAGAAAAACAAAAGCAGAACCGCGAAAGACGGGAAGAAGAGAAGAAAAAACGGCGTGCGGAGGAAGCGCAGCGACGCAAAGAGCAGGAGACAGAGCGGGGAATTCCGGGAGAAGAACAGGAGACGCCGGAAGAACAACCGGCAATTCTGAGAGCAGGATCGGAAGACCTGAAAGAAGAACCGGAAGTTTCGAAGGTGGAACGACAAGCTTCGGGAGAAGAACCGGCATTCACGAAGGCAGGACAGGAGACCCGGACGAAAGAGTCAGCAGCCCCGAAGGCGGGACAGGAGACCCGGACAAAAGAGTCAGCAGTTCTGAAAGAGGGACAGGAAGAGCCGGCAGAAGAGTCGGCAGTCCTCAAAGCAGGAGCGGAAGCTGCAGAAGAAGGTTCGGCAGTTCCGAAAGAAGGATCGGAATCCCTGGAAAAAGAAGTTGCAGATCCGAAAGCAGAACAGAGTTCCCGGGCGGAAGAGAAGAATACTGCCGCACACAGTCTGCAGCAATCCTCCCGGGAGCGGCGCAGGCGTCTCAATCATATGGAGCAGATGCTCCGGCGGGGAGAGGACGAGGAAGAAACAGGGACCGGTATACAGATGTCAAAGCATTCTGGTAAAGATGCGCCTGCAGAAAAATCTTCCCCAAAAGATTCTGACGGCCCGGATACACCAATGGAAAAAGAACCGGCAGATGAATCAGAGAAAAAAGAAAAGCCGGTCAGGGACATCGATAAGTCCGGCAGGCTTTCAGAGAGGGTATCCGGCGTAAGTGCCGGTATCAGGGACAGGCTGGATCATCTGGGGCAGAAAGGCATACACAGCAAGGAGCTGATCATGCTGGCTGCTGTAGTGATGTTTGCGGTGCTTCTTATTCTGATCGCAGTCAGTGCAGTGCGCGGTTCGCTGGAACGGAAACAGAAGAGCCGGAATGTGACGGCCGATCAGGGACTTGTAGTGATGGTGGAGGATGAACCTTCCTCCTGGTGTTCTTCTTATCCGGTGCAGCTTAAAATGTACGTAAAGAATGAAGCCATTACTTCAGTGCTGATCAACGGGACAACATATCAGCCGGATGAAAACGGTCTGATTACTGTAAATGCTGATGACTGGATCCTGGATGCAGAGGTAAAAACAGAAAGTACCTCCAGAAAAGCAAGGATCGAGCTGGAATATCTGGATGGAGATGCTCCTGTACTGGAGATTAAAAAAGAAGATACAAAGGTGATCCTGACAGCGGTAGACGCCCGCTCTTCGGTGGAAGATATTTATTATGCGGAGACCGGTGAGGATGCTTATTTTGAGCTTCCTCTCTATCAGAAGTATACCGGTGCACTTACATACAAAGAAGGTACCGTGTATCGTTTTTATACCAGAGATAAGGCAGGAAACTGTTCCAGCCCTGTGGTATCCACTCTGGAGGATGCAGAGTCATTTTCACTGAATCAGACGGAGGCGGCTCTTTTTCCGGGTGAGAGTTTCGGGCTTGGTGTAAAAGCCGAACCGGAGGGAGCGCTTCTGAAAAATGTGAATTATGAATCCATGGATTCCGGAGTCATTTCCGTGGAACAGAATGGAAAAGTCACTGCGGTGGGAAATGGTACGGCGGCAGTCCGTGTGACAGCAGCAGGGATGGAAAGCCAGACCTGTACCGTGACAGTAAGTGAAGAGAGGACGGTGACAGTCAGTACCATCGGAGACTGTACTCTTGGTACAGATCAGTCCTTTAACACCTCTACGAGTTTTAATGCTTTTGATGCCGTGAACGGCCATGCTTACTTCTTCCAGAATGTCAGGGACATCCTCAGTCAGGATGATGTGACCTTTGCGAATCTGGAGGGGACGCTGACGGATTCCGGCACCAGGGAGAACAAGCAGTATGCCTTTAAGGGAGACCCGTCTTATACAGAGGTACTGAATTCCGGTTCGGTGGAAGTGGTGACTCTGGCGAACAATCACAGCAGTGATTACGGCGCGGAGAGTCTGACGGATACGGAGCTGGCATTGACAGAGGCCGGCATTGATTATTGTCTGGGCGACAATATTGCCTTCCGCAGTGTCAACGGAATCAAGACGGCATTTATCGGTATTTATGTGCTGGATGTAGGCATGGAGCGGGAAAGCCAGGTAAAGGAGACGATCGCCAGAGCCAGAAAACAGGGAGCGAAGCTGGTGATCGTTGCATTCCACTGGGGCAGTGAAAAACAGAATTATCCGGATGATACGCAGGTGTCACTGGCTCATACGGCGGTGGACAGCGGTGCTGACCTTGTAGTCGGTCATCATCCTCATGTGCTTCAGGGAATCGAAAAATACAATGGAAAGTATATTGTCTACAGCCTGGCCAATTTCTGCTTTGGCGGAAACAGTGCACCGTCGGATATGGATACGATCATTTTCCAGCAGACATTTACGGTCAGCGCTGCAGGCGTGAAAGATTCTGATGATATCAGTATTATTCCGTGCAGGGTGAGCTCGGCTTCCGGGTATAACAATTATCAGCCGACACCGGTAACGGGGACTGACGCGGAGCAGATCATCAGCAGGCTGAATGAATACAGCGCCGCATACGGACAGACCTATACGGCGGCAGCAGCGGGACAGTAGAGAATGTGCGGAGCACAGCCGGTGACGGTGAGTGACACCGCCGGACAGAAACAGACATTCGGGTGATTCTGAATGTCTGTTTTTTTGCTGAATCAGAAATGCAACAAATCGTAGCATTTTGGTATCTGTAAAATCGAAATATAAACATACAAAATGGTGCCATTTACAGATAAAATTAAATGACACTAAATGATGCAGAATATTGAAAAAACAATAAAGATGTGATATCCTTTATGAACCGGGGATGGTACAGGAATAAATCAAGTTTCAATTTGAGGGGGATTCTGACATGACACGTCAAAGTGGGTATGAGCACATCTATTATTATGTATTACAGGGACATCTTAATATTCTTGCTGATGAAAGAGACAAGAAAATATTGCTTGATATTGTCCTCGGTATTCAGCATACAGACAATTTTAAATTGTATGCCTTCTGCATCACCAATGAGACGGTGTGTCTGCTGCTTGGGGGAGCTGGCAGGACAATGATCAATACCGGGATCCGTAAAGTCATAGCCGGATTTGCGGCTCACCGTGTCAAAGGGAAGCAGATGCCGAAAACGCTCAGAGCGGAAGAACAACTGTCGGTCACAGAGAAGAGGACGATCAGACTTGAGCCGGACATCAAAGACAGATGCAGAGAAATCCACCTTCTTCCTGTGAAAAAGGGATATGTCACGAATATCAGAGATTACTGGTGGAGCAGTTACCGCACCTATCTGGGGTATTACAACTGGAACCAGGTAGACTGCAGTCTGATCCTGAGGATGTTCGACGATGACCGGGAGACCGCGGTGAAGCAGTTCCGGAAGTTCCATGAATCGGCCTCTCTGGATGCGTCTTCTGACCATATAAACGTGTCATCAAAACGTTTGTGACGAAAAAAGAAATTTTTCTTATCTTTCTTAAAAAAAACGAAAGTCTGTGACAAGGCAGAGAAAAGGTGCTAGAATGACTCAAGCCCGCAGATCCCGTAAAGTTTCGGAACACTTCTGAACAGCTGCCTGAATGTTTCGCCGTACATGCCTCAGGGAGGAATGGCCACCGGGGGAGGGACATAAAATATATTACTCTGAGCGGCATGGACAGCGATTGAAATACAGCGTCAGGTTCTGTGCAGTCAGCACAGGAAAAGGCAGGAAAACCCCTGTTTTTTCGCTGAAAGTGACGTTGCGGGGAGCATGGAAAAGTGATATGATTTACGGCGGCAGAAGTGAGAGCCGTCTGAATGGGGAGAGGTGTCATGAGACTGGAGAAAGTGAAAAGCTGGTTTAAGAAATATCCGTATATGATAGCGGTACTGTATCTGATTTTTTATCTGGCAGCATTTCAGTGGCTGGAGAAAACGGTAGTGCCGAAGTACATCATCCACTGTAAGCTGGATGAGATGATTCCGTTCTGTGAAGTCTTTATTATACCGTATGTATTCTGGTATGTGTATATTGTGGGCATGTTTGTCTGGTTTCTGAAGCGGGGATGGCAGGATTATTCCAGACTTTGCCTGATGGTATTTTCCGGGTTGACCGTTTGCCTGTGTATCTACTATTTCTTCCCGACCGGATTGAATCTGCGTCTGGCAGACAATCCCCACGAGACAGGAGTTCTGTACAACCTTGTCCGCTGCCTGAGAGCGATCGACACACCGACCAATGTCTGTCCGTCGATCCATGTAATGAACACCGTGATGATGTTTCAGGCAGTCTGCAGTCTGGATGGACTGAAGCACCGCAAAGCAACGATCGGCGTGCATTTTGTGATCATGATTCTGATCTGTGCATCCACCGTATTTCTGGATCAGCATTCGGTGATCGATGTGATCTGTGGTATTATGATGAGTGTTGTATTCCACGGTCTGGTATATCAGGTAGAGTGGAAAGAAGAACTGGCAAAGCGCAAGACCAAGACCAGCGTGCGGCGCGTTTCCTGATTCGCAGCTGTACTTCAATCAGATATGTGAACAGTAATTCACGTGTATTTGAAATACAGCCCCGTGCAGCATCGGGATACCTCTAAGCAAACATTTAGCGGGTGCTTTTAGCCGGAGGCGAGATCCATTGCTGACGGAGACTCGGAGCGAATCCTTTGCTGAG
>JAQXWO010000066.1 GCA_029225485.1 Lachnospiraceae bacterium
CCTTCTTTTTTCCCCCCGGAAACAGCATCCGGTCTCTTCGCAGTCCCATAAAACACCTCTCCCTGACATTTTATAAATGAGTCATCACAAAAATATCATAGATTGCTTTTACTGCAGCCTCAAAATCTTCATTGTGGACTCCGATAATGATATTCAGCTCACTGGAACCCTGGTCAATCATCTTCACGTTGATGTTTGCGTGAGCCAGAGCAGCAAAAATCCTTGCAGCAGTACCACGGTTTGCACGCATGCCCCGACCTACCACAGCGATCAGTGCCAGATCTGCCTCCAGATCCAGTGTATCCGGATTGACAGCTCTGTGAAGCCCGGAGATCACGCTCTGCTCTTTCTCCATAAATTCTGACTGATGAACGAGCACGGTAAACGTATCGATACCTGAAGGAACATGCTCAAAGGAAATTCCATTTTCTTCGAATACCTGGAGCACCTTTCTGCCAAATCCGATCTCGGAGTTCATCTGATCCTTTTCAATATTGATGGCACAGAAGCCTTTTTTGCCGGCAATACCGGTGATAGTATACTTCGGGCGGTGGCAGGTGCTCTCCACGATCAGTGTGCCAGGGTCCTGGGGACGGTTGGTATTCTTGATATTGATCGGAATGCCTTCTTTACGGAGCGGGAAAATGGAATCCGCATGAAGTACCGTAGCTCCCATATAGGAAAGCTCCCGCAGTTCACGGTAGGTGATCGTCTCGATCGTCACCGGATCCTTTACAATATGAGGATCGGTCACCAGAAATCCCGACACGTCCGTCCAGTTCTCATACAGATCTGCATGGATCGCTCTTGCCACGATGGAACCGGTGATATCGGAACCGCCTCTGGAGAATGTCTTGATGCTGCCGTCCGGCATTGCTCCGTAGAATCCGGGAACGACTGCATTTTCCAGGCCATCCAGCCGTCCTCTCATGACCCGGTCTGTCTTTTCTGCATCGAACACACCGTCTTCATCAAAGCAGATTACTTCTGCCGCATCTACAAACTCATATCCAAGGTAGGCAGCCATCAGGATACCATTCAGGTATTCACCTCTGGATGCAGCATAATCACTTCCGGCCTGCTCTTCAAAGGCCTTCTTGATCTTCGCGAACTCCTCATCCAGAGAAAGTTCCAGTCCAAGGCCGTCAATAATCTCCTGATATCTCGCCTGGATGGAAGCGATTTTTCCACTGATATCGCTGTTGGCTGAGGCTGCATTGTAGCAGGCATACAGCATATCCGTCACCTTGGTATCTCCGGAAAACCGCTTGCCCGGTGCAGACGGCACCACAAATCTTCTTGACTTGTCCGCATGAATAATCTCTCTGACTTTACAGAACTGCTCTGCGCTCGCCAGAGAGCTTCCTCCAAATTTAACTACTTTTTTCATAAACTTTCTCCTCCGTATCCGTATGACTTCTCACACCTGTGCCAGCACGACATCTCCCATATCGTAAAATCCGGCCGGTCTGCCTGCCATATATTTGGCAGCCTGCACAGCGCCCTTGGCAAACACTCCCTTGGAATAGGCAGTATGCTTTACTTCAATCACTTCATCCAGACCTGCAAAAATGATCTCATGCTCTCCGACGATATTCCCGCCTCTGACAGCACTGATGCCAATCTCATATTTGTCTCTGCGCTTTCTCTCCTGGGAACGGTCGTATTTATAAGTATACGCCTGATCCAGCGCTTCATTCATACTGTCTGCCAGAGCCAGTGCTGTGCCGCTGGGAGCATCCACTTTCAGATTGTGATGCTTTTCCACGATTTCCATATCAAAGCCTGCCGGCGCCAGTACCCTGGCTGCGTCCTTCAGCAATTTCATCAGAAGATTGATGCCAAGAGACATATTGGCTGATTTCATCACTGCGATCTGATCCGCTGCGCTGTGGATCTTCTCCATCTGATCATCCGTATATCCTGTCGTACAGAACACTGCCGGAAGTTTTTTTGCGATACAATAGTCAAGCAGCCCGTCCAGTGCCTTCGGGGAGGAAAAATCTACCAGAACATCCGCCTCCACATCGCAGTCTCCGGGCTTCACAAATACCGGGTATTCCTGACTGCCCTGACCGGCCAGGTCAAATCCTGCCACGATCACCGCATCTTCATCTGATGATACAATATCCGTGATCACACGTCCCATATAACCACAGCATCCGCTCAAAATTATTCTTGTCATATCGTTTATTCCTTTTCTTTTTTCTCTTTAAAGAATCCCGTACTCTTTCATCGCTTTTTCAAGCTGCGCCGCATGCTCTTCCTCCATCTCATAAAGAGGTGCGCGAAGGGGACCTGCTGCCCATCCAAGAAGATTCATTGCCTTCTTCACCGGAATCGGATTTACTTCACAGAACAGCGCATCGGCCAGATCCAGCGCCTGCAGCTGAAGCTCGCAGCTCTTCCTGACGTCACCCTCCAGAAAAGCAGCCGCGATATTGTGGGTCTGCTCCGGCGCCACGTTGGAGAGCACTGAAATGACGCCCTTGCCTCCGAGGCTCATGATCGGAACGATCTGATCATCATTTCCGGAATAGAGATCGATACATCCGTCTGCCAGTCTCATCAGCTTCGCAATCTGAGAAATATTGCCGGAGGCCTCCTTGATCGCCACGATATTTTCTACATTTTTAGCCAGCCATACTGCTGTCTCCGGCTGAATATTGCATCCGGTACGGCCCGGCACATTGTACAGGATCACCGGAATATGAATGGAATTGGCAACCTCTGAAAAATGTCTCTTTAATCCGTTCTGCGTAGCCTTATTATAATAGGGGGTCACTACAAGCACTGCATCGGCTCCCGCTTTCTCAGCTTCCTGTGACAGATAAACAGCCGTCTCAGTACAGTTGGAACCTGTGCCTGCAATCACCGGAATACGCTTCGCTACCTTCTGGATCGCATAACGGATCACATCCAGATGCTCTTCATGAGACAGCGTAGATGCCTCACCGGTCGTACCGCAGATAATGATTGCATCGGTCTTATGCGCGATCTGATCCTCCAGGATCCTGCCCAGTTCCTCATAATTAACTTCTCCGTTGTCATACATCGGTGTAATAACAGCCACACCTGCACCTGTAAAAACTGACATTTATTCATCCTCCTTCAATTTCGCACATTCATCATTGCATAAAAACAGGACTGTCAAAAGGCAGTCCCAAAGAACACTTAAAAAGAAATCCTTCGAAAGATAGCCCTCCATCGTATCGCGATGACAGTCATGGAATTATTCATCCCATGCCCAAAACGGCAAACTGCAGGAAATGCCATTTTTCGGCGCTCTCCCCTTTCAGCAGCACTCATCTGCACCTGTATGCATCATGCCTCCTACTTTTGAATCACGCAACCTCTATCAAATCTGAATTTTTCATAACTATAACACCGGGAAGAGGGGTTGTCAACGGGTTTTGTCACTTTTTTCAGTTCAAATATTTCAATAATATTCCCCTACACTTAGATTGACAGCAAAACCTGCCGCAATATATAAATAAATCATGTGTTTTTACAACACAGATTATCTATGTATCATTGCGGCAGGTTTTCTGAATAAGCTGTTTTTATTCCAATATCTTCTATATAATACAGCAGTGTATTTTACTCTGACTGTCCACTGTGGTCGGCAGCACGGTACCGGGTGACCATTTCGGTGACTTCGTCTACGCTGTCCCACAGTTCTTCGCAGCGGCAGGTGCCGGTAAGGTACAGTGATGTCTGTTCTCCCACGGAGTCGATCAGATTCCGGAGTTCGTCGATGGTGACGATGCCTTTATCGGTAAGCCCCAGAATCTCATCCAGGATCAGGACATCGCATTCTTCGGTCACCAGGACTTTCTTGGCAAAGTTCAGTCCGTTTTTGATATTGCGTATCTCTTCTTCTTTCTCGCGCTCTGTCAGGCTTTCAAAATTTTCCGGAAATTTCTCAAACCGGAACAGTTTGACATCCGGCTCCAGCCGGTCGTAAAAACTCTTTTCACTGCCGGACTGTTTTTCTTTCAGAAACTGGATCAGAAATACATTTTTCCCTTCACTCGCTTCGCGTATACCTTTTCCAAGGGCAGCCGACGTTTTTCCCATACCTGTTCCACAGAAGATATGTATATATCGTTTGCTCATCTTTCACACCTCATCGAATTCTGTCTGTATGCGGTCCCGCCCTTCATGTGCGGTCCGGTCTGCTTCTCCGCCTGAATGCTCTCCTCTTACAAAGAAGTAGAAATTATAGATATTCTACTACATCTCTGTTCAAAATGCAAATACATTGTCAGGTCCCATTGCCCGCAGGAATAATTGTTCTGAGTGTTACAGATATTCCAGCTTGCTGACCGATACTTCGTATGCTACTCTTTTTTCTGTGGATTCATCCTCATGTTTTTTCACATACTCCCTGCTCTGTATCCTGCCCCAGATCTGAACATGTCCTCCTACTTCAAAGCCTGAAGCAAATCTGGCATTTCTCCCCCAGCAGATACAGGGAATGTAGTCTGATTTTCCGTAGGGACGGTTGACTGCCAGCAGCATATCCGCGATTTCTCTGCCGAGAGGTGTCCTGCGGTACACCGGGTTTTTGCAGATGTAGCCATCCAGAAAAATCTGATTGCTCTTGATCTTATCATTTTCCTCCTCTGTAAAGCTGATCTCCCGTGCAAATACCGAGAGTACCAGTCTGTTCTTTTTCTCCTCATGCCGGTTGTAGGAACGGAACTGTCCATAAATCTGAATGTATTCTCCTACGTAGTCCCGGGTCACGTCGATCAGACGCTCTGATATCATGACCGGAATGGTATCTGTGGAATCGCTGAGTCTCTGTACCGAAACATCCATCATGTAAAAGCCCTCTCCGTATACTTCGTGGCTGAATGTGAACCCGGATGCAATTTTCCCCATAATGGACGCCTGATTGTTTTCAATGATCTTATCTGTCATAAAGCATGTTTCTCCCTTCTATATTAAGAAGCATCGCGGCCCTCTGTATATTCCGGAACCGCCGATTATCTTTTTTTGTATCCTGTACTATCTATATCTATTCTCTCTGTTTCTGATTTAGAACACAATTTCCATATTTTTTTCCTGTTTTTTATTTCTCCCCTCTTGTAATCTCAAAAAATCATGATAAAATCATGAGTTGTGCATGGATGAACTGTATACTTACCAGGAGGAATTTATGATTAGAGAAGATATCAGAAATATAGCAATTATCGCACACGTAGACCATGGAAAGACAACTCTTGTAGATGAACTTCTGAAACAGAGCGGTGTATTCCGCGCCAATCAGGAGGTGGCAGAACGGGTCATGGATTCCAACGACCTGGAGCGCGAACGCGGTATTACCATCCTTTCCAAAAACACTGCAGTATTTTATAAGGATACAAAGATCAACATTATCGATACACCCGGACATGCTGATTTCGGAGGCGAAGTAGAGCGTGTCCTGAAAATGGTAAACGGAGTCATTCTTGTGGTGGATGCCTTCGAGGGTTCCATGCCCCAGACCAAATTTGTCCTGCGCAAAGCCCTGGAGCTGGATCTTCCTGTCATCGTATGTATCAACAAGATCGACCGGCCGGAAGCACGCCCGAATGAAGTGATCGACGAAGTCCTGGAGCTCTTTATCGAGCTGGATGCTTCGGACGAGCAGCTGGACTGTCCCTTTGTGTTTGCTTCTGCCAAAGACGGATACGCCACTCTGGATCTGGAACAGCCTTCCACCAGCATGGAGCCCCTCTTTGAAACTATTCTGAATTATATTCCTGCTCCGGAGGGGGATGAAAATGGTCCTACCCAGATGCTGATCAGTACCATCGACTACAATGAATACGTAGGACGCATCGGTGTCGGCAAAGTGGATCGCGGTACGATCCGCATCAACCAGGAAGCTGTCCTTGTGAACCACCATGATCCTGACAAAAAACAGAAAGTAAAAATCAGCAAGCTTTATGAATTCGACGGATTAAACAAAGTCGAAGTGTCCTCTGCCACCATCGGTTCTATTGTGGCTATTTCCGGTATCGCAGATCTCCATATCGGAGACACGATCTGTGCAGCGGATGCTCCGGACCCGATTCCGTTCCAGAAAATATCCGAGCCGACCATCGCCATGAATTTCATCGTCAATGACAGCCCTCTTGCAGGTCAGGAGGGAAAATATGTCACCTCCCGTCATCTGCGTGACCGTCTGTTCCGTGAGCTGAATACGGACGTCAGCCTGAGAGTGGAGGATACGGAAGATACCGATACCTTCAAGGTATCCGGACGTGGAGAACTGCATCTGTCCATTCTGATCGAGACCATGCGCCGGGAAGGGTATGAGTTTGCTGTCAGCAAAGCGGAAGTCATCTACAAGACAGATGAGAGGGGCAAAAAGCTGGAGCCCATGGAGCTGGCATATATCGATGTGCCGGAGGAATTCTCCGGAACCGTCATCCAGAAGCTGAGCCTTCGCAAAGGTGAACTGCAGGGCATGAGCATCGGACAGGGCGGTTATTCCCGTCTGGAATTTTCCATTCCTTCCCGTGGACTGATCGGATATCGCGGCGAATTCATGACTGATACCAAAGGAAACGGCATCATGAATACGATCTTCGATGGCTACGGCCCCTACAAGGGAGACCTGCAGTACCGCAGCCAGGGTTCCCTGATCGCATTTGAGTCCGGAGAAGCCGTGGCATACGGTATCTTCAATGCCCAGGACCGCGGTACCATGTTTATCACACCGGGTGAAAAGGTGTACTCCGGCATGATCATCGGCCAGAGTGCCAAGCCGGAGGATATTGAACTGAATGTCTGCAAGACCAAGCATCTGACCAATACCCGTGCCTCCGGTTCCGATGAAGCTCTGAAACTGACTCCGGCCAAGATCCTGAGTCTGGAACAGGCACTGGAATTCATCGATACGGATGAGCTTCTGGAGGTAACACCGAAGAGCCTTCGTATCCGCAAGAAGATCCTGGATCCTACCCTGAGAAAGAGAGCGAATATCAGACGGAAAATGAGCTGATCACGATAAAAAAAACCACATCGCACCGGTTATGGTCTGATGTGGTTTTCTTTTGCTCTTTTAGCTTCTTCAGGTTCTGTCTTACCGCCCACAGCACTGCTTATACTTCTTTCCGCTTCCGCAGGGACAAGGATCATTCCTTCCGATCTTTTTCGTCTCTCTCACATATGGCTCGTCCCATGATCCATCGTGCACGACTCTCCCTCTCACATGCGCCTTTTCCTGTGGATATTCCTCAAAATAATATCCACCTCCATGATAATTGGACATGCTGATATACTGCTTCAGCAAAGATGCTTTCAATCGGGGCAGATCTTTTCCTTCGCAAAGCTGCCTGGCAAACTCCCGGATTTTCTCATAGCACTCCGGATACTCCTGTCGGAGGATCTCAAGCTGTCCGATCATCTCCTGTCTTTTTTCCAGCATGCAGAGTTTGGTATCGGTCACTGCATACTTTTGCAAAGACGGATCCTCATCCATGAAAAACGCTGTCTCCATATATCTGGATATCTCTTCTCCGATCCGTGGATCACGCTTCAGGCGTCCATACAGAAAATGCAGTTTCAGTTCGTTCACTACACCCCGTTTTTCTTCCGACCGGCATACGTTTTCCAGAGCAGAAAGCACATCTCCTGACAGCCGATATTCCTCCGATCCAAAGCCATCCTGCGTCATAAAATACATCAGGCAGGAACAGAGCATTTCCACATTTTCTTCTATATAAACAGAACAGGATCCAATAAATTCTTTCAATCTGCTCATAATATCAGAAAAATGTCTTATCCCGGTCAATGCGTCCATAGCCAGCAATCCACAGTATGCCTCAATGATCTCCGGTACTTCTTCACGATGCCAGCGTTTCTTCCGCTCCACCAGTTCCAGAAGAATACTGATTCCAGTCTGCAGGTCACCGGATTCATGGCATATCACAGAATACATCAAAACAAAATCATTATCACGGCAACCCATCTCATATGCATCTTTGCAGGCATAATAAGCCTTTTTCGTAAATCCCCGTTCTATGTATGAAACCGCGAGTTCCCTCCGGAACCACCGGTTTTCCGGCTCTTCTTTTACCAGCCGTTCACAGCTTTTGATGGCTTTTCCTGTATTACCGGCCTGCCTCTGAGCCACAGCCAGCAGATACAGAAACTGACGCTCCTCCGGAAAAATACGCCATGCCTCCTCACAGGCATCTCTCGTCAGTTGCTTCTGCCCCTGCTGCTGATATTTCCTGATCTGCTGCAGTATCTTTACCGCCCAGGGATCGGAAAGCTCCGGAAACACGGGCCCATCCTGCCGGACAGGATTCTGCAATTGTTCATATGCTTCTCTTATCTCACGGAATTTCTCCGGTTCTGATTCCGGTGAATACTTCCTCACCAGAGAAAAATATGCCCTTTTAATTTCCTGTGACGTTGCTCCCGGCTCCAACCCCAGTATCTTGTAGTATTCTTCCATTGTCATTCTCCCAATATATCCATCAGATCTTCTTCGATTTCTCTAGCTGCTTCCATGTCATCCTCCAGAATTGCCTTCTTGAGCAGGTAAACATCCTCTTCCAGATCATCGTATACAAATGAATCCTCCCTGATTTCCGGCTTCTTCATCATGCGCTCCGCCCGGCGGATCAAAGAACGGAATTGTGATGCTCCAGATGCTTCCTTCCATTTACTGACGTCAATACGTTCCTGTCCTTCCATCATATTGATGGTGATCGAAGCTGTAGAATGTGTGCTGACGATCGTAGCCGCAACCTGCAGTATACCGTTCAAATCATAAGAGAATTCCACCTCGATCTGTTCTTTTCCGGCAGGTCTGGCTGGAATTCCCTGCACCTGAAATTCTCCCAGAAAATGATTGTGGCTGGCCATCGATGACTCTCCCTGATATACCCGTATATCCGCCCTTGTCTGATTATCATCACTGGTATAATATGTCTCTTTTCGAGTGACAGGAATAGTCACATTTCGCGGAATAACAACACTCATCCAGTCATCTGTCACTCCATCCCAGGTGCGAACCCCAAGAGTGTATGGATTCACATCCGTCATGATCAGGCCATCTTCCCTGCTGATCATTCCATTCATCATGCCTGCCTGAATCGCTGCGCCTTCCGCCACCGCATAATCCGGATTGACCGCCCGGGAGGGACTCTGTCCAAGATATTTCTCAATATCTCTGCTGATCAGCGGTACTCTGGTAGAGCCTCCTACCAGAAGCACACGATCGATCTCCGACGGCATAAGCCCGCTGTCTGCCAGCACTACATCAATGGGATGGTGCGTCCGCTCCACCAGATCTCCGATCAGGCTCTCAAACTTTTCCACCGTAACAGTCTCATCCAGTGCCACAGGCTCGTCCTTCACTTTTGCAATAAAAGGAATGACAACCCTGCAGGAATCACGGGCGCTGAGCTCCTTCTTGCACCACTCCGCTTTCTCCTTCAGCTTAACCATGGCATGAATATCCCTGCGCAGATTAATGCCGTATTTCGCCTGAAATTCCCGAATCAGATAATCCATCAGGCGCTCGTCAAAATCCTTGCCGCCCAGCTTATTGTCACCGCTGCTGGCTTTTACCTCCAGCACTCCACCGAACATTTCCAGCAGAGTCACGTCAAAAGTGCCTCCTCCCAGGTCATAGACCAGAATGTGGCTCTCCTCCTCCATATGTCCAAGACCATAACTGAGGGCTGCAGCCGTAGGTTCATTGAGGATCCGCTCTACCTGAAAACCGGCCAGTCTTCCGGCCTCCACCGTAGCCTGTCTCTGTCTGTCATCAAAATAGGCCGGCACTGAAATCACCGCACGAGAGATCTCTTCTCCCAGATATTCTGACGCATATTCTTTCACATACCTGAGGATCATGGAAGAAAGCTCCACAGGAGTATGTGCCTTCTGTCCAAGATAAATTTTCTCTTCCGTACCGATCTTTCGCTTTATCTCGATTGCGGTCCTCTCAGGCTCTAGCAGATATCTTTCCTTCGCCGGCTCACCCATAATATAGTTTCCGTTCTCATCCAGCCCCACCGCAGAGGGGATCACGACCTCTCCCTCTCCATTTAAAACCATGACCGGCACGCCATTTCGAATGACCGCAGCCTCAGTCGTTGACGTACCCAGATCAATTCCTATCACTGTACTCATCATTTTCATCTCCTTTGTATCCTGTTTCATCTATATGAAAACGCACTGCTCACTTCAAAACCATGCGGTAAACTGACGCTTTCGCCTTTTTCCTGACCTTTCCCTGATACAGATATCCGGGACTCAGAATCTCTGCTACCCTTCTGTCCCTGGCGGTATCATTTGTATCCACCGCCTGAACCACCTCATGCAGTTCATAATCTACCATTACCCCAGTCCTGTCAACCGGCGTAATTCCACAGCGCTCCATACTCTGATTTAATTCTTCTTCCATCAGAGCAAACTGCTGCGCCCAGGAATCATTTCTCTCCTCAAAAAAACGCTTCATCTGCCAGAACTGCTCCTGATAAACAGACACGAGAGAAAGGAGCCGATCCTGTTCTTCTTTTCGTTCCCGTTCCAGCAACTTGCCCGAACGATTCCGCTCCTGCTCTTCCTCGATCACATCCAGAAGATTCTCGATCGCCATATTATGCCTTCCGATCTCTTTTCCAAACTTCTGTAATTCCGCAGCCTGCCCTCGCTCTTGTGTATGCTCCATCTCCATCCGGTGCTCACGCAGAACTGTCCGCTCTCTGCTTTCTTTCTGAAGCAGTTCTTCCAGGCGCTGCGTTTTTTCTTCAATCCTTCTCAAAGTCTCCATACTGACAGCATTTTCTATCCGAAGTTCTTTCGCTTCTTTTTCAATACGCCCCAGCGCCTCATCAGGTACGCTATTTTTCCTTTTTCCAAACAGAAACATCCTATGTACTCCTTATTGTATTTTAATTCTTTGAATCTCTTAATCAAAAATCGAAAACCACCGAAATCTAATCTTCCATCCGCCAGGTTGCTTCATAAGCGCTTCATATTCTGACTCCGTCAGAATCCCTCCCAGCTCCGCCAGCTGCTCGTCCTCTGCCACCGCGTGCACACAATCATGAAAACACAGCCTGGGGTAAAGTAAACACCACCAGTTCTTCCCTTCTGCCTTTCCAAGCTTCAGCCGCATTGCCTCATAGCAGCCTGCCGGAAATGTACACGATCCGTAAGTCCGTTCCGGAAACCAGCATGTCTCAAGAACAGCCGCTGCACGGTAAGGCATCCCCTGCTCTATTAATACCTCATTCGCCTTCTTTGTCAGTTCATTCTGATGATCTGAAAGAAAAGCCATCATCTCACTCCGCCCGAAATCGGTATCTGCAGAATTCCCGGATTTCTCTGTTCCTTCCTTCTCCAGAGTTTCTCTCATCCACTGCATCACCTCATCCCGCACCAGATATTTCACTCTCTGATCCTCCTCACTGTCACTGTTGGCCAGTACATGAAAGCGCAGCACCTGATCAGCAATCCCCTGCTGTAGAAGAGACTGCCGTGCAGTATATACAGCGCAGTGAAGTATCAGAGACAACAAAATCATCAGGAAAACCGGCTTCCAAAAAATACGTTCTCTTTTCAACATGTCTGTCCGCTCCTTTATTCAGGAGTGTAGACCATATTTTATCTTTTATGCAGGAAGGATTGCGGAAATCCTGATTCCGTTTGTTTTTGAAACTACTGCTCTCCACGGTAATCTACGCTCACATCTGTCCTCTCAAGATTGCGTGTCCTTGCTTCGATATAATAATTACCTGTCCCATTGATGATCGGTCTCAGAGCATCCCTGCCGTATGAACTGATTCCTGTCCTGCAGAGAAGCTCTGTAAATATCATTTTCCTGAGCCTCCGAATCGGTCTGGAGGATACTCCACATATTTCACTTAAGTATTCAAATAGCTCCGGTAATTCTGTTTCCTCTTTCTTTTCACTGACTGCTCTTTTTAGTTGTTTCACAGGCTGTGATACGGAACCTTCAGATGCCTCCATTTCCCTGATGAACATTTTGGCAAAAGCAAAAGAAAATGAATTCTCATCCTTGAATTTGGATGTGCTCATCATCTGAAAATCCAGACTGACAACCACATATTCAGTCTTTAAATACTTAGTCAAAGCATGCAGCGTTGTTGTCTTTCCATACTGTCTGGCTCTGTTAATTGTAAAATACTGTCCTGCATCTACCATTTTTTTATTTCCCTGAGACGCCCGGACAAATCTACCATGTAATGCAGTTCTGGCAGGCAGTCTGCACTCACATTGAATATTTTACTCATTCTATTTACGCTCTCCTTAGATGTATCAGACGATGTACTAACTGCATTTTATCATAAACCCAAAGCAGGAGCAACCTTGGAAAATTCTTTCCTGTTACTGTTGTGTTCTATCCGAAAAGTGTTTATAATAGAAATCTGAGATTCTATATGACACAGGCAGAAAGGAGTTCGTTATGAAATTTATATATCCTGCGGTCTTCCGCAGAACGGAAAACGGTAATTACGAGGCATCATTTCCAGATCTGGCAGGATGCCATGCACAGGGGGATACTCTGGAGGATGCGGTAGAAGATGCCAGCGAGGCGGTTCTGGACTGGATCTCTGTGGAGATGGAGGA
>JAQXWO010000067.1 GCA_029225485.1 Lachnospiraceae bacterium
GGTCTCCCAGCTTCTCATCCACAAAACAGGAAACGACGAATACTCCATTGAACAGTTCAACTGCGTCTATTCCAACTGCGGATTCATCGGGATCCCACTGATTCAGAGCATCCTCGGCAACGAAGGTGTCTTTTATCTGACTGCCTATATGACCACCTTCAACATCCTGTCCTGGACTCACGGCGTCGCTCTCATGACCGGAAAGGCCTCCTGGCAGACTATGAAAAAAGGTCTGCTGTCTCCTATGATCTTCGGATGTGCCGCCGGTCTTCTCCTGTTCATTTTCCGGATCAGGATACCGTCTGTCCCCGCCGACGCTTTTACCTATGTGGCAAACATGAACACCCCTCTTGCCATGCTGATCGCCGGATTTTCTGTTGCCCAGACCGATCTGGTAAAAATGGTGAAAAAACCCAGGATCTACATGCTCTCTGCCCTGAAACTGCTGCTTGTACCTTCTCTGGTACTGATCCTGTTGATGCTGATTCCAGTCAAAAGGGAGATCGCACTTACCATCCTGGTAGCTTCCGCCTGCCCTGCAGCCGCTACCGGCACCGCATTTTCACTGAAATTTGACAAGAATTACCGGTACTCTTCAGAGATCTATGCATTTACAACGCTGGCTTCTCTTGTCACGATCCCGATTTTTGTCTTTGCAGCTGATCACTTCCTGTTGTAAAGTGGTAACCATTCAGAGCCAGGCGAAATTTCACAAAACAGCTGTAAAATATACAGGACTGATGCGAAATGATCTGTCATTATTTCTGCATCAGTCCTGTTTTGATTACTGCCGGATATAAATTCCCTGCGACTCAATAAAATCATCAAGATCGGCTATGGTCTCCTGAGCCCAGGTCTCACTTATGTCATCCTTCTGCCCCTGCTGCTCCTTCACTTCCCGGTCTGTTTCCTGTTCTGTCTTTTTCTTTAATTCGTCCATACGTTCAGCCTCCTCCTGATGCATTTTTCTGTTTTTACTCGTTGTCCCAGAAACCTTCCTGTCCAAGCTCAGTCATCTGAACGCCTCCCTTGAACTGAAGCTCCGGATTCTTAATGCTGACTCTGGTGCCCCGCGGTACCGATGAAGTGATAAATGCGTTGGAACCTACCACGGCTCCTTCGCCGATCACCGTCTGCCCGCCCAGAATAGATGCTCCTGAATATACGGTTACATTATCCTCAAGCGTAGGATGACGCTTCATATGACGCAGAGACTGTCCTCCGCGGGTCGAGAGCGCTCCCAGCGTAACACCCTGATAAATCTTTACATGCTTACCAATTTCGGTAGTCTCACCGATGACCACACCGGTACCATGGTCGATAAAGAAGTAGCTTCCGATCACTGCTCCCGGGTGAATATCAATTCCAGTCAGGTTATGAGCATATTCTGTCATGATCCTGGGAATCAGCGGCACGCCCATCACGTGAAGTTCATGGGCAATCCGGTTTACGGTGATTGCGAACACGCCCGGATAGGAGAAAATGACCTCCTCCTTGTTAAAAGCCGCAGGGTCACCGTCATACGCAGCCTGCACGTCTGTAGCCAGGATTTCCCGCAATGCCGGAAGCCGCTCCAGAAAAGCACTTGCGATCTCTTCTGCCCTTTTCTGTGCCTCCTGCTCCGGTACTACATGACCATCCTCTGTGTGAACCAGTGCTTTCGCCACCTGTTTCTTCAGCAGATAATAAATATCATTCAGCAGTTCTCCCATGTGATATTCTACAAAATCACCATTCAGACTTTTTGACTCAAAGTATCCAGGGAATACCACATACCGGATCTTTTCCAGAACATCAATGATCACATTTCTGCTCAGCCTGTTGCCGCTGCCGATACTGCATGTTTCCGGATATTTTTCATAGCTGTCCATGATCTTTTTTACAAGACCACGCATCCATTCTCTGTTTTCGCTTTCCATTTTACCTCCAGAAGCGCCGCTCCATCGTCGGAGCGCCGTATTTAATTTGCCATACGGCAGATCTGATATAATACCTCTTCTGTCACCGGATACGGCGCATTTTTCAGCTTCACCGGGTTGGCCATAAGCCCTTTCACCGCCTGATCCATCAGCTCCTCTTCCATCTCTGCTCTTCCGATCAGCTGATGCATGAAAGAGCGGAAATACTGAAGATCCGGAAAACCTGCCAGGTGAAGCACTTTTCTGCAGACCAGCGGACTTGCCTGATCCAGATAACCCGGCAGAAAATATCCTACCGCCTTGCCATGCGGGATTCCCTTTTCATAGGTCAGATAATAGCTCAGTCCATGAGGAAGAGAAGTCCCTGTATGGGAGATCGCCATACCGGCAATGGCAGCCGTAGTCATAAGCCGGTCCAGATCCTGCTCAGAAGCCGGCGCTCCGATCAGTACATTTTTACAGGCACTCCAGAGCTCCATTCCGTAGGTACACAGCATCCGGCTGAAATCTGTCGTGTTGGTATTAATATAACTCTCAATATAATGTCCCAGCGCATCCACCGCCGTATGCACCAGAAGACTTCTCGACGCGTTCTTCAGGTACTTGCCGTCAATCAGGGCATATCTGGGAAATATCCTGTGGGGGATACCTAACTTCATCCGTTTCTCATGGATCGTCAGAATGGCATAGGGAGTCGCCTCCGAGCCAGTACCACAGGTCGTAGGCACCTCCACCACCGGAAGTGCTTCATCCGAACCGGCCTCATACAGGAAATCTGCTTCCCGATCCCTGTGAGCGATCATCAAAGCAACTGCTTTTGCTGCATCCATGGGAGAACCACCGCCGATGCCGATGACAAAATCTGCCTGTTCCTCTATGCCGAAGTCCCGCGCCTTCATTACCGTCTCCACAGAAGGATTTTCCTCGATCTGATTAAAAATACTGTAAACAGTTCCGTTCTTTTTCAGTGCCTCTGTCACATCAGAGAGAGAACCATTGTACGCAGAACTTGTGCCAGTTACGATCAGGGCATGACTGCCGAGAGACGTCCATTCGGCCGCATAATTTATGACACAGTCACGTTCACTGTAAATCTTTGTCGGTAAATAAAAGTACATATAGTTACCTCTTTTTTATTTTTCCACTTCAGCCTTTTCTGCTTCTTCCGCAACTTCCTCAGCGAGATCCCAGGTGGCCCCGTCAGCTTCTGAGGACTCCTCCACAGCTTTTTCTGCTGCTTCCCGGGCAGATTTCTCTGACTCTTCTGCTTCTGCGACTTCCTCCGTCTCTTTTACTTCCGGGACCTCTTCTGCTTCCGGGACTTCCTCCGCCTCTGCGGCTTCCTCCGTCTCTTCTGCTTCCGGGATCTCTTCTGCTTCTGCGGCTTCCTCAGTCTCTTTTACTTCCGGGATCTCTTTTGCTTCTGCGACTTCCTCTGTCTCTTCTGCGGCTTCCTCAGTCTCTTCCGCCGCTGCCTCAGGAGCCTCTACCTCCTCAGCCGTCCCTTCAATGACTACTTTGCCCTCTTCATCCTCAGAAATGTGAAGAATTTCCGGCAATTTCTCTCCACAGGAGGAACAGAAACGCTCCGTGGCCGCCACTTCTGTATGACAGTTAGGACACACCCGGACACCCTTGATATCGCGGATCTGGTCTTTGAATTTCTCGATCATGGCATACCGTTCTTCCAGTTCATGAAATTCCTTTTCAAAGCCTTCCAGCGGATTTTCTTTATAATGATTGTACAGCTTCTGCCCAATCTGGGAATACAGCACTGATATTTGTTTTTTCTGATCACCGATCCGGCTGTTCATCTGACGGACCTCATTCATTTTCTGCACTTCTGTCACTGTATCCTGACTGAACTTTTTAAATTTCTTTCCCAAATCTTCAAAATTCATCCTGCATTCCTCCTGTTCCCACTGTCAGATCCTGTGCGGTTCCACTAATCTGTCACAAATATTTACGCATTATATACCAGCGCCATCATAACAAGATCCTGATCAGAATTATTCTCCATAGCATGGCTCTGTCCCACTTCAATATAGCAGACATCGCCGGGACCCACCTCAGTTCTGGAACCGTCATTGTCCACGAACGTCCCCTTGCCCTCCAGAATAAAATACGGCTCGGTATTTCCCACATGCTGATGATAGCCGATGCTGCATCCCGGCTTCAGCCGGACCATCGCATACATGGTTCCATGACCATTCAATTCTTCTTTTGAAACAATATGCTGAATCTCCACTTCGCCTTTTCCTCCGCGAAGTTCCTTCACAATCTGTGTATTTGTTTTTCTTACCATATACAAATCCTTCCCATCTGATTCCAATATTATGATCTGTTCAGAGCCAGGCAAAATTTCACAAAATAGCTGTAAAATGTGCAGCATTTTGGAGGTTGGCTTTGACCGGCTACAACGATTTTATTCTATATTAAAAGAATCTCCAGATATTGTCAACACAATTCAATCTTGTTGTTTCACATCCCTCAGCCGTATATTACCGTCTGATGCAGTTCGTTTCGGATTTCATCAAAGCTTCTGACCTCCTGCGGATGTTCCGGATGGTGCGAGATACATTTTTCCATCCACACCATATCATACCATCGTCCGAACTTGTAACCACATTTATGAAACTGTCCAACCAGACGGTATCCCATGTGCTCATGAAACTGTACACTGTTTTTTGTAAGATATGGATCCTCTCTGACCGGATACGCAATACAGGCATTCAAATTAATAATATGCTGCAGTGCCAAAGCCTGTTCCAGGGACATATACAATTCCTTTCCGATCCCCTTCTTTGCCGCATTTTCAGCGACATAAATAGAGGTCTCAACTGCCCAGTCATAGGCACTCCGTTCATGAAAAACTCCGGCATAAGCATATCCGTTGATCACACCGCCGCACTCCGATACCAAGTAGGGGTACCGTTGTACTGTACGGCAGATGCGCTTTCTGAATTCTTCCGCTGACGGCACTTCATATTCAAAGGTAATTGCCGTGTTTTCCACATAATAAGCATACAATTCCCGCAGCT
Source organism: Lachnospiraceae bacterium (assembly GCA_029225485.1). Taxonomy (GTDB): domain Bacteria; phylum Bacillota; class Clostridia; order Lachnospirales; family Lachnospiraceae; genus Choladousia. The sequence goes on from JAQXWO010000067.1 coordinate 4,961, forward strand.
GTTCCGTATCCTCTTCCCGTACAATTCTTATCATGCGTTCTTCTCCATTCTTATCTTACTTAAATCTGTTTGTGAAATTATATTTGGCTCTGAGCCGTTACTATTTTATCATATTTCTCTGACTTTTACTCAGATAAAATACTTCTTTCTGTTCATCTTGAAAACCTATTAAATATATGTTATTATAGCATTATTAAAATGCAGATAAAAATCAAAGGAGTGTGCCACATATATGAAAATTTCTACGAAAGGAAGATATGCGCTGCGCATGCTGCTGGATCTGGCAGAGCATCAAAATAACGGATATATTGCACTGAAAGATATTGCTGAGCGGCAGAATATTTCCAAAAAATATCTGGAGCAGATCGTTCCCCTGCTGAACAAGACAGATATCCTCAAGGCAAACAGAGGATTCCAGGGCGGATATATGCTGGCAAAATCACCGGACAAATATACCGTTGGCGATATTCTTCGCATCACAGAGGGAAGTCTCAGCCCCGTAGCATGCCTGGAGCAAAAGCCGATCCAGTGTGAACGAAGTGCAGACTGCCCGACTCTTCAGATCTGGCAGGGTCTGGAACGCGTCATCAATGAATACCTTGACAGCATTACCTTACAGGATATTCTGGATCAGCAGCGTGAAAAATACAGCAACGATTATGTGATCTGAGTCATTGTTCCTGCAGTTTTATATTTTTCATATACAGCAAAACCGGACAGCCGTTTATTTACCTGTCCGGTTTTTTATATGAATTCTGATTTTTATTCTGAAAACATCGGTGTAGAAAGATATCTGTCACCGGTATCCGGCAAAAGCACCACGATCGTCTTTCCTTTATTCTCCGGACGCTTTGCAAGCTGACTTGCCGCAAATACTGCAGCTCCTGCGGAAATTCCCACCAGTACTCCTTCCTTTCTGGCTATCTCACGTCCGGTAGCAAAAGCGTCATCATTCTCCACCGGAATGATCTCATCGTAAATATCCGTATCCAATGTATCCGGTACAAAACCGGCTCCGATACCCTGGATCTTGTGAGGACCTGCCACACCTTTGGAAAGTACCGGGGAACCGGCCGGCTCCACCGCAACAACCTTCACATTCGGATTCTGGGATTTCAGATATTTGCCTACTCCGGAAAGTGTACCGCCAGTACCCACACCGGCTACAAAAATATCGACCTTTCCATCTGTGTCATTCCAGATCTCAGGACCTGTCGTAGCGATATGAGCCGCCGGATTGGCCGGATTCGTAAACTGTCCCGGAATAAAACTGTGCGGAATCTCCTCTGCCAGCTCATTGGCCTTCGCAATAGCTCCCTTCATTCCCTTGGAACCTTCTGTCAGTACTACCTCAGCCCCATATGCCTTCAGCAGATTACGCCGCTCCACACTCATGGTCTCCGGCATAGTAAGAATCGTGCGGTATCCACGGGAAGCTGCGACAGCAGCCAGTCCTATACCAGTATTTCCGCTGGTAGGCTCGATGATCACGGAATCCGGGAAAAGCAGTCCCTTCGCCTCCGCATCATCCAGCATAGCCTTTGCAATCCGGTCCTTCACGCTGCCTGCAGGGTTAAAATACTCAAGCTTCGCATAGATGGACGCCTCAAGACTATTTGCCTTCTCAAAATTATTCAGGTGCAAAAGCGGTGTACCGCCAATCAGTTCTGTAATTTTCTCATATACTCTCATAATATTCACTCCTACTCTATTGTTTATTAACTACTATTCCTACTGGATTTATAGGTATAATACCACCAGAAAAGGAATCTGTCAAGATGTCAGTAACTATTTCTTTTATTTGTACAACAAAAAGCCCGAGCGACTAATATCACTCAGGCTTCGAAGAGGCGCAGACCGGATTTGAACCGGTGAATCGAGGTGTTGCAGACCTATGCCTTACCACTTGGCTACTGCGCCATATTCAATTATATGAAAAAACTACAGAAATATGATTAAACTCTGTAAATGACTCCTACGAGAATCGAACTCGTGTTACCGCCGTGAAAGGGCGATGTCTTAACCGCTTGACCAAGGAGCCTCAGCTTTTAGTCTCCTATACATCACAAAATCTACGTGTATAAGAAAACTCCCCGAGTTGGGCTCGAACCAACAACCCTTCGGTTAACAGCCGAATGCTCTACCATTGAGCTATCGAGGAATAATCAAAAGTATGCGTATGAAATACCTTTCACATCTTACATACCTTCAAAACCACATACAGAATACTACATTTATCCGAATTTTTCAAGTCCTTTTTTGAACTTTTTTAACCCTACCACAAACTTCAAACGCTGGGAGCACGTAAGCTTCGCTTACTCACTCAGTTATGTTCCAGCTTTCTCCGTCCTATCTGGATAAGCTTGCGACCGATTAGTAGCAGTCAGCTCCATGCATTACTGCACTTCCACCTCTGCCCTATCTACCTCGTGTTCTTCAAGGGGTCTTGGGATATCTCATCTT
>JAQXWO010000068.1 GCA_029225485.1 Lachnospiraceae bacterium
TGAAACTCAAGAGAGCCCTGTTTGAGTGAGCTGGCATCAGCCAGCGAGCGAGTGGCGAACGGCTGTCTTGGAAACACAGCTGGCGCATTAGCAATTCCCGGCGCAGCGATTTAAACTCCCCTGGCCGCTGCAGATCCACCGCCCGCTGCTACGATAACCTTCCGCAGACTGACTTCGATTCTACGGCGTCCCGTATTAATAAACGAAAGCCCTCTTTTGCTCAATGCTCTATCATGATCTTCAGTATCTCTTTATCGGTCTCTTTCATACCTTCTTTTCCGATCAGCCCCACACAGCTGATGGTCTCGGAGGTCTCTTCCTGAAGTATTCCCGTATAAGGCGCATAGCCTTCATTATTCATAGCGAGATGATGGGCCAGAAATGCTGCGTCGAGGCTGGCGGCGATCTTGGCGGCGCAGGAGATCTTGGCTCCGTCGCAGATGATGCCCGGAATATTGGCCAGTGTGTTTTCAATGGTCTGCTTGATGCGCTTCAGGCTTCCCCCAACCATGTAGGTGATGGCAGCGCCGCTGGCGCAGGAGGCTGACACAGCTCCGCAGAAGGCTGAGAGCTTCCCGATATACAGCTTCTGATATACTGTGAGCAGGTTGGAAAATACAAGGGCTCTGTACAGTGCATACTCCGGCAGCTCCATCTCTCTGGCATATACGATCAGCGGCACCGAACAGGCAATTCCCTGATTGCCGCTGCCGGAATTGATGATGACCGGCATATCGCAGCCTCCCATGCGGGCCTCTGATGCAGCGGCGGTCAGGCTTCGCATCCTGGTCAGCATATCGTCGGAATAGGATTCCCGGATCACCCGGCCGATCCCGAGTCCGTACTTTCCGGTCATACCTTCATGGGCGATGGCCATATTGCACCTGATCTGCGTTTCAATCAGTTCTTTCACATCTTCCAAATGGACCGTATCCGCAAATTCTTTGATATCTTCCAGATTCAGCAGGCTTCTGTCTGCCTCTGCTTCCTGATGATCTCCCTCATCCTTTGAAAACAGCACCTCGCCGTTCTTTTCGATTCTGGTTACATTGATATGATCATATTTGATCTCAAGGCTGACCGTATCAGATCCAGCGGTCATCTCCAATATGAAATGAAGAACCACCGGGGAATCCAGAAGCTCCACCTGACAGATGTTCTGCTCCAGTAATTCTCTGGTGCGCTTTCTGGCGGCATCATCCACGTGCTCCAGCACCTCCATATTTCTGGAAGCATCTCCGCCGACTGTGCCGAGGATCACGCCTGCAGGAATTCCCACCAGCCCGCCGGAATTGGGGATCACCACGCAGCGGACATTTTTGATGATATTCCCGCTGCATCGAACGATGATCTTTTCCGGCTCTTTTCCCAGCACTTCACGGGCTCTGGCAGCGCCATAGGCCAGAGCGATCGGCTCCGTACAGCCCATTGCCGGTATCATTTCTTCCTTCATAATTGCAAGATAACTGTTGTAAACTTTTTCTGTCAGCATGTTCTTAATCTCCCTGTATTATTCTATCTGATCATGTATTCCCTATATCTCTCAGCTGTATTCCTAAAAGTGACATCTCACGCCGCATGTATGGTGTCCCGTAAAATATAACATCATACTCCGCATCTGCGACATGTCTCAAAAGAAAACGTCTCACGCCGCATCTGTGACATGCCTCAAAAGAAACGTCATGCGCCGCATCTGTGGCATGCTACAAAATGTCCCGGCTCCACTTCCCGCAGGGCAGGCACTTCTTCCCGGCACTGCTGCATGCAGCCCGGACAGCGGTTGTGGAACTTGCAGCCGCTGATCTCTCTCGACTGGACTCCGCTCTCGGTCACGATATGCTCCAGTGTCTTTACTCTGGGATCCGGCACCGGAATGGAGGAGATCAGCATCTTTGTATAAGGATGCAGCGGATTTCCGTACAGATGCTCTGCATCGGCGATCTCCATCAGACTGCCCAGATACAGTACCCCCACCGTGTCACAGATCTTCTGGACCACCTGAAGCTGATGGCTGATAAACAGATAGGTCAGTCCATACTCCTGCTGCAGATCCTGCAGCATCTGAACGATCTGGGCCTGTAATGATACGTCCAGCGCAGAGATCGGCTCATCACAGACGATGAATTCCGGATGGACGGACAGAGCCCGGGCAATGGAAATACGCTGTCTCTGACCGCCGGAGAATTCATGTGGATATTTCAGCAGATCCTGTTCTTTCAGTCCTACCACCTGGATCAGTTCACGGGCACGCTCCTTCCGCTCTGCCCGCTGATACATGTGATGGATCTCCATGGGCTCACAGATGATATCCTGCACCGTGTGACTGGGATCCAGTGAAGAATAAGGATCCTGAAAAACTGACTGCATTTTTTTGCGGAATGGAAGCAGCTCCTTCTCCGGTTTGTTTCCGATCTCTGTCCCGTTGAAATAGATCTCTCCGCCTGTGGGCTTATGATAGCGCAGGATCGCCTTTCCGATGGTGGACTTTCCGCTTCCTGACTCACCCACCAAGCCAAAGGTCTTTCCTTTTTTGATGGTAAAGGATACATCATCCACTGCTTTCAGTATCCCCGGATGAAAGGAAAGCAGCTTCGGGGATTTCTGTTTAAACCAGACCTTCAGATTTTTAATCTCTACCTGAATCTCACTCATTACTGTTCTCCTTTCTGCCATCACCGGCCCCTTTTCCGCACAGATGACAGCGCACCAGATGTCCCGGCCCGATCTCGCTGCAGGGCGGAAGGCTGTTCTCACAGATATCCTGGGCATATTTGCAGCGGTTCAGAAACGGGCAGAGTGATTCACTGTGTTCCGACAGATCCCGCTCCAGAAACTGCTCGAAAGCGCCGCCTCCCACCTTGGGCATGCTGGCGATCAGTGCTTTCGTGTAAGGGTGTACCGGCTCCAGAAAGATCTCCTCCACCGTACCGGACTCCACCACGTAACCGCCGCACATGACTGCCACCTTCCGGCAGGTCTGGGCCACCACGCCCAGGTCATGAGTGATCAGTATAATACTCATCCCGGTCTTTTTCTGCAGATCCAGCAGAAGGTGCAGGATCTGTGCCTGGATCGTCACATCCAGAGCCGTCGTTGGCTCATCTGCGATCAGCACCTGAGGATGGCTGCTCATGGCCATGGCGATCATGACACGCTGGCGCATGCCGCCGGAGAGCTCATGAGGATAGCTGCGCAGGGAATTTTCCGCATCGGTGATGCCCACCGCCTTCAGCAGATCCAGCGCCTGACGTCTGGCCTCCTCCCGGGAAACACCGTTATTGCGGCGGATCAGCTCCACCATTTTATTGCCCACCCTATAGACCGGGTTCAGGGCTGACAGGGAATCCTGAAAGATCATGGCGATCTCTTTTCCCCGCAGGCTGCGGAGCTCACTGTCATTCATTTTTAAAATATCTTTTCCGTGAAACAGGATCTCTCCTCCTTTTACTTTGCAGTTCTTCGGTCCCAGCCTGAGAATGGTCTTCGTGGTCACGCTTTTGCCGCTGCCTGATTCTCCTACGATTCCGAAGAAATCTCCCTTTTCCAGTGTGAATTCCGCATCCTTGACTGCCTGAGTCTCTCCAAGGTCAGTGTAAAAGGATACCTGAAGATTTTTTACTTCCAATACTGTATCTTGATTCATATTGACCTCCTACTTCGGCTCAAAGACTTTGCGCAGGACTTCTCCCAGATAATTGAAGCTGATGACTGTGATCAGGATCAGCGCTCCCGGGAATACCGCCAGATGGGGTGCCTGCTGAATGTATTTCTGTGCGTTGCTCAGCATACTGCCCCAGGATGCTGTGGGCGGCTGGATACCCAGACCGAAAAAGCTTAAAGCCGATTCCATCAGGATTGCACTGGCAATATTCATGGTAGCCGATACGATAATCGTCGGCATGATGTTGGGCAGAATGTGCCGGACGATCGTAGAGAAAGTCTTCTGTCCGGAAATTCTGGCATAGACCACATACTCACGCTCGTTCAATGAGATGGTCTCTCCTCGGACGATACGGGCGATATTCATCCAGGTCAGAAATCCGATGATCAGAACGATGTTCTGAAGTCCCGGTTTCAGATAGGCGTTCATGACGATCATGATCAGAAATGTGGGCAGACTCATCAGAGCGTCCACCAGACGCATCAGCACTGCATCCACGATTCCTCCCATAAATCCGCTGACCGCTCCCACGATCACCCCGATCAGAGTAGACAGGATCATGGAAAGAAAGCCCACCAGAAGGGATGCTCTTCCCCCGTAAATACAGCGCGCCAGATAATCCCGTCCCATTTCATCGGTACCAAAAAGATGGGCCTCACAGGGACCGACCAGCCGCTCCATACTGATGGCATTGGGATCTACCGGATACAAAAAGGCAAAGATCGACATCAGAGAAAGCAGAATCAGCGCAGCCAGTCCTGCCACCGCCAGCTTATTCGTGCGAAATCCGATCTTGATATTTTTCCATATATTTTCCCGCATGATTCCACCTCCTCTAACAGCTGCCCTTCCGGATCCTCGGGTCAAACACGGCATACAGCACGTCTGCCAGCAGATTGCCCAGGACCACCAGAAGTGCCGTAAACATGGTAATGCCCATGATCAGCGGATAATCAAACTGCATCACTGCCGTCACTGCCAGCTGGCCGATGCCGGGCCATGCAAATACCTGTTCCGTGATGATCGCGCCGGAAACGAGGGACTGCAGACTCATACCCAGGACAGTAATCATGGGAAGCATGGCATTTTTGAGCACATGACGCAGCAGAATGTCCGAATCCTTCATGCCGTATGCAGTCTGTACCATCACATAATCCGAGGACATCTCTGTGATCGTGCTGCTCCTCAGATACCGGATATACTGTGATGCATTGGCAAAGGTCAGCACGGCACAGGGCATGATCATATGAAGCACCAGATCCCCAAAAGACCGGTCTCCTTCCGAATGCATGCCTATACTCGGCAGCAGATGAAGATGCACGCTCAGAAGGTAGATCAGCATGATGCCGAACCAGAAGGTCGGGATCGAGATACCCACGTAACACATAAAGCTTGTGATCTTATCCAGGATACCGTTTTTATTTTTCCCGGAATACAGTCCCAGAAAGACTGCGATCAGAAAGCCCAGCACCATGCTGGTCCCCATCAATATGATGGTTGCCGGAAGCCGCTCCAGGATCTGGGTCAGAACCGGACGTTTGCTCATCAGAGAATTGCCGAAATTGCCGTGAAGCACTCTTCCGAGCCACAAAAAATACTGTTCATACAAAGGTTTGGTAAGTCCCAGGCTCTCACGCAGATTCTCGATATACTCTTCGCTCATATTCGGCTCCACATAAGTCAGGACGGGATCACCCGGTGCTGCCTTGGACAGCGTAAAACAGAGCACAGAGACGATAAACATGGTGAGCACGCACTGAAGCAGACGGTTTGCAATCTTTTTCATATGGTATCGCCTTTCCTTTTCATTTTCTTGATACCCGGAACATCAACCCGCAGACTGCCTTCTTCGAAGGCTGCTCACTGCTGAAGCAGCTCCTGTCTGCGGGTTGATGTTCCGAATTGGGGTGAAAGAAAATGGATTTCCGCCTCTACTTCCCTGTATGGCCGGAAATCCATTTGAAATGTTCACAATATGTTACTGTACAGAGCCAAGCAAAATTTCACAAAACAGACGTAAAATGCCTGCATTTTTAAGGCTGTTTTTAAATTTTATTTGGCAGATACGCCACACCGACGAAATTCTAAGCATTTTGGAGGTTGGCTCTGTACAGTAACCGAAATATTTCCTGTCAGCCACTGCCTGAACAGTTTTATGTTTTATTCTGCAGTCTTATAAATCCTGGAGTAATCGTAGTAGATCGTCTTGAGCAGGCAGTCCTCGAAGCCTCCGAACTGTGTGCTGACTGCATAAAATCCGTTGGAATATGCAATCGGATAGATGTACATATTGTCATTGATCAGATTCTGGATCTCTGCGTAGATCTCGCCGCGCTTTGCGTCGTCTGCAGTCTTGCCGCCCTCATCCCAGAGACCATCCAGTGTGTCATCGGAGATGCGGGAGTAGTTGGAACGGCTGTCGCTGTAGCACATATCTGCGTAAAGGCTCGGCTCCTCACCCAGGGTGTAGAAGCTGAGTACCAGATCATAATCGGTGCACTCCGGATCCTTGGTCTTGTTCTTGAAGGTGGACTCATCTGTCGGAAGAAGATTGATATTGATACCCACCTCTGCCAGCATGGACTGGATGTACAGTGCTTCGCTCTCCATGATCTTATCTGTGGAAATGTACATGAGATTCAGTGCCAGTCCGTCCTGACCTGCCTCAGACAGAAGCGCTCTGGCCTGATCCGGATCATTGTCATATACATTGGAGGGCTCAGTATAATACAGAGTGTCCGGTGTCAGCAGGGAGTAGGCCGGATCTGCGTAATCCTCTGAAATATAGGCAAACTGGCAAAGCTCCTGCTTGTTCAGGGCCAGGGCGATCGCCTGACGTACCTTCACATCCTGAAGTACCGGATTCAGCTGATTCATAAACATGGCATTGACACGTCCGGAATTGTAGCTGGTGATATTGACATTGTCATAGGAGCTGACCGTCGCATAATCGTCTGCGCTGATCAGACGGGCATCCAGATCTCCGCTGGCAAGAGCTGCATTGGCAGAGCTTGCGTCCTTCACGATCTTGAAGGTGATGCTGTCCAGATTTACCTCGTCAAAATAGTCATCAAATTTCACTACCTTGAAATACTCGCCGGACTTGTACTCCTCAAATTTGAAAGGACCGTTGCCCACCGGAGTATTATTCAGCTCGCTCTCGGAAATATTCTCCACGCCCTCATAAATATGCTGCGGGATGCAGTATACCTGGCTGAGTCCTCCGAGAAAGCCTGCAGATGAAGTGGAAAGCGTCAGCTTCACAGTCAGATCATCTACCTTCTCTGCCACGACTGCCTGTCCATCCACATATCCATAAGAAGCATAGGGTACATTCTGGCTCTCATCCACCAGAACATTCATGGTAAATACTACATCATCAGCAGTCAGAGACTCTCCATCATGCCACTTGAGCCCATCCTTCAGCACCAGGGTAAACTCGCTGGCATCCTCATTGGCTGTCACGCTCTCGCACAGACCGTTGCCGTAGTACATCTCGCCTCCCACGATCTCAAAGAACGGGCAGTAGATGGCCTGCATCATATCA
>JAQXWO010000069.1 GCA_029225485.1 Lachnospiraceae bacterium
CCCTGGGCGTTCCGGTCATTGCCATTGGTGTTCCCACTGTGGTGGATGCTGCCACAATCGTGTATGATGCTATGGAACATATGCTTCATGCATTGGAAAAAACGGAACGGGAACAGTTTCTGGGGGAGATGCTGACGCCGAATCTGCGCAGTATGTTTGTGACTCCGAAGGATGTGGATGAGACAGTCAAACGGCTGAGTTATACGGTCTCTGAGGGCATTAACAAAGCTCTGGAAAAAGTAAAAAGCTGAATAAACGATGCATCCGCTCATATAATGTATGTATGAAAAAGGATGATTTTATAACATATCTGGTATTGTGGGGCGTGCTGCTTAGTGCCTGTGTTTATCTGATCTGCACTGGCGGTGTGTTTTCCATTTTTGCAAAGGAGAGCCCGCCGATTTCTCCGGAGACGGAAGATATTTTCCTGTATGAACAGCTGGTGGCGGAGAACGAGGAACAGGCCCGGAAAAAGCAGGAGGACCTGGAAAACCATGTTTGGGAGGAACAGCAGACCGGCAGTCAGGGCACTGAGGACAATCCGATCGAAATGGATGAACAGGGAAATACAGATGGGACTTTGGGGAAAGAGAACGGTACGGGACAGGAAAACACAGCTCAGAGCGAAGCGGGGCAAGGCGGACAGAGTGAAACCCAATCGGGTTCAGACGATGATGGCACAGGCTCCGGTGAGCAGACCAGGGAGATCCTCTCCAATGCAGTGGCACAGTTTTCGCAGCCCGGCAGTTTCCTGAATGAATTTTTTATTGTCGATCCAAATACTACGCTCAGTGCAAGTGAAGTGCCTGCGGAAGAACTGCTCAGTATGGACATGCGTATGCAGGGGGATGCAGGAACCCCCCAGATACTGATCTATCACACACACGCTACAGAAGGCTATATTGACAGCAGCGATGCAGATCCGGCAACAACTGTGGTAGGGGTGGGCGATTATCTGACGGAACTGCTGACCACAAACTACGGATATCACGTTTTACATGTAACCGAAAAATATGATCTGGCAGAAGGAGTACTGGAACGAAGCAGAGCCTACAACTATGCCTGTGATGATCTGGAAAGGATCCTTGCGGAAAATCCCAGTATTGAGGTGATCATTGACCTGCACCGGGATGGCGTGGATGAAAACAGGCATCTGGTGACAGAGGTGGACGGGAAACCGACTGCTCAGATCATGTTTTTTAACGGACTTTGCCGGACCAATGAAAGCGGAGAACTGACATCGACCCCCAATGCGTATATTCGTGAAAATCTTGCTTTTTCCGCTCAGCTGGAAGCATTGGGAAACACATACTATCCCGACTATGTCCGGGGTGTGTACGTGAAAGGGTACCGGTATAACCTGCATTTTCGCCCCAAATCTCTGCTGCTGGAGGTGGGAGCTCAGACCAATACGCTTGAGGAAGCAAAAAATGCCATGATACCCTTTGCGGATATTTTGAATAAACTGTTAAAAGGGACATGACAGTGAGAAGTGGGTATGATATACTTAATACTAATGCCGAGTTTCGAAGCTTTATACAGGACCCGGGACATGGAACAGACAAAGGCGGGCATATATTTTGCGCAGTTAATGGTAATGGAAGGATAGAGAGACATAGTATATGAAACAGGATAAAATACGTAATTTTTGTATTATTGCACATATTGATCACGGCAAATCTACACTGGCGGATCGTATTATTGAGATGACTGGTCTTTTGACGGAACGTGAGATGCAGTCTCAGGTTTTGGACAATATGGATCTGGAGCGGGAAAGAGGCATCACCATCAAGGCACAGACCGTCCGGACGATTTACAAAGCGAGAGACGGAGAAGAGTATATATTTAATTTGATCGATACACCTGGTCATGTAGACTTTAACTACGAGGTTTCACGCAGCCTTGCAGCATGTGACGGAGCAATTCTTGTGGTGGATGCCGCACAGGGAATCGAGGCACAGACCCTGGCCAATGTATATCTGGCACTGGATCATGATCTGGATGTTTTTCCGGTTATCAACAAGATCGATCTTCCCAGTGCAGACCCGGACCGCGTGGTGGCAGAAATCGAGGATGTGATTGGTATCGAAGCGGAAGACGCACCGCGCATATCCGCCAAGACAGGGGAAAACGTAGAGGAAGTACTGGAGGCAATTGTGAAAAAGATCCCGGCACCGGTGGGAGATCCGGATGCCCCGTTAAAAGCCCTGATTTTTGATTCTGTGTATGATTCTTATAAGGGTGTTATCGTATTTTGCCGGATAAAAGAAGGCAGAATAAGGAAAGGAACGCCGGTTCGTATGATGGCCACAGGTGCTCAGTTTGAGATTGTGGAAGTGGGATATTTTGGAGCCGGCCAGTTTATTCCATGTGAAGAACTGAGTGCCGGTATGGTTGGATACATAACGGCCAGCATAAAA
>JAQXWO010000070.1 GCA_029225485.1 Lachnospiraceae bacterium
ACATGAATGTCATGGACTGCGTAGAGTGCCGCTGCTGCGAATTCATCTGTTCTTCCAAGATTCCGCTTGTTACCAAGATCAAAGCCGGAAAAAATGCAGTAAGGGGGATGAAGTGATATGTTAATTACCCAGTTAAAAGAAAAGGCAACTCTCGTATCACTGACAGAAGGCAAAAAGGTGTTCATCATCAACTGTCAGGGATGCAAGGAAGTCCGTTTTCCGGAAAAAGAAGCTGCAGAGTTCCGGAAGGAGCTGGATGCTGACGGCAGACTGACCGGATTTATTACCACCGATTACATATGCAACCCGGACAACATGAAGCTTCGCCTGGAGAAGCACATGGCCAGGATCGAAGCTGCCGATGTGGTACTGGTATTCTCCTGCGGCGTAGGCGTACAGACCGTTTCCGAGTATCTGGAGAATAAGAAAGTATATGCGGCCTGCGATACGATCCGTGTACCGGGATTCCAGGGAGTGACTCCGCTGGAGTATGACTGCGGCCAGTGCGGCGAGTGCTATCTGAACCTGACCGGCGGTATCTGCCCGATCACAGCATGTTCCAAGAGCCTTGTGAACGGCCAGTGCGGCGGTTCCAAGAACGGCATGTGTGAAGTAGATGGCGATATGGAGTGTGGATGGGAGCGCATCTACAGACGTCTGGAAGAGATCGGACGCCTGGATGTACTGAAATGTCCGACACAGGTGCGCAATTTTGCGACAGATGAGGAAGTTGGCAAATAATAGAAGCCGATAATATTTTATAATGATTGGAGTAATGTATAATGAAAATTACTGAGTTATTTGAACGTGGTGAATTTGTAGTTTCTGCAGAAGTAGGACCGCCAAAAGGAATTCATGTAGATCATCTGCTGGAGGAGGCAAAGACTTATCTTCAGGGTGTTCATGCAGTAAATGTGACAGATAATCAGTCCTCCGTTATGCGTCTCGGTTCTCTGGCTATGTGTAAGGTTCTGAAGGATGCAGGACTGAACCCGATCTTCCAGCTGGCATGCCGTGACCGCAACCGTATCGCCCTGGAGTCAGACCTCTTAAGCGCAGCTATGCTGGGCATCGACAATGTACTGGCTCTGACCGGAGACCACACCAAGATGGGTGACCATCCGCAGGCAAAGCCGGTATTTGACCTTGACTCCGTATCTCTGCTTCATACCATGAAGCTTCTGGAAGAGGGCGAAGACCTGGGCGGCAACAAGCTGGTAGGCGAGCCGCCGAAGTTCGCCAAGGGCGCTGTTGTATCACCCTGCAGCGATTCTATCGATGCGCAGCTGGCAAAGATGGAGCGCAAGGTAATGGCAGGCGCAGATTATTTCCAGACTCAGGCTGTCTTTGAGCCGGAGAAGTTCATCAAATTCATGGAGAAGGCAAAACAGTTCGGCAAGCCGGTTCAGGTAGGAATCATCATTCCGAAGTCCGCAGGCATGGCGAAATTCATGAATAACAACGTAGCCGGTGTACACGTACCGGATGAGATGATCGAAGAGCTGAAGGCTGACAAGGAAAAGACCAAGGCAGGCATCACAGGCGTAGAGATCGCCGCACGCATCATCAAAGAGTGTAAGCCGTACTGCCAGGGTGTACATATCATGGCACTCGGCTGGGAGTCCAAGGTACCGGAACTGCTGAAACAGGCCGGAATCTGAGTCACGGGGACAGGTTCCCTGACTCACTGAATATATGTAATACTTTCGTGATTATGGCACGATAACCCCAATACCCCGCCGAATGGAACGGTCAGATAAAGCGAACCATCCGGCGGGGATTTTTGCCGGAACAGAGGCAGCATGAGCGGATATACATGGGACAGACGGCGTGGCTCTGAACAGTTACGCTGGAACTATTTTTCGAATGGAGAGAAATATATGAAGATAGAAACCGAACGTTTATTTTTACGGGAACTGGATCCGGACGATTATGATGCACTTTACGCTGTTCTGGCAGATTCCGATATTATGCAGCATTATCCGTATTCTTTTGATGAAAAGAGAGTAAGAGGCTGGATCGACAGAAACATCGAACGATACCGGATCTTTGGATTTGGTTTATGGGCAGTCTGTCTGAAGAGTACCGGTGAAGTGATAGGTGATTGCGGATTGACCATGCAGAACATCGGCGGTGTAATCAAACCGGAGATCGGATACCATATCCGCAGGGACATGCAGCGAAAAGGTTATGCAAAGGAAGCTGCTGCGGCAGTCAGAGACTGGACATTTGAGAATACTACATTTAATATAATCTTTTCATATATGAAATATACAAATGAGCCATCTGCGAAAACAGCGCTCTCCTGGGGGTGCCATCTGGTGGACGAATATCAAGATGAAGTAAATGAAATAACAAAAGTATTTGCAATTACAAGAGAAACATGGAGCCACGCAGTCTGCCGCAGGTATATCCACTCGTGCTGCCTCCGTCCCGGACAGTCATAAACTATGTCTGCCGGTGCAGGACATAACATGTCCTTTCCGGCCAGACATAGTTCATGGCAGTCCGTTTCGAGGTCAGACGAGTCGGATATACCTGCGTCAGACTGCTGTTTTTCAAATACCTGTGAACAGTAACAACCTGTCCCCGTGACTCACACATTTTCAATTTTGAACCTTGTCATCACTTCCAGCCATGTATTATAATGACTGTACTGAAACAGGGGAGATTGTTTTTGCCGGAAAGGAACCAAATGGAAACGGTAAAAAATCATGAGGGATGAGGCAGGGTAAACGAAAGAGCAATCGGTGAAGGGATGGGAGTGCATGGGATATTATTTGAACAACCGAGATATGTATACGATGTACAAATATGAGTGCTCAAAGAAATAAATCGTGCTCTCGAATCTTTGAACTCTGCCTATGACAGTGTTGATGAGGCGACAGATTTACGGGAGTTGTAAGAAAAACAAAACGGAAGGAGGATTGACATGCCGCTGAAAATTGTCCGAAATGACATTACAAAAATGAATACGGAAATCATTGTAAATACGGCGAATGATCATCCGACCGTTGGAACAGGCTGTGACTTTGCTATATACCAGGCAGCAGGACGTGAAGAATTGCTGGCATATCGCAGTGAACATATTGGATATGTTCCGGAGGGGGAAGTATTTATCACACCTGCATTTCATCTTCCTGCAAAGCACATCATTCATGCGGTAAGTCCGTATTATGAGGATGGTATGCACGGAGAAGAAGAGAAATTACGTGCCTGCTATCGTAAAAGTCTGCAGCTTGCACATGAGGTTCATGCAGAGTCGATTGCATTCCCGTTGATATCTACAGGCGGGTTTGGATATCCAAAAGAAGAGGGACTGCGTATTGCTGTGGATGAGGTAAATACGTTTTTACTCAGCCACGATATGCTTATTTATCTGGTGGTATTTGATCAGAAAACTTCGAAGCTTGGCACCAGGCTTTACCCGGATCTGGAGTCATATATTGATCAGAAGTATGTAGAGGAAAAGCGGCAGGAAGAATACTTTGGATCTTACGATGCAGGTAATTTTGTTTCGTCAACAGATTCTGATACAACGGCAGCCTTTTCAGATTATTCTCAGCGCAGAAGAAGAGAGGAGCCTGAACAGGAGTTCTGTACGGTAAATGCCGTATCCTTTAAAGAAGCAGAAGATGAGTTCCTGGATTTTGAGAGTTTGCATGAAAGCAAGCTGCAGGAACGGATGCTTCATCTGTCAGATACATTTTCTCAGTATCTGCTATTTCTGATTCAGTCAAAAAATATGGAAAATGCAGAAGTGTACAAACGCGCAATCGTTGACAAAAAGATCTTTTCAAAGATTAAAAATAATGTAAATTATCATCCACAGAAAATAACAGCTCTCTGCCTGTGTATCGGAGCAAAGCTGAACCTGGATGAGAGCCGGGATCTGCTGGCAAGAGCCGGATATGCTCTTTCTCCATGTGACAAAACGGATGTGATCTTTTCCTATTTCATAGAGAACAAGATTTATGACATGATCGAACTGGATATCCAGCTGGAAGAACACGGACTTCCATGCATTATTTCATAGCAAATATAAATTTACAGGTCGTTTCTGAAGCGACCTGTTTTTTTAAACCATACGCTATAATGATCCCATCAGATGAAACGAAACAAATCAGAATGATAAGGGAGGACAACAATTATGCGTAAAGGATTAACAGAAGTAGTTTTTATTCTGGACAGAAGCGGATCAATGAGCGGACTGGAAGCAGATACGATCGGTGGTTTCAACAGTATGATCGAAAAACAGAAAAGAGAAGAAGGTGAAGCTGTCATTTCAACAGTTCTCTTTGATGACAGGACAGAAGTAATCTATGACAGAGTATCTGTCGACAAAGTAACTCCGATGACAGACAAAGAATATTATGTAAGAGGATGTACAGCGCTTCTTGATGCAGTCGGCGGAGCAATCCATCATATCGGAAACGTTCATAAATATGCCCGTGAAGAGGATCGTCCGGAGAAAACTCTTTTTATCATCACGACAGACGGTATGGAAAATTCCAGCCGCATTTACAGCTATGACAAAGTTAAGAGAATGGTAGAGAAAGAAAAAGAGAAATACGGATGGGAATTCCTGTTCCTTGGTGCAAATATCGATGCAGTTTCTGTAGCAGGAAGATTTGGAATCGGAGCAGACAGAGCCATTGATTATGAGTGTGATGAAGAAGGAACACTTTTGAATTATGAGGCAATCTCCCAGACTGTTTCTGCGCTGAGAAGATCTAAATCAAAAGCGGAGATGGACATGGCATTTGATGCCTGTATGGCACCTGTACGAGAGGATTATGCAAAAAGACATTTATGAAAAAATGTATAAGGATGTTGTCATAATTGACACAGAAACATGGGAATGGCAAAAGATGCCTGGACGGAGAAGAGGTTCTTTGGAAGTGGGCGTGCCTGTGGTTCGACAGCGGCTTACAGAGGGATCGGTGAAAACTGTCCTCATGGCTCTTGAGAAAACCGGCAGCAGATGGTAAAATGACAAAGAGAATGACAGGATGCGATCCTGAGTGAATGAAAAAGGTGGATATTAGCATGGGAAAAAACAGAATTCAGAAAGTGACGCAGCCGATCCTGCGTCTTCCTCAGGTGAACTCGATAGGGGTCATCGGAGATCCGGGATGTGAGGGTCTGGGCACTTACAATATGAAAGTGTATGCGGGGGCTCTGGAGAAAAGCGGCGAGAATGATATCACACTGATCGCCGGAGATCTTGTACCGATCGGAAATAAGCATTATTACGAAGAAATCAGCGGCTTGACGGAGGTGATCGCCCACAACGATATTTACGTGCTGCGGGGAAATCACGATACGGGCGCCTATGAGGATTATTTCGGCAGGAAAAATTATGCCCTGCTCCTG
>JAQXWO010000071.1 GCA_029225485.1 Lachnospiraceae bacterium
TACACGGATGATCCGGTCTGTCTGAGGCCAGATCCGGATCATCCCCTGCTCCGACTCCAGAAACAGGACCCGGTCTTCCTCATAAATCCTGCGTATCGCTCTGCTTTTTCTTACGGTCACATCCATCATGGAAATGATTACTCCTTTCACGAACCAGGGGGACAGGTTCCCTGACTCACACATTGCTGTCTCCCGGGTGTTCTGCAGTTTATTTCAATGTAAATCCTTTAAAGCTTGCACTACCCGGTCCCCGGTAAGTAAAATAGAGAGAATCTGCTCCTTCCGGAACCGTGATCTTCGTTTTGATATCCGTCCAGATGTTCGAGTAATGCAGAGGAACCGTCTCTATCACCGGGCCTTCAAACGCAGTGCGGATCTCCATGCTGCCGTATGCATATCCCCGGATCGTCAGAGTGATCTCAGATACATGGCTCAGGTCAAAGTATTTAAATCCTGCTGTCGCGCTCTCATACAGATTGGTGATGTAGCCTTCATTCTGGTCTCCGTCCCATCCTTCTTTAACGATCTTCGGGAAAGAGCCGTTGACATATTCCGGTTTATCACTGTCACCTACGTAGAGTACCGGGCGGTCTGTGAACAGATGGCAGGCAATATAGGAGGGATAATAGCCTTCTCCGTCAAGCGGGCCGCCGTTCAGACCGCAGGAGGTAAGCTCTGCCTGACCAAACAGTCCGTCCTCACGGATGGGAAGCTTTTCCGCACATCCCTGACGTGAGAACCAAGTGCCGTTGGTGTGCCTGTGATAAAAGATGTACCAGTCACCGTTCATTTCCACAATACTTCCGTGATTATTGGCGCCGTATGCAGCCGGCAGATCCGCCGGCTTGTAGGTGTCGATTCCCAGATCCACATTGCTGTTCAGCACTCCCCCGTACTGAAACCCTTCCAGCGGAGATTTGCTGTAGGCGTAGCACAGTTCATGCATCACCACGGAAGAATAGATCAGGAGATAGAGATCCCCCTTCTTTCGGATGGATGCCGCCTCAAAATACTCATGCCCCTCGAATCCGGTGCCCTCACTGTACTCACAGCCGGGAGCCACGATCACCGGCCCTTCCAGGACCGTCAGCATATCCCGGTCGAGCACCATGCCCATAGCGCCGTGTCTGGACTTGTCTCCCCGGCCGCAGAAACCGGTGTACAGATAGGTTCTGTCGCCCTCTGTCAGAACACCCGGATCAAACTGGGGCTCATCGCCCTCGCGCTCTCCGATGCGGCGGTTCTCCTGATCATGGACGTACCCCAGGAACGTATACTTTCCTGCCGGCTCATCACAGACAGCCACAGAGACCACCTGCAGATTGGATACTACATAATACAGGTAATATCTTCCGTCCGGTCCTTTCGTCACATCCGGGGCGTAGAGGCATCCCTCACCGTCCGGATTTCCCGGATCTTCATTTCTTTTATAGATCACACCCTCATATCTCCAGTTCCCCAGATCCTGAATGTCCGCGGACCAGCACACATAATCTCCCATACAGAACACGTCTCCGTTGTAGAAATCGTGAGATCCGTAGACATAGACACGACCGTCAAATACGTGGGGTTCTCCGTCGGGAACAAATTCCCAGGAGGGAAGATATGGGTTAAATGCCTGTTTTTTGCTCATGATATATTCCTCCGTCATCCTATTCATCTGTTAACGGAAAAGACAAATTTCTTTTCCTTCAGACCGTTTCCTGATACGGTAAATTCCGCCGTACCGCTCTCATAACCTGCTCGCAGGATCGCCATGGCGTATCCCCGGTAACTCACCGTCTCTCCATCCGTATAATCTTCATCGGTCACAGGATTGCCTGTGCCAAAGCCTGCCAGAACCGCACATCCTGCGGAAGCGGCCCTGAGAGACACTGCTGCATCCGGAACCGTAACTCCGTCTTTGTCCACAAGTTCGATCCCGATGTAAAGAAGGTCATGACCATCCGCTGCCAGCTCTGTTTTTTCAGGATGAAGCCTGATTTCTGCAGGCTCCCCGGCTGTCAGCAGGACATCCCGGCTGACCTCTGTCTGATTCCGGTAGCTGACGGCTTCCACCCTGCCGGGAACATATACGGTCTCGAACCGAACCGTATTCGGCATGGGTTTCTCCTGACTGACTGCTTTTCTGCCAAGAGATCTGCCGTTTACAAAAAGCTCCACCTCTTCCGCACCGGAAAAGACCACCAGCTCCACCGGCCGGTCTTCATATCCGGCATAATTCCAGCTGGACAGTACGGCCGGAAATCCCCACATGCTTATGACTTCCACTTTGCCAAAGGTTTCCGGATGCATGGAGAACAGGTACGTCTTATCACTCCCCCATACCACGCTTCGATAGGCGCCCTGAGGCAGCATGCGGCCCGTAATATCAAAATCCGCATCATTTGCCGTTCTCCAGGGATAAGGCGATGCAGTCTGGGGCATCAGTGCCCAGGGACCCTTTTCGACCAGCGGATCGTCTTTCTCTACGTAAACCGCTTTTCCGATCCCGGCCTCACCCAGATAATCCCATGCGGTCCAGGTGAAATCGCCGATCACGTAAGGGAGACGTTCCACCAGAGGCCACCGGTATCCGATCTCTTTCGGAAAGTTCTCCGAACCGAGGATGACCCTTTCCGGGAACATTTCATGGTCACGCTCATAGATGTCCTCCATGTAGTTGTAACCGACAATATCCAGGCCGTTGGTAAACGGTTCCGTAGCCGTCTCCCACAGTGTGGAATATAAGCCTTCGTTCGAATTCTGTGCCTGATTCTGCCCCTGCGCGAGCATATCATCCAGTCCGCTCCAGAAAGAACAGATCCCGTTGCTGACAGGCCTCGTGCCGTCCAGTCTGTGTATGGTATCCGCCAGCCGCGTGGCCAGTGTATAGCCATTGTTCAGTCCCCCGCGCTCCGGGATCTCATTTCCTGTAGACCACAGAATCACGGATGGATGAGTACGGTCTCTTTTCACAAAAGCAGTCATATCCCTCTCCCACTGTTCCTCAAAGTACTGGTGATAATCCCCGCCGCGTTTTGCGATTCCCCAGCAGTCAAAAGCCTCATCAAAAATATACATGCCCAGCCGGTCACAGGCCTCTATGAGCGCCTCTGACGGCGGATTGTGAGCAGTACGGATCGCGTTAAAGCCCACCTCTTTTAATTTCCGGACCTTCCTTGCCTCACACTCATACAGAGACACCGCGCCCAGCAGACCATTATCATGATGCAGGCAGCCGCCTTTCAGCTTGACCGTTTTTCCGTTGATCCGAAGGCCGCGGATGGCGTCCGCCGTGATCGTCCGGATACCGAACAGGACTTCCGCCTCATCCGCTTCCGTGATCTCATCCTTCACCAAATGAGTTCTGTAAACGCCAAGGCTGACTGCCTCCGCTTTCACCCTGTACAGCTCCGGATGCTCCGCATCCCACAGAAGCGGCTGTGCCAGCGTCAGGCTGAGTCTCGCGGTTTCTTCCTTCCCTGCATTGATCTGGATCACACGTTTCGTTCTTGCAAGAACCGCATCTTCCCCCTCTTTGAAGACCGACACCGTCACTTCCGCAAGCCGGTTCTCCGGGGTGGCATTTTTCACCTCCACCTGAGCCTCCAGAAACGCATACCCGTCAGCCACTTCTCTGGTCTGCACAAATACACCGTCCGGAATGATATGTACTCTTGGCCCCCGGCAGAGCTTCACCCCCCGGAACAATCCGGATCCCGTATACCACCTGGAATTGGGCTGCATAGATGTGTTCACATTGATTGTGATGCGATTTTCCGCGCCAAAAGTCACATAATCTGTCAGATCCATGTAAAACGGCGCATATCCATAATGCTGCAGCCCCACTTTATATCCATTGATCTCCACAGATGCATTCATCATGGCACCGTCGATCTTCAGTCCGACACAGCCGCCTCTCCATTCCTCCGGTATCCTGACAAACTTTGTATAATTTGTCAGATCTCCCGTAAAATAACCCATATCTGCCCGTGCCGGCGCATCCGGCGTCA
Organism: Lachnospiraceae bacterium; assembly: GCA_029225485.1. GTDB lineage: Bacteria > Bacillota > Clostridia > Lachnospirales > Lachnospiraceae > Choladousia. Next base: position 3,996 of record JAQXWO010000071.1, read on the forward strand.
CAGAAGTCCCGATCATACCGTCATGCGGCAGATTCACCGTTTCACCCGGATCAGACTGAAGAATGGCGAGGGAATCCAGCAGGCCTCTGCGAAACGTCCATTTTTCATCTAAACATTGATATCTCATATATTTACCCCCATTTGATTTCGTAACTTTGTACATACAGAAAGATTATCCAACATATCCTTCCCTCTGTCAAGAGCAGCATAATAAGTCCTGTTTACGACAATGTTACTATTTACCCCCTTGTGACGCTCCGTGCAGCATCGGGGCTGTATTTCAAATACCTGTGAACAGTAACATGACCATTTGAAACACAGCGTCACGTGTACTTCCGAAGTCACTTCATTGCCTGCGTAAACTCGCACGCATCCACAGTCCCCAGTCCGGTCCATTCTGACAGTGCCTCCAGAAATCTGTCTTTTTCAGACTTCATCCCTTCCAGCTCTGAGATCAGCCTGACCCGCACCGCATTTCTGTGTATATAGCAGGGATCCGAATCGTCAAAAAATTCCACACTTTTTTTCAGAATCACTTCTTCCGTCAGAGGAAGGTCATTCCATCTGCCGGAATATAATACACTGCCGTTACTCTCCAGCCTGGCATACAGTATCGTCTTTTTCTTAAACAGGCTCACAGACAAGACCTCCTTTTGTCATTTTCAGCATGCACCGGCCATCTTCCGGAAGATCAATCTCACACTTCTGATCCAGATAACAGATCCTGGTGCGGATCGCTCTGCGGGCATGGATTTTACAAAGTTCCAGCTTGCCCTCTTTCCAGTAAATATCTGCTTTCGCACCGCCACAGAGCACCAGGCCCTCCATGGCTCCTTCTTCCCATTCACCGGGCAGAGCCGGCAGCAGTATGGTACGTTCCGGACTGCTCTGAAGGATCATCTCGGTGATACCTGCCGTTGCCCCGAAATTTCCGTCGATCTGAAATACAAAATAATCAAACATCGGATGATTGTCCATCATATTCGGGAATGTGGATTTCTCATACAGCTTCTTCAGATTCTCCCACGCTGCGTCTCCGTCTCCCAACCGGGCATACAGATTCACGATCCAGGCACAGCTCCATCCCGTATGTCCTCCTCCGTAGGTCAGTCTCCGTGCCAGTGTGTTTGCAGCCGCCTGTGCCAGTTCCGGCGTACCGTCCCTGGTAATACGTCCGGAAGGATGCAGCGCATACAGCTGCGAAATATGACGATGGCCCGGTTCTTTTTCTTCATAATCCTCCCGCCATTCCATGATCTGTCCATGTTTTCCGATCTTCGTCTGCGGAAGACGGCCCAGGATCTCCCGGTTTTTCCCGGTATCTTCATCTTCTATACCCAGAAGCTGTGATACATTGTCATAGTTCTCCAGAAGATCTCTTAATATCTGTGTATCCATGGACGGTCCGGCGCACAGACAGCCCATAACACCATCTTCCATGATATAGGTATTTTCCGGCGAGATGGACGGGCTGGTCACCAGTTCTCCCTGATCTTCGATCAGAAAATCATGGAAAAATACAGATGCGTCTCTCAGCACCGGATACATTTCTTTCAGGAACTCTACATCTCCTGTATGTTCATAGTGGTTCCAGATATGCGTACAGAGCCATGCGGCTCCCATGACCCAGTAGGTTGCGGAAATACAGATATCCTGAGGCGCACAGTCTGCCCAGATATCCGTATTATGATGAGCTGTCATACCTCTGCATCCATACATCCTCCGGGCAGTCTCCCTCCCCCTCCTTCTCATCCGTTTCAGCAGGTCAAACAGCGGACGGTGACACTCTGGAAGGTCACAGACCTCTGCCGGCCAGTAATTCATTTCCGTATTGATATTGATCGTAAATTTGGAGTCCCAGCACGGCTCCATTTCTTCATTCCAGATACCCTGCAGATTTGCAGGCAGTGTGCCGGGACGGCTGCAAGAAATCAGAAGATATCTTCCATAATCAAAGTAGGTTCTGGTATATTCCAGACGTTCCATATCCTGTCCTGCCAGGCGGAACCGGACACGTCCAAAGAGGCTGCGGTAATCGGTCTCATGATCTTTCAGGATCTGTTCATATCCTTTCTCTGCCGCCGCATCCACACGCTTCACGGCACGCCTGACGTACTGAAGCTGTTCTTCCTGCAGTCTCAGCATTGCCCTGACGGCGGCAAGAGAATCCTCGCCGTTCTCCTCCGGATACTCCGGAAGTGTTCCGTCCTCCCCACAGTAAAAGGTAGTTTCCGCAGCCACATACAAAGTGACACTTTCCGCAGCCTTTACCAGAAGATGCTCCCCCGCCACCTGTACTTCTCCGCCTTTTGCCACAGCTTTCACAGCCACTGCCAGCCTGACGCCGCCTTCTCCGCAGGAGGCCAGCAGCATAATCGTATCATCACTGACCTTTTTCACCGTTTCATAGAACCTTCCTCTGGTGAGCAGAGCGCTTAAGCACAATGTCTGTTCTCCGGGAGCATCCGCATGGATCACCATCACCTGATCCGGAGCCGACACAAAATAATGTCTCTTTGTCTCACCGTATGCTCCTCTGCTGATGCTGCTCGCCACCGCCCGTTCCAGATCCAGTTCTCTCTCATATCCCGCTTCCGCATCAATACTGCCTTCCCAGTTGATCCAGAGATCCCCGGCACTCTGATAGGGCCGCTGGCTCTGAGGAATCCCGGAAAAAGACTGCATCACTCTTTTTTCCGCCTCCGGAATCTTTCCCTGCCGGATCAGTTCTCTGACTTCAGGCAGGCTCTTCTTTGTCTCCGGATTGATCCGGTCGACCGGTTCTCCGTACCAGACGCTGTCTTCATTCAGCTGGATTCGTTCATAACCGGGCTGGCCAAATACCATTGCTCCGATTCTTCCGTTCCCCAGCGGATAGGCTTCCTCCCATTTTGCCGCCGGTTTTGTGTCAAACAATCTGCTCATATTACCTCCTCTTATCTCACTCCGAAACCTGTCACAGAGAACGTACCAGCATCCATGACAGGATCAGAAAGAATACTCCATTGATACATTTGATTGCCGGCATTCCCTCCAGAGTGATCCTGGAGACTGCCAGAAGATTTCTGCTTTTCTGAATGACAAGGATCAGAAGCAGAAGCGGCAGGCACATGGCTGAAACATAAAGCAGCAGCCACAGAACGATTTCCGCCGTGATCCTGCTCTGTATCCGCGCCATATACAGCACCGAAGCCGCATACATCTGGCCGGTACAGAAAAACTCTCCCATAGAGATCACTACGCCAAGTCCGAACAGAAAAGGGATCAGAAAGGCAGCAGGGATCCGCTTCAGTTTTTCGATCCACCGGTGATTTTTCTTTCGCAGTGCTGCCGGCAGCTGAACGATCACCTTACCGTACTGTTTTCTTCTCACATTCCGGTAATCGACAAAATTCAGAATACCGATGAGAAAAGCAAGTACCGCAAATGCAGCCGTAAGCACTCGCTCCAGCAGGAAAAATCCCGAGGTTTCCACCGCGGCAAACAGGAAAAACGCACCCGTTCCCATAAAAAGATAAGCAATAAATTTCCCTGCCAGGTAACTCAGGCTCCCTTTCAGAAAACCGGACTCCGTATTCATCAGAAGGGACAGCACCATAAGAAGCATGGACATCCCGCAGGGGTTCAGACCGTTGACAAATCCGGTCAGCAGGATCTTCCACCACGCCTGTCTTTCCGGCAGCCTCTCCTCCCGGATCTCTTCCCCGATTTCTGTCCAGCTCCCCGTGTATGGCTCCTGCTCCAGAAGTACCGGAATCCCTTCACAGATGGCTCTTTCGCCAGAAAGATATCCTCCCCGGTAAAAGAGCACCGGCACCTGCTGATCCTGATCGGGCACTTCATAATGCCGGATCATCATCCGCAGCAGTTCATAACCCGACGGTTCCATAATACTCTCTTCCGCTGTTTTCACCGGCAGACCGGAGAGATGCTCTTCCATCCATGTTTTCACATTCCGGCAGCTGTCGCAGGAGGCTGTCGTGAACAGTACAAACTCCGTATCTGTTTTCTCCAGTTCCTCCAGCCGTCCGCGTATCCCGTCAGATCCTTCCTCCTGCGAAACCTGATCCGTACTGTTTTCCCCAGTACTCTCCAGCTCCATATTTCCTGTCAGCTGCCGCGCGATGGTATCGTAATCACCAAAATATACCTTCCCGTCCATAACCGCGGCAGGGATACTGTCTGTCAGTGAAAACTCCATCCCCAGTCTTCGGAAACAGTTTTCCATATATCTGCGTTCTTCCTCGTGGAACGCATTATAACTCCGGTACGTCCGCCCGCCTTCCAGGCCGCACGCGGCAAATTCCGCCCGGACAGTCTCCTCAAATGTTTCTCCTTCTCTGCAGGATTCACAGGGGCTGAACACGAACAGTTCTATCAGAGAATCCTCCTGATGATGTTCCCGGAGATCATACCCGGAAAGGCATGCTGATACCAGCAGCACTGCCAGCAGAAAAAATATCAGGATCTTCTTTCTTCTCATGTCATCCCCCTCCTGCAGACGGAACCGGTCAGAAAAGCAGCCGGTACGTCTTTCCTTTCACCAGTTCTGCCTCATATCCGTCTTCTGTGATGGTATACGGAACATCCGCCCCGTCCTGCCGCATCGCTTTCGGAAGCGTTCCCGTAAATTTCTGTGTCCCGGAATACAGCGGCAGCACACTGGCCTCCGTAAGCATTCCATCTTTCCAGCTGATACCGATCTGAGCTCCGCCTCTTGCCCGAAGCCCCTGTACCGTCCCGTTTTTCCACTTTGGCGGAAGTGCCGGAAGAAAATGGATGCCCAGATGGCTCTGCATCAGGCACTCTGCCATACCGGAGAGCAGTCCGAGATTTCCGTCGATCTGGAATACATGCTGCGCATTCAACCAGCTTGCGGAAAGTCCGTTCTCAAAAATATGGCAGATCACCTTTCCTGCCATCTCTCCGTCCAGGAACCGGGCGAACAGGGCGACCTGCCACGCTCCGGGCCAGGCCACCGGATTACATCCGCTGTCTCTTCTTACTTGAAGAGATTTCCGGGCAGCCTGCAGATGTTCCGGGTTGTTTTTCCAGTTGATCTCATCTCCCGGATATACGGCCCAGAGATGGGAGACATGAGACATATCCGGCGTCAGTTC
>JAQXWO010000072.1 GCA_029225485.1 Lachnospiraceae bacterium
GACCGGAGAGCAGGTTGAGGTGGCACTGGACGAGATCGCGGGGCTGTTCTAGTATAATCCACGCTAAATACCGCACTGGTTCGCTGAGAATGCTTTTTCGAGAGTACAGTTGTAAAAACGCAGGCGTAGCGGGCTACGCTGAGGCTTTTACAACTGTACTCTCGAAAAAGCATTCTCAGCGAACCAGTGCGGTATTTAGCGTGGATTATACTAGAACAGCCCCGCGATCTCGTCCAGTGCCACCTCAACCTGCTCTCCGGTCTCCATGTCCTTGACTTTGGCCCGGTTCTCTTCCAGCTCCTGGGTGCCGATGATGACGGTCTTTCTGGCTCCGATCTTGTTGGCATATTTCATCTGGGCCTTGACGCTGCGATCCATATAGTCGGTCTCTACGATGACGCCGTGGCTGCGGATCTCGTTTACTAGACGGTAGGCACGTCCTCTTGCTTCTTTGCCGAGGATACCTACATACAGCTCTACCGGGCGCTCCGGTTCAAAGGATACACCTTCTTTTTCCATGAAATAGAGAATACGCTCGATTCCCATACCGAAGCCAACGGACGGAATATCCTGCTTTTCGTCGATCTCATGAATCAGTCCGTCATAGCGGCCGCCTCCGCAGAGGGTAAACCCGTTGGAGTCTACGAATTCAAACACTGTCTTTGTATAATAATCCAGGCCGCGCACAATGCCGGTATCGATCTCATAGGGGATACCCATCTCGTCCAGCAGGGATTTCAGTTCTTCAAAATGCTCACGGCATCCATCATCCAGATAATCAATGGTGCGGGGAGCATCCTTGATGATCTCCTTGCAGGTGTCTACTTTGCAGTCGATGACGCGCAGCGGATTCTTCTGCATACGCTCACGGCAGGTCGGGCAAAGAGCATCCTCATGCTTTTTCAGGTAAGAAAGAAGGGCATCGTTGTAGGTCTTGCGGCACTCTTTGCAGCCGATGCTGTTGATGTGCAGCTTCGCATCCTTCAGCCCCAGCTTCCGGATCAATGTGGTCACCAGTGTGATCAGCTCCACTTCTGCCAGCGGACTGGGAGAACCTACAAACTCCACTCCGAACTGATGATGCTGACGCAGTCTGCCGCTCTGGGGCTTCTCATAGCGGAATGCCTGAGTCACATAGTACAGCTTGGTCGGTGCAGGCTGGGCGTACATGTTGTGCTCCAGATAGGCACGCATCGCGCCGGCTGTTCCCTCCGGCTTCAGCGTGATGCTTCTGCCGCCTTTATCTTCAAAGGTGTACATTTCCTTCTGTACCACGTCTGTGGTCTCTCCAACGCCGCGCTGGAACAGAACCGTATGCTCAAACATGGGAGTGATGATCTCGCTCATATGGTAGGTCTCTGCCAGCTCCCTGGCGATCTTCTCCACTGCTTTGCGCTTGTGCATCTCTTCTCCGTACCAGTCCTGTACTCCTCTGGGTGCCTGTGTAATCATAATTTCCTCCTCCTGTGCCTGTTTCAGGCACATCTCATTGTATATATGTCTATCCTTTCATTTCTGCTCCGACCAGTCTGAAAAACAGCCTTCCAGATGCTGCCCCAGGCTGCTCCTCTCAAGAAGCGCCGGCAGTTCCCTGCTGTGAACCACTCTCATAAATGCCAGAAATACTTCAAGGTCGTAATATCTCGACTCCTCGATCATCAGTTCTAATGCTGTATCAATATCAAATGCCTTTCGATAGGGACGGTCCGAAGTCAGTGCCGCAAATACATCACAGATCCTCAGAATCCTGGCTCCAAAGGGAATCTCTTCTCTGGTCAGATTCTTCGGGTATCCGGACCCGTCACAGTTCTCATGGTGGTGACGCACCATCTCTATGATCTCTTCCGGATAGCCCTCCTTTTTCAGGATCGATGCCCCGAAGCTGGCATGCCAGCGAACGTATTTCATCTCTTCTATGGTCAGTGTCTCATCCTCATGTCCGGATATATATTTTTCAAGCTCCATCTTGCCGATGTCATGCAGAAAACCTGCAATCGCCAGATTGTGGCATTCCTCCCGGGAACATCCCAGCTCCTGCCCGATCCGAAAAGCAAGATTGCTCACACGGATACCATGGGAAATCTCTTTTTCCATATTGAGCTGAATGATATGATACTTCTTTTTATACTCATGTATTCCTTCACTCATGAATACCCTGCCTCTTTCTGTCGATCATTTCATCGATGCGCTCGATATAATTCCTGATATCCTTGACATTTTCGATCCGCTCAATGCGGTCTTTGTCCCATACCATCTTGGTGGAGGCGCCGGCTCCCAGCGCCAGGATACTCTGTACTTCCTCCATGATCAGAATATTGTAAATACCGGCTTTCCCTTCCTTCGCATACCCTACATTTTCAAAATTTCCAGCCATGTTCTTCTGGCGGTACAGATAGTAGGGCGAATGTCCGGCTCTGGCTGTGTAGGCGGCTGTCATATCCATGATCTCACTGTTGTTGGTGAAGGTCATTTCCTTATATTCATCCCGGAACATATTCAGCCGGGCCGCCCGCTTGATCGCCAGGGAATGGACGGTGATGCTGTCCGGATCCAGAAGCATCAGCTCCTGCATGGTATGCTCCACCTCCGGCTTTTCCTCTCCCGGAAGCCCGACGATCAGATCCATATTGA
>JAQXWO010000073.1 GCA_029225485.1 Lachnospiraceae bacterium
CCTATCGTTTCCCGACGGCTGTCTCCAAGAAGGGGCTTCAGGTGAGTGCAGCTATGACGGAGGATGCGGTAGAACTGAATGTGCATCATTCGGTGCTGAATATCGTGTTTTCAGATCTGATCTCCCGCAGGGAAGAGTACAGTCAGATGGCTTCCATTCCATACAGGTATCATGGAAAGACCTACTGGTTCCGGCGTTCCGCAGTGGAATCCTATGACAGTCAGCTGACGGCCCTGAAAGAAACGAAAACGATTGTCAGCGCGATTCTTCTGCTGGGATGGAGAGACGATCTGAAGTATCTGATCTATCCTTCCGGCCGGAGTGAGGGACATGCCTTTTATGCATGGAATACTTCAGGCACCGCCGCGCGGGAGCATCTGGAGGCGGCGATTACGTTTCTGGCTGAACGCTATTCGGATCCCTCAGGCAAATACGGACAGATCGTCAACTGGATCGTGGGGAATGAGGTCAATAATTACAATGTTTACAATTACGCAGGCCGGAAGAATCTGACCCAGTATGCAAGGATCTATGCCAATGCCTTCCGCCTGACGTATCAAACGGTGACCAGTGTCTATGCCAATGCAAGGGTCTATATTTCTCTGGATCACTTGTGGAATGATCAGACCGCCGGGTCTTTTCCCTCCCGGAACATGCTGGATGCTTTTGCGAAGGCATTGAATCGTCAGGGCAGCATTCCATGGAATCTGGCGTATCATCCCTACGGTTCTCCTCTGACAGAACCGAAGTTCTGGGAAAACAGGAACCGGCAGGTGACTCAGGCGCTCACTTCTCCCGTGATCAATATGGCGAATATCGGTATTCTGACCTCCTATATCCGTGACAAATACGGCAGCAGCACCAGAGTGATTTTATCCGAACAGGGATTCTCTTCCGTGCGCCATACATCTTCTGAAAATATGGAGGCGGAGAAGGATCAGGCGGCAGCCATTGCCTACGGTTACTATCTGGCGGAAAAGGATGATATGGTAGATGCCTTTATCCTCAACCGCCATGTGGATCACCGGGATGAGGTCAGCCAGGGGCTGGATCTGGGACTCTGGAAGCGGGAGGACAGCAGCCGGTCTCCGGAATGGGCATCCGAGGCGAAGACTTCCTGGTCTGTATTTAAATACATGGATACGAACCGGGCGGCCAAAGTGACAGCTCCGGTATTGTCTGTGATCGGGATTGAAAAATGGTCGGATGTCATAGAGGGATTCGGCAGCAGATTTTATACAAAGACCACGGTGGACCGCTCGGCACTCAAGCAGGTTAAATCATACAAAAAAAGAGGTACCATACCGACCGGCTGGAAGCAGTACGGTGCTGTCACCGGCGGAGGGAAATCTTCCGGCGTGCTGTATGTATCTCATGACGGCAGCCGCAACCGCAGCTGTGTCTGGGGATTTTCCCAGAAATTTAAGAAGGGACTCAATTTTCAGTCCAATCCAGTATTCTATACATCGTTGCAGGTCAAAGGTGCGCAGGCGGGCAAAGTGAGGGTAAAGCTCCGGTTTTTCAGCGGCAATCACATTATGGAAAGCTATGGAAAGATTGCTGCAGGACGGAAAGTATCCCTCGGAGTATCTCTGAAAAACTGGAAGTACCGCAGTAAAGTGACAAAAATTCAGGTACTGATCGCACCTGTGAAGGGCGGTTGGGAGGAGGGCGCTTCTCTGGCAATGAATCTGCCGGTACAGGGCAGGTAAAGACAGAGTCATCGTTATGTTACAAAAGATATTAAATGATTCAAACTGGAGGATGCATGACTAAATTTGAAATACTGAAGAAATATTTCGGGTATGATTCTTTCCGGCCCGGACAGGAGATGCTGGTGGACGGGATCCTTGCGGGACGTGATACGCTGGGGATCATGCCCACCGGCGCCGGAAAGTCTCTCTGTTATCAGATACCGGCACTTTTGCTTCCCGGCATCACGCTGGTGGTGTCGCCTCTGATCTCTCTGATGAAGGATCAGGTGGCATCTCTCAATGCGGCAGGGATCCATGCGGCGTATCTGAACAGTTCTCTGACTCCCGGCCAGTTCGCGGCAGCGCTGCGGAATATGGTGCGGGGGCAGTACAAGATCATCTATGTGGCTCCCGAACGGCTGATGACCGATCAGTTCCTCATGGCTGCCAGAAGTATCCCTGTCTCTCAGCTCTGCGTGGATGAGGCCCACTGTATTTCCCAGTGGGGACAGGATTTCCGTCCCAGCTATCTGCAGATCTATGAGTTTGTGTGTCAGCTTCCCTGCCGGCCGGTGCTCAGTGCCTTTACCGCGACCGCCACGAAGGAGGTGCGAGAGGATATTCTGGCACTTCTGAATCTGCAGGATCCGGTGACACTGATCACCGGCTTTGACCGGCAGAATCTGAAATTCACGGTACAGCGTCCCGCGGATAAGATGAAAGCACTTCTTTCCTTTCTGGAGGATCACAGGGATGAGTGCGGGATCATCTACTGTCTGACACGCAAAAATGTGGAGGAAGTCTGTGAGCGGCTGATCAAAGAGGGATACGAGGCCACCCGGTATCATGCAGGTCTTGGAGATGCAGAGCGGACAGCGAATCAGGAAGCATTCATTTACGACCGGAAGCAGATCATGGTAGCGACAAATGCCTTTGGCATGGGGATCGACAAATCCAATGTGCGTTACGTCTGCCACTACAACATGCCGAAGACCATGGAAAACTATTATCAGGAGGCGGGTCGCGCCGGCCGTGACGGACTTCCTTCAGAGTGTGTGCTGTTTTATTCCGGGCAGGATGTGATAACCAACCAGTTCCTCATCGGAAAAATGGAATCGCCGGAGGATGCAGATGAAGCCACAGCCGCTGCCATAAAAGAACGGGAGCGGGAAAAGCTGAAGCGCATGACCTTTTACTGCACCACGAATCAGTGCCTGCGAGCCTATATCCTCAGCTATTTCGGAGAGCACGGGACAAACTACTGCGGCAACTGTTCCAACTGCCTGACACAGTTCGAAGACCGGGATGTGAGCGAGACTGCCCGGAAACTGATCGGCTGTGTGGCAGCCGGTGTGCGGCACTATGGAGTCACGACGATCGTCGACACGGTTCACGGCAGCAAAAGTACCAAGATCCAGCGCATGGGCCTGGAAAGAAATCCATTCTACGGAAGCTGCCAGGAAGAGCCGGTCTACTTTCTGCGGGAGGTGATGAACCACCTGATCCTCAGCGGATATCTTCATCTCACAGAGGACGAATATCCGGTGGTACTCCTGAAAGATGAGGCCTCTGATGTGCTGAATGGATCATCTGTCATCATGAAAATGGCGAAAGAGCAGCCAAAAGAAAAGAAAACGAAGGAAAAGACACCGAAGGCGCTGAAAGTATCCGCAGGCGGAGCGGACATCGACCGTGGATTATTTGAAAAACTGAGAGCCCTGCGCCTGGAGATCGCCAGAGCAGAAAAAGTGCCGCCCTACATCGTATTCTCAGACAAGACACTGGCAGCCATGTGCGCCCGCATGCCCCAAAGCAGGGAAGAGATGCTGGAGGTGTCCGGCGTGGGAGAAGCCAAGTATGCGAAATACGGGGAGAGGTTTCTGGAGGCGCTGAAATGCAATTAAAAAATAAAAATTGACGTAACTGTTCAGAGCCAACCTCCAAAATGCTACGCATTTCGTCGGTGTGGCGTATCCGCCAAATAAAATTTCAAAAACAAACTTAAAAATGCAAGCATTTTACGTTTGTTTTATGAAATTTTGCTTGGCTCTGAACAGTTACAAATTGACGATAAAAATCTATAATAATGCTTTATTTTGGAGGAATCTGAAAAAAATCAGGTTCTTCCATTTTTTTGTATTCAAACGAAAAGGAATGTGATAGAATGGCCACGGCATTGAAGAGATTTATGAGGAGGAAAACAGGAGGAGCTATTATGATAACAGAGTATTTGAAAAAGGTAGGATACAGACGTATCCTGATGATGTTTGTTGGAAATGTGATCCTCAGTGTGGGAGTCAGCATCTTCAAACTGTCCAGGCTGGGAAACGATCCCTTCAGCGGTATGATCATGGCGCTGTCTGACCGGACAGGAATCGGTTATGCTGAGTTTCTGGTCATGGTGAATCTGGTGATATTCGTGATACAGTTTATATTCGGAAAGCACCTGATCGGAGCAGGCACACTGGTGAATGCATTTCTGAACGGATATATGATGACATTCTTTTACGAGCTGGAGCTGCAGCTGATCGGCAGACCGTCCATGCTCTGGCAGCAGGTGGTGATCGCATGCGCAGGTATGGTGATCTGCAGCCTCGGCATTTCCCTTTATCAGACGCCGGATGTAGGTGTGGCACCGTATGACAGTCTTTCTCTCATTATGGCAGACCGCTGCAGAGCAGTTCCCTATTTCTGGGACAGGATCTGCACCGATGCGATCTGTGCACTGCTCTGCTGGAAGCTGGGCGGCATCGTAGGTCTGGGTACCGTGCTGTGCGCCTTTGGATTTGGGCCGATCATACACTTCTTTAATGAGCATGTGGCAGAGAAGCTGCTGGAGAGGCCGACGTTTCGCGTTGTAAGAGCATCATAGGAAAGTATATTTCATGACGTCGCAGATGCGGCGGATATTCTTAAAAACACATCTGAGGGGTATGCTGTGAGATGAGAAAGCATACCCCTCAGACGTATTGCAGTATTTCAACTGTAAAAATCTCATACCCTGTCTGCCTGCCAAATTATGGAATCATTTATTCTCCGCAAATCTGATTGATTTTTGACAATTCATCAGTGGTGAAAGCTGTGTTCTTCAGAGCATTGATGTTCTCTAAAATCTGGCTGGATCTGGAAGGTAGAAAAACATGTAAATATTCAGCATTAATGATGACTGTTCATAGAAATTTCAAAGTAGTCAGCCGGAAAGCAGGATTCTGGCAATGAAACATAAACACTGCTCCCCGGGTACCCGCCCCTGATGCATGAGAAAGCGTAAATTGCCAGAATCCTGCTTCCAGGCGTGGCTCAAGTGATATTTTGCCTGTGCCTTTTGCTTTTGCCGTGACAGATTTTCAAGAAACAGTAGCATATTTTCCGCGTCTGCGTTATACTGAATAAATGACCCGGCTGCAGAATGACAGCAGCCCTGTGGAGAAACGGTATATCGCTACATGAAATGAAAAAGAAAAGAGGAGGCACAACATGGACAAAGTAAGACTTGGAAGAACAGAGATCACCGTGAACAAAAACGGTTTCGGTGCGCTGCCGATCCAGCGCGTCAGCAGGGAGGAAGCCGCCAAGATCCTGCGGAAAGCATTCGACAACGGGGTGCAGCTTTTTGATACGGCCCGGGCCTACACAGACAGTGAAGAAAAGCTGGGCTATGCACTTTCCGATGTACGGGATCAGATTTTCATCACCACCAAGACAGGAGCCACCACAGCCGAAGGCTTCTGGAAAGACCTGGAGCAGTCACTCAGAAATCTGAAGACCGATCATGTGGACGTGTATCAGTTCCACAATCCATCCTTCTGCCCGAAGCCGGGAGCAGAGGACGGGCTGTATGATGCCATGCTGGAAGCGAAAAAGCAGGGCAAGATCCGTTTTATCGGTATCACCAATCATCGTCTGGCTGTGGCTCATGAGGCCATTGACAGCGGACTTTACGATACACTGCAGTTCCCGTTCAGTTATCTGAGCTCAGAGAAAGAAGCAGAGCTGACCGTGAAATGCAAAGAAAAGGATATGGGATTTCTGGCCATGAAAGCGCTGGCAGGCGGTCTGATCAACTGTGCGGAAGTGGCATATGCCTTTATGAATCAGTATGACAATGTACTTCCCATCTGGGGGATCCAGAGAGAGCGTGAGCTGGATGAGTTCCTGGCCTGTCAGGAGCATACGCCGAAGGTGGAAGGCGAGATCAGGGAGCGGATCGAGAAGGACCGTCAGGAGATCGTAGGAGATTTCTGCCGAGGCTGCGGATACTGCATGCCCTGTCCGGCAGGCATTGAGATCAACAACTGTGCCAGAATGTCCCTGCTGCTGCGCCGTTCTCCCTATGAGAATCTCCTGGGAGCGGAGACACAGGCAAAAATGAAAAAGATCGAAGAGTGCAAAAACTGCGGTCACTGCAAGTCCAAATGTCCTTATGGACTGGACACACCGGAGCTTCTGAAGAAGAATTACAAAGATTATCAGGAGATCCTGGCAGGGAAAAAGTTCTGATATAGAAGTATTTGTTTTACAGGAATAGATTTCAGGAGGTTTTATTGCATGGAAGATTCCAGTATTTTTCTGGAGGAAGTTTTGAAAAAGCTGAAGACAAGGATCGCCGTTCTGGATGAATCTCTTCAGCAGGGCGCCCGTGAGATTGAAGGGATGCATGAGTATTACTGGGAAAACTATACGGAGATGGACCAGTATGGTTATGAGAATTTCGACAACCAGCAGGCACTGCTGAATCAGGTCAATGCCAATCAGGCTTTGCTTCAGCAGAGGAGCCGTCTCAGGAAAATGCTGGATTCTCCCTATTTTGGAAGAGTGGATTTTGTCTTTGAAGGGGAAGAAGAGGCAGAATCCTTTTACATCGGTATTGGCAGTTTCGCAGAAAAAAAGGGTGGAATTCCGCTGATTTATGACTGGCGTGCACCGGTGTCCGGGCTGTTTTATGACTATGACAAAGGAGAAGCCTCCTATGAGGCGCCCGGCGGCACCATGCAGGGGGAGATCACTTCCAAATGGCAGTATAAGATCAGGAAAGGCCGTATTGTATATGCTTTTGAGAGCGACATCAAGATCGACGACGAGGTGCTGCGCCAGGAGCTGGGCGGCAGCGGAGATGTCCGCCTGAAAAATATCATCCGGACGATCCAGAAGGAGCAGAATGCCATCATCCGAAACACGAAAGATAAGATCATGGTGATCCAGGGAGTAGCCGGAAGCGGCAAGACTTCCGTAGCGCTTCACCGGATCGCCTATCTGCTGTACCACGACAGAGAGCATCTGAAATCTTCCAATATTCTGATCCTGTCTCCGAACAGTGTATTTTCTGATTATATTTCCCATATCCTTCCGGAGCTGGGGGAAGAGAATATTCAGGAAATGAGTTTTGACATTTTTGCCTACCATGAGCTGAAAGCCACGGTCCATGACTGCGAAGACCGTTACGATGAGATCGAGCGCGGACTTGCCGGGGAACGTATGGCAGCAGGCTGCAAAATGCCGGAGGCCGGTATGGAAGACGGAAATGGAAGAAAACAGGCAGCCATCCGCAGAAAGCATGGAGAAAAGTCCGACATGTTTCATCACAAACAGTCCCCGGAGTTTGTCTCGCTGCTTCGCGAATACGTTCTGCTGGCCGAGGACGGGCTGATGCGTTTTTCTGATTTCAGGTATAAAGGATTTCAGAAATCCGCCAGGGAAATCATGGAGAAGTTTTATTATAGTTACCCGGATGTGCCCCTGCTGTCCCGTATGCAGGCAGTGATGGATTATTTTGTGGACGAGTATGAGACACTCACCGGAAAAGATTTCCGGGAGGACGATCTGGAAGTGATCCGTCAGAAGTTTTTCTATATGTACAGGACAACAGATCTCTATGTGCTGTACAGCGAATTTCTGGAGCAGTATGGTTATGAGTCTCTGCCCCATGTACCTTATGAGAAACGGATCCTGATGTATGAGGACGTGTATCCCATGCTGTATCTCAAATATCTGCTCTATGCACAGAATGACCGCAGGCGGATCCGCCATCTGGTCATCGATGAGATGCAGGATTATTCGTATGTGCAGTATCTGATCCTGGAGAAGCTGTTCCAGTGCCGCATGACGATCCTGGGAGACAAGGCCCAGACCATGGACAGTGAGCAGGTCAATGTCATGAAGTTTCTGCCGAAGATCTTCGGTAAGCAGATCCGATGGATCGAGATGAAAAAGAGCTACCGGAATACGATGGAGATTGCATCCTATGCCAACAGCCTTTGCGACAGCGGTGAGATGGAGCTGTTTGAGCGCCACGGCAGACCAGTACAGATTCAGGGATTTTCGTCAAAACAGGAAGCTCTGGAGCAGATCCTGCAGGAGATCCGGTCAGAAGACGGGCTGGAATGTGAGACAGAAGCAGTCATCACAGCTTCCGAGGATGAGGCGCTGGCTGCCTGTGCATGGCTGAAGGAGCGGATGGAATGCAATTATATTGACCGGAACAGCAGCCATTTCAAAAAAGGATTGACCGTGACCACCTTTTATCTGGCCAAAGGTCTGGAGTTTGACCGGGTGTTTACGCTGACCGGAAAGGGAATGGATCAGTATCCGCTGCATCGGCAGATGGAATATATCAGCGCGACGCGTGCCATGCACGAGCTGCATGTGTACCGTTATGACATGTAACTGTACAGAGCCAAGCAAAATTTCACAAAGAAGACGTAAAATGCTAGCATTTTTACGCCTGTTTTTGAAATTTTATTTGGTACAGAGCCAAGCAAAATTTCATAAAACAAACGTAAAATGCTTGCATTTTTAGGTTTGTTTTTGAAATTTTATTTGGCGGATACGCCACACCGACGAAATGCGCAGCATTTTGGAGGTTGGCTCTGAACGACTGCCTGGAATATAAGAATCAAACGCTATAGAGGGGAGAGACAGCTTAGTGAAGAGACTGGGATATAATCTGCCGCCCGTGGACCGTATCGGCGGTTTTGACGTGAGGCCGGGTTTTTATGAAATTAATGGAGCATCTGTGCTGCCGGGAGGAGTGAATTTTACGGTGCATTCCCAGAATGCCACCTCCTGTGAGCTTCTGCTTTACCGCAGGGGAGAGGAGCATCCGTTTGCAGTGCTTCCGTTTCCGGAAAACTACCGGATCGGAAGCGTCTATTCTATGATCGTGTTTGGACTGAAAATTGAAGAATTTGAATATGCCTACCGGCTTGATGGCCCTTATCAGCCCTCTGCCGGTCTGATTTTTGACAGGATGAAGCCGTTGCTGGATCCTTATGCCAGAATGGTCAGCGGACAGGCGGTCTGGGGGAAAGCCCGGGGAAAGAGAGGGAGCTACCGTGCCAGAGTCGTGAGGGACGATTTTGACTGGGGCAAATCGGCAAGGCCTCTGACGGATATGCATGACCTGATCATCTATGAGCTGCATGTCCGCGGATTTACGAGACATGAATCCTCCGGAGTCTGTCATCCGGGTACCTTCGACGGACTGCGGGAGAAGATCCCGTATCTAAAGGATCTGGGAATCACGGCTGTGGAGCTGATGCCTGTGTTTGAATTTGATGAGATGATGGGACACCGGCAGGAAGGCGACAGGACGCTGCTCGATTACTGGGGATACAATACGGTCAGCTTTTTTGCGCCGAATTCCAGCTATGCATCCAGGGAGGAATTTAACAGCGAAGGAGATGAACTGAAAGCGCTCATCCGGGAATTCCACTCTGCGGGGATCGAGGTATTTCTTGATGTGGTATTTAACCACACAGCAGAAGGGAATGAATTCGGACCGGTCTTTTCTTTCAAAGGCTTTGACAACAATATCTACTACATGCTGACTCCGGACGGTCATTACTACAATTTCAGCGGCTGCGGCAATACGCTGAACTGCAATCATCCGGTGGTGCAGCAGATGATCCTGGAAAGTCTGCGGTACTGGACCGTGAATTACCGGGTGGACGGCTTCCGTTTCGACCTGGCCACCATTCTCGGACGGAACGAGGACGGTTCTCCCATGAATCAGCCTCCGCTGCTGCGGAATCTGGCGGCAGATCCCATTCTGTCCGATGTGAAGCTGATCGCCGAGGCCTGGGACGCCGGTGGATTGTATCAGGTGGGCAGCTTTCCGGCCTGGAACCGCTGGGCAGAGTGGAACGGAAAATACCGGGATGACCTTAGAAGCTTCCTGAAGGGAGACTACTGGATGGCTCCCGAGGCGGTGAAACGCATCTGCGGTTCTCTGGATCTGTATACGGGGCAGTATCTTGGATACAATTCCTCCATCAATTTCCTCACCTGTCATGACGGGTTCACCCTTCATGATCTGTATTCCTATAACCAGAAGCATAATGAAGACAACGGGTGGAACAATACGGACGGCGCCAATGACAACAGGAGCTGGAACTGCGGCGCGGAAGGGGAGACGAATGATCCGGCGATTCTGCGGCTTCGAAAGCAGCTGATCAAAAATGCCTGTGCCGTCCTGATGTGCAGCCGCGGAATTCCCATGTTTCTGGCAGGAGACGAGTTTGGAAATTCTCAGTTTGGAAACAACAATGCCTATTGTCAGGACAATGAGATCTCCTGGCTGAACTGGGAAGACCTGCAGAAAAACCACGATCTGTATGAATTCTTCCGCTATATGATCCATTTCCGCAAAGCGCATCCGGCTATCAGCGGCCGTGCCCTTCCGGTAGGCACCGGATTCCCCGGCATCAGCCTGCACGGCGAACAGCCCTGGATCGAGCGTGTGACAGAAGAATCCCGCTACATCGGTATCCTCTTCGCCGGATGGGATCAGGACAGAAGGTGTGAAGACTACGTCTATCTGGCCGTCAACGTATACTGGGAAAAAGCACACATCACCCTCCCCGAGCTCCCCATCGGAAAAACCTGGACCGTGTGCGTAGACACCGCAGAAGAAACCTCCATCCAGGACAATCCTTTCCCCATCCGGGAATTCGGTGTGCGTCCCCGGTCCGTGGTGATCTTTGCAGGCAAAAATGAAACTATATAGCAAAAAAGAAACCTGTTCATAGTTGATACGCCTGTTTTATGAAATTCAGCCTGTCTATGAACAGATATGGAACATTGATACAACTGCGGAATTTCACACCATACAGCAAGAACATGCTGAACACGTATGGAATATATACTTATATTCACAGTGAAATCACCTGCCTGTACATTTCATATATTGAAAACCAGCCCTCCGATTACCTGTATCCGGCGTGTCTGACCTCGAAATGGACATGCGCAGCATCGGTCTGACCGGAAAGGACGTTTATGTCCTGCGCCGGCAGACCGATGCTGCACATGTCCGGGACGGAGGCAGCACACGCGGATACAGGGAAGCAGCGGGCGTCACAATGAGAAGAAAGAAGACTCTCAATGAACAAAATACTGATCGTAGACGATGAAGAAGCCATCGCAAACCTGCTCCGCATGAACCTGGTGAAGGCCGGTTATCAGTGTGAGACAGCTTCAGACGGTGAGGAGGCTGCCGATGCGATCACGGAGCGCTCCTTTGACCTGATTCTGCTGGATATCATGCTTCCGAAACTGAATGGATATGAGGTACTGGAATATGCCAGAAGTATGGATGTTCCGGTAATCTTTCTGACCGCAATGGGAGAGACAGAGCAGAAAGTAAAAGGACTGAAGCTGGGGGCGGAGGACTACATTTCCAAACCCTTTGAGATTGCGGAACTGCTGGCAAGAGTAGAGACAGTGCTGCGCAGATACCACAAGACAGAACGGCGTATCCGCGTTCTGGATATTGAGATCGACACCGATTCCAGGACCATTCTGCGGGGCGGAGAAGCGGTGGAACTGACCAACAAGGAATATGAGCTTTTGCTTCTGCTGGTCCGCAACAAGAACCGGGCGCTTTACCGGGAGACTATCTATGAAAATGTGTGGGGCGGAGAATACAGCGGAACGGGGCGTACCGTGGATCTGCACATCCAGCGCCTGAAAAAGAAACTGGGGCTGGAAGACCATATTGTGGCGATCTACAAGGTAGGATACCGGTTTGTACCGTAACGGTATCCGGAAAACAGTTGTGGTTTGGCCGATGCCATGCAGGCCGCAAAAAGCAGAGGTGATACGGTGAAATTATCCTGGAAATTATTTTTTATTACGACACCCTTATTTATCTTTTTTCTGACGCTGTTCGGAGTCTGGATGATCCAGGAAAGCTTCCGGGGCAATCTGGAAAAGGAGATTGAACGGAGCATGGTGGAAAATCAAATGTTTCAGACTTCTTATGAGCTGACACTGCACGGACTGTCCGAGACGCAGCAGGAGCGGGCTTCTCTGCGCTCCATGGTGGAAACCTTTCATAAGGCGTCCGCTCCGCAAAGTGGCGGAGCCAGAATCTATGACAGCAGCCGCCAGGTACTGTATCAGGATAACGATCTGACCGTATCCCATGATATATGGGACAGGCTGGAGGGAGCTTCCGGCCAGCAAACGGACTATAATACGGGGCAGCAGATTGTCCGTCAGGATGGAGAATACTACGTGATAGTGCTGAGCAGATGCGGAAATGCCGGAGGATGGGTCGAAACTGTGCGGAACGTTACCGGTATTTTTATGGATCGGGAAAGTCTCTATGATGGATACAGGATCGGGATGCTTCTGGTATCGCTTCTCTCCGGATTGCTGACACTGCTGGTACTGTTTCTGGTCATGCGCAATATACAGAAGCTGTCGCGGGCTACCTGGCAGTTTGCACTGGGTCGCTATGAAGAAAAAATAGATATTAAAAGTGATGATGAGATCGGGAGACTGGCGGAAGATTTTAACTGGATGGCAGGCGTCATGAACCGTCAGATGGTACAGCTGAAGGAAGAGGTACACCGCCAGGAGGAGTTTACGGCGGCTTTTGCCCATGAACTGAAGACCCCTTTGACTTCCATCATTGGTTATGCTGACACACTTCGATCTATGGAACTTTCCAGAGAAGAGACGGATATGTGCGCAGATTATATTTATCGTCAGGGCAAACGGCTGCAGTCGCTGTCTTACAAGCTTCTGGATATGGCCATGGCAGATCAGAACAAGACGGAATACCGGCAGATTGCCGCGGCAGATCTGTTCCGGGATGTGGAGCAGACGGTGGAAACCAGCCTTATGGAAAAAAAGCTCACTCTGTACGTGAAGAAGGAAGACGGGTATATCTGGGGAGACCGGGAATTGCTGGGTTCTCTTTTGATCAATTTGATCGACAATGCCAGAAAGGCCTCCTTTGAAGGCGGCAGAATCTGGCTGGAAGGCCGGAAACTGCCGGATGGATACATGATATCCGTGACAGATGAAGGCAAAGGACTGAAACAGGAGGAACTGAGCCGGATCACGGAGGCTTTTTATA
>JAQXWO010000074.1 GCA_029225485.1 Lachnospiraceae bacterium
GGAGACGGGACGGGTCAGATCCGTCAGCCGGGACGCTGGGTGCCGGAGAGTTCCCTGGATCCGGTCTGTATTCGGAGCAATAACCGTACAGAGCCGCTGTTTCTGAATTTTGCAGCGGAATTTTCCAGCAGGCTCCGGGAACTGAATGAAAAGTGCAGACTTGCAGGCGGAGTGCAGGATGAATCTTCCGGTGACGCAGCATGGATTTTCTCACCGTTTCCTCAGATACCGCTCAAGCTGGTATTTTGGGAGAAGGATGACGAATTTCCTGCACAGGTGAAGATGTTCGTCCGGGAGAATGCGACGGATTATGTGCACTATGAAGCGGTCTCATTTATGATCGCGGATCTGTTTCTGCTGATCGATGGAGTTTCAGAATAACTGCAGGCGTGTGTTCTTTGAAGAAGGATGATCCCGGTATCAGATGGTATTAGTTATGTCGGTTGAGGAGTTATTTATGAGTAATTGAAGAGAGGAAATTTTATGCTCGAAGTGTCAAAAAAAGACTGGAAATTGTTCCGGGAGAAAATTGCAGACTGGCAGGAAGCTTATATGGAAAGGCTTAACGGAGAGTATATTGAGCTTTTGAAAAATGGTGAAGGCACTGCTTCAGATCGATTCTGGATGCTGGATGAACGATTGAAAAAAGATAAACACAGTCCGGGTGTGCAGATTTGTTTATCGAAGGGGGAAATGCTCTATGATATCGTATTGCTTATTCGGGATGGTGTGATTACTATGAAAGATTTGAATGATTTCAATCAGGATATTCGGGATGCTGTTGCATTGCTGCTTGAAAGAAATGTATAAATGCGGCGAAATAGATGGAGCTGATGATGGGGCAGGCGCAAAAACATCTGATTTTCCGTAGATAGAAAGGTAAATAGAGTATGGGACATCTTTATTTTGTCCGCCATGGTGAGACGATATGGAACGTAGAAAATAAGATATGCGGTGCAACGGATATCGCATTGACGGAAAGAGGCCATCAGCAGGCCATAGAGACCGGCAGGAAGATTCTGGAAGAAGGGATCCGGGCAGATGAGATCCTGTATTCTCCGCTGATCCGTGCAGCGGAGACGGCCAGACATATTTCTGAGATGACCGGGATCCCTGCCAGGGTTGAGAAGAGGCTGACGGAGCAGAATTTTGGTAAGTGGGAATCCACACCGAGAGACGGGGCTGATTTTCGAAAGGCCAAAGAAGAGTTTGTCTGCCGGTATGAGGGCGGGGAATCGATGCTGCAGCTGGCTCAGCGGATCTATAATCTGCTGGATGAGATCAGAGCAGAGTCGGATCAGAAGACGTATATTCTGGTGGCCCACAACGGGATTGCCCGTGTGGTGCAGTCTTATTTTACAGATATGACAAATGAAGAGTATGCGGCGTTTGGCGTGAAAAACTGTCAGATCGTGCAGTATGATTTCGAGCTGTGCTGAGGTTTTATTGGTCACATTGGGGGAAACTTTCTTGTGCTCTCTGATGGTAGTATGCTATAATTCAGTAAAACATCCGCTTTTTTGTGCGGATTTTATGTCATTTTATGTTTCAGGAGCGATAGTTATGTGATGGTAATGATAAATTATCACGCATATAGGAAATAGAAAGAAGATATGATGCAGAAGAAAGTTATTTTAGTAGTAGAAGATAATGAACTGAACCGGATGATGCTCTGTGAGATCCTGTCCGGGACGTATCAGGTGCTGGAGGCGGGCAATGGTCAGGAGGCGCTGGATATTCTGGCACAGCACCGGGAGGATATCACGCTGATTCTGCTGGATGTTATGATGCCGGTGATGGACGGATATACTTTTCTGGACAGGATCAAGGAGGATGAGGAATTGTCTCTGATTCCTGTGATCGTGATGACACAGGGAGACAGTGAAAATGATGAGGTGACTGCCCTGGCACATGGTGCTACCGATTTTGTGCCCAAGCCATACCGTCCACAGGTGATCCTGCACCGGATGGCCAGTATTATCAATCTGCGGGAGACTGCGGCTATGGTGAATCAGTTTCAGTATGATCGTCTCACCGGACTTTACAGCAAGGAGTTTTTCTATCGGAAGGTGCGGGAACAGCTGGATGCGCATCCTGACCGGGAATATGCCATCGTGTGTACCAATATAGAAAATTTCAAATTGTACAATGATACTTATGGACGGGAGGCAGGAGACCGTATACTGGTGAAGTGTGCTGCTATTTTGCGGAAATGGGTCGGCAGTGATGTGATCTGCGGCAGATACAGTGCAGACCGGTTTCTGTACCTGCAGGAGCAGGAGCGGGGGCAGGACTGGGAGAAACAGAAGAACTCTTTCAATGAGATCCTTTTGGAACGGTCCTACTGGATGGAGAATCTTTCTGTGAAATGTGGTATCTATGAGATCATAGACCGTTCGGTTTCGGTGGAACAGATGTGTGACCGGGCGCTTCTGGCAGTGGAAAGCGTCAGGGGACAGTATAATCTGTCTATTGGTGTATATGATGATGCATTTCGTCACAGACTGCTTCGGGAAAAAGCCATTACTGATGTGATGGAGAAGGCATTGCAGGAGGGACAGTTTATCGTCTATCTTCAGCCCAAGTACAGCCTGAATGAAGACCGTATGGCAGGGGCGGAGGCACTGGTGCGCTGGATTCATCCGGAGTGGGGATTTATGTCTCCCGGTGAGTTTATTCCTCTGTTTGAACGGAATGGTTTTATTCCCTATCTGGATCAGTATATCTGGGAGCAGGTATGCATTCTTCTCAAAAACTGGAAAGATCAGGGATATCCTCTTTTGCCGGTGTCTGTCAATGTATCCCGTGCGGATATCTATCAGATCAGACTGACAGAGATATTAAAAGAAATCACCCAAAAGTATGAGATCGACCCTGCATATCTGCATCTGGAGATCACAGAGAGTGCCTATGCTGAGAATCCGGGGCTGATCATTAATACGGTAAGTAAGCTGCGGGATCTGGGATTTATCATTGAGATGGACGATTTCGGCAGCGGCTATTCTTCACTGAATATGCTGAGTCAGATGAAAATGGATATCCTGAAGCTGGATATGAAGTTTATCCAGAGTGAGATGACCAAGCCGGTGGAAGAGAGCATACTGAATTATGTGATTGGAATGTCACATGGTCTGGGACTCAGAGTCGTGGCAGAGGGTGTAGAGACCAGGGAGCAGATGAACCGTCTTAGGGAGGTCGGATGCGACTATGTGCAGGGCTATTATTTTGCGAAGCCCATGCCTGTCTCGGAATATGAAAATTTATTGCAGGATCAGTCTTTGCGGAATGTGGCTCCGAACAGAAAACTCCAGCGCAATCAAAAAAGGATCCGAAGCCTTCTGGTGGTGGATGAAGATGAGACATACAGGAAAACAGTCCGAAATACTTTTGAGGGACAGTATCATGTGCTGGACGCTCCGGATCCGGGGCGTGCTCTTGATTGCATCGTGGATTCTGGCTGTAATGTATCGGCAGTGATTCTGAGCATGACACTTCCACAGAAGGGAGCTTCTGCACTGCTGAAGTCTCTGCGGCAGAACCCGGTATTCTGGAGGATTCCGGTGCTGGCTACCATACCTGGACCCGGAAGTACGAAGGAAATAACGGCAGCGATGGAAACAGATGATTTCCTGTGTAAATGTCACCCGCAGCAGGATCTGCTCCGTCGGGTGGAACGGCTGATGGGCATTGCGGAATCCTATGAGCGTGAGATTCTCCTGCAGGATGAGGCCAGCCGGGACTATATGACCGGTCTGCTGAATCGCCGCGGACTCCAGGCAGCATTGGATTCTCTGGGAAAAGAAGATCTGCCCCTTGCTGTTTATCTGTTTGATCTGGATGAACTGAAGAAGATCAATGATACCTGCGGACACGATGCAGGGGACAGACTGATTCAGTCCTTTGCCGATCTGCTGCGGCGTCATACCAGGGCTAAGGATATTGTCTGCCGTTACGGAGGAGACGAATTTATTGTTGTTCTGAAACAGATGAATGACAGAGAAGACGCTGTGAAGAAGGCGCTGGATATCTGTCAGGCATTCCAGTCCTCCTGCTCCGTGGGCATTGCACTGTATGGTGAGGAAGAGAGAAATATTTCGCGACTGATCCAATGTGCAGATCATGCATTGTACCGTGCCAAAAGGGAAAACAAGGGCGGATGCTGTCTGTGGAACTCATGAAAAGAAAGAGTCAGGGTGTGTGCAGTCTGGGGGGAAGAGGTTATGAATAATGAAATACTGGATGAACGATATTATGTGGCGGATGAGGCGATCTGTGATGCTTTTTTCCTTGTGCTGAAGGAAAAGGAGATAGACAGAATTACCGTGGCGGATGTGGTCAAAAAGGCCGGGATCGTGAGGAGTACTTTTTATAATCATTATGAGAATATTCCGGCTCTGGTGAACGCGATCGAGGATAAGACGATCCAGGAGATTTTTACGCTGATGGAATCCTTCCATCCGAAAAATGACCGTGACATGTGCCGGTCTTATTTCCTGGCAGTCTGTGATTATACGATGAATAATCCCTTTCTGACGAATCTGCTGTGCAGTCCCAGAGGAAGCGGTTTTTTCGAAAAGACGATCAAGATGTTTCACCGTTATGTCTCTCAGGTGACCCAGACCACGTCCCCTTCTCAGCACAGTAAAGAGGAGTTTTCCTATATGATCGCCTGCAGCATAGGCTGTTCGCTCGGTGTCCTGCACAAATGGGCAAGAGAGGATTTTAAAGTGCCCAGGGAGGTCATTGCTGATATTCTGACCCGGACATTTATCGCAGGCATGCTTCCGTATATGTCCTGAGGAAAAAATGGCTTCCGGCTGTTTCGTATCTGAAACTGCCGGAAACCTGTTTTATTACTGAAGCGGTTCGTCGATCAGGACGTCCTGACGTTTGATCTTTCTGGTTGAATTGCGGATGAAGGGGTTTTTCCGGATGACCAGACCGGTGATCTGGCGGTAGGTCGGCTGTTTCTTATTGTACTGATCCAGAAATTCCTGCAGTCCGGCCTGAACGGCTGCCTCATCCAGTCCTTTGGCTGCGATGACATCCTGATCCGGATAAATTCTGGCGGTAAGCCCGTTGTCTTCTCCGGTGACGATTACTTCACCGACCAGAAGGCCCAGAGCCAGCTTATTCTCGATCTCCTCCGGGGAGATATTTTCTCCGTTGGAAAGGATGATCAGGTTCTTCACACGTCCGTTGATGAAGAGGAAACCATCCTCATCCAGATAGCCTTTGTCTCCGGTGTGGAGCCAGCCGTCCTTCAGTGTCTCTGCGGTCTCTTCCGGCATTTGATAGTAGCCTTTCATGACGCTGCTGCCTCTGACCAGGATCTCGCCGTTTTCAAACTTGATCTCCACATTGGAAAGGGGCTTTCCAATGGATCCGGCCTTGTGATCTGATACGGAGTTGGAGCTGATGACCGGTGAACATTCGGACATGCCGTAGCCTTCCAGCACCTCTACACCGTATTCTGCGAAACGGTCAATATAGTAGGGATCAAGGTGTGCCCCGCCTGTGAAGATGATCTTCAGATTTCCGCCGAACACATGCGCAGCCAGAGCCATTTTCGGGATGGACGGGTCAGCAGCAGCCAGTCTCTTGTAGATCGTCTCGATCATCATGGGAACCATGAGCATGACTTCCGGTTTGAATACGCTCATATTCTTTACCATGTGGAGAAGAGAGTCATTGATGCAGATGGTAGAGCCCAGAGAAAATCCTTTCAGCCAGTCCATGACAAGACAGAATGCATGGTGGATCGGGAGTACGCTGAGCAGTATGGTTCCGGGGTGAGTCGTGAAGTCGACCGCCTCTACATTGGTGGCCAGATTGTTCTGGGTCAGCATGACACCCTTGCTCTTTCCGGTTGTTCCGGATGTAAAAATGATGGTTGCGATATCTTCCGGATCCGGCCGTTCAGAATCAGCGCTGCTGTTTTTGGATGCGTCCAGCAGTTTGGTGCGGGAAGCCACTTTGCCGGATTCAGATACAAAGGGTTCGTCCTGAAGGATCCAGATCTTTCTGAGCTTTGGACATTCTGCCAGAATAACACTTAGCATCGGTGCATGTTTCGGGCTCAGAAAGAGTGCCTCTGAATCAGAACGGTTGAGAAGGTCGATGAGATCCTCCGCCGGCAGGCCGGCATCCAGCGGTACGGCTACGGTCTTGCCTGTGATGACCCCCAGGTAGCATTCGATCCACTCTACGGAACTGGTACCGATGAGAGCGATGTGCTTTCCGGCAAAACCTTCTGCCAGAAGTCCTTTTCTGACTTCCTGTACATGCGCCATCATGCCGGCATAGCTTCTCGCCAGAATCTCTTTTTTCTTCAGCCACTTTACGGCAGTTATCTCAGAATATTTCTGTAAACTTTCCTCTAAAACATCACGAATCAGCATTTCTGTTACCTCCCTTATGGTAAATACCGGGTCTGTCTGTTACGCCTCGTCCTGCAGTCTTTCCAGCAGGTCCAGTGCCTCCCCGATCGTCAGGATCTGTAAAGCGTCCTCTTCCTCCATCTCCAGATCAAAGGTATCTTCCAGCTCTCCCAGGAAAGACATAAAGTCGAGGGAGCTGAAGCCCAGATCCTCACGGAATCTCATATCATTGGTCATTTCTTCCGGAGCTGTCCTGCAGTACTGTGCTACGATTGTCTTGAATTCCATTTCCTGTGTCATAATAAATCCTCCATGTGATATATCGTGTGATAACTGTTGTAAAGGTGTTTATACGATCCGCATGATCTCTCCGATGCTCATATCCGGCTCGGCGATTCCTTTGAAGAGAATGCGCATCATGTAATAATATAAAAGTTCCATATCATGCTCCTGCAGATGAGCAGTCTGATAATGATAGGAGAAATTCATGCCTCCGTCGGGTGTGTGTGACACGGTCAGATACATTTTTTTCGTGGCGGCGCCGTTGGCAAACCATTTTGCATGCTGGCCGATGTGCTCCAGATGAGGATTGTCCATCTTCACCGGCATGGGCTGGTAGGTAAGATAGCAGCTCTCATAGGTGGTATTTTCCGGGGTATGGTAGCGTCTTCTCATTTCCTCCTCGATCAGTGCAGGATCGTAGTTGCTGTGCATGTAGATCTTATTCTGCATGTTCTGGATCTCATAGGCAGCGGAGAGGAAATCTGTCTCCGGGGAAATGACGGTACGGCAGGGGAACATAATCGTTCTGCTTCCTCCGGAGGTCCACTCGGCGTGAGTAGAACGTCTGGAAATAAAGTTCTCGATGGTGATATCTTCCTGGCCGTTGTTCACTTTTGACAGATACGTACGGATGCCCAGCAGCAGAAGATTGGTCATGGAAAGCTGATGATTCATACAGAAATCAATCAGGTTCTGTGTGGGGAAGGGCTCCAGATAATAATCCTTGACTGCCACGAACAGATCCTCCAGCTCGATGTCGGCGGCTCTTAAGGCCGGATCTTTGTGGCGTTTTCTTGCCTCCTCCAGTACGGAAGGTCCCTGAATATCGGAATAAAGGGGTTCGCCGAGAGCATCCAGCTGGTCATCCCAGAATTTCTTGTCCTTGGCAAAGCGTTTTTCGTTGGTGGCTCTTTTCAGATCCTTATCCAGAACAGCCTCAAAATCAGCCAGATCCTCCGGGTAGCCGGAGTTGAAGCTGTAATGGGTGTACAGGCTCATCAGGTCATTGATCATGACGACCAGTCCACAGGAGTCGATCAGGCGGTGATCCATATGTATGAAAAATCCATTGTAGCCTTCCGGAAGCTTCACCATGATCACATCACACATGGGGATATCATCCCCGTCAAAGGTTTCATAAGCCCACTGCTGCATCAGATCGTCTGCTTCGGCCAGAGTCATGCCGGACAGATCCTTCAGCGGAATATCTCTTGTATCTTTATCAATCATATACTGATTTACTTCGCCGTTCTTGTCCGGTTTTGTAAAGCGGATCCTCATGCATCCGTAGCGTTCAAATTCCAGTTGAATACATTTTTTTAAGAGGCCAAAATCCAGGGCGGACTGCAGAGCTGCCACAACACTGACTCCTGACACCTGCTGTGTTTTGTACTTGCGGATCCAGTTATGATGCATTTTCTGTGCTGCTGTTAAAGGATATAATTTTTTCATGTGTAACCTCCTTTTTTTCTTCGCCAGAGAAATTACCATAAAATCTTCGGCATTTCTACCCCCTGAAGGATTTAACAAACAGTTTACATGAAATTGACCGAGACTTTACATAGGAAGAAATGGCGGTTCCTGACAGTTTTTGTCGGATCGCGGAGAAAAAAGGGGACTGCCGCATACAGCACAGGATTTGCTGTGGGACAGTCCGAAAAAGAAAGCTAATCATATTTTTCAAAAAATTCCAGCAGTTTTTTCCGGTAAAGCTCCGGAGCCTCATAGGCGCTGCAGAGGTGTCTGGCTTCCGGTATCATCACCAGCTCCTTGGGAGCTTTGCATATGGCATAATTGTACCGGGTATTTCTGGGATCCACATAAGTATCCTTCAGACCATGGAAAAAGAGGACCGGCCGCTTGTTGGTGCGCATGGCGTGTGTCGTATCAGCTTCCTTCATGCTGAAGCCGGCCAGCATTTTACAGAAGAGATTGACGCGGAAGAGCAGAAGTTCAATGCGGTTCAGGTGGAACCAGTTGACAGCCATATCCTGAAGCTGACCTTTCATGGAGCGGAATCCGCAGTCAGCGATCAGACCCTTTACCATATGGGGCAGCCGGTGGCCGGATGCCATGAGCACGGCGGCGGCTCCCATGGATTCTCCGTAAAGATAAATAGGAAGCTTCTGGTCATTTCTTCTGGAAATAAAAAAGGCCCATCTTTGTACATCATACTGTTCTTTTGCACCGAAGGTAATATAATCGCCTTCACTCTCTGTGCAGCATCTCTGGTCGATGAAGAGCAGATTGCAGTGGTTCTCATGCAGGAACCGGGCCGTATAGGCAAAATCCGCGAATCCGCTGCCACGGTATCCATGGCTCAGCAGAACGAACCGCTGCGGATGCTCCGCCGGCAGATAAGAGGCGTGCAGCATGAGACCGTCCCTGCTTCGGACATAACAGTCCTGCATTGACTGCGCCAGACACCAGGCTTTGCCCTCCTCATATTCCTTTGAAAACTTATAGCGGGGATGATTCACCTTCATTTGAGAAAGTTCGAACCATTTCTTTTTCTGCTGCTTTCTGTTTTTCATGCAATGGACCATCATGTCAAAAAAAGACCATCCAAAGGCCATAAAAATACTGCCGGCAGCAGCGGCGGCACCTGATAATTTAAGCAATTTATTTTTCATGATATATCAGTTTATCCGTCCGGAAGGACGGGGACACTCCCTTGTTTTGCCAGTGGGGACGGAGAAAGTGGCTGTGAAACCAGAAAACTTCGTCCCCATGATTCGGTTCCCTATGTTTCCTATGTAAATAAGAACATATTTCAATCCACAGAGTATAGCTGTTTTTGTACCCTGACATGATTTATTTTAGAGTGTTTTGTTAAATTCGTCAAGATGCCATTGTGTACGGAAAAAATGACTGTGAAATTCAAAAACCTCGCTCTTAATATTTTTCATGTTTTTATTAACATAAACATAAAAAAATATTGATTATATTTCGAAGAGGTGATATGATAGAATAAATCAGATAAAAAACGGTGGAAAGGATAGAAACTTATGGTAATCATTGATCAGGAAAAATGTATAGGCTGTGGAAAATGCGCGAAGGATTGTATCGAATTCAATATAGAAGTTAAGGAAAAAAAGGCAGCTGTCAGGAAAGAATGCTTTAAGTGTGGTCATTGCGTGGCTATCTGTCCGGTGGAAGCGGTGTCAATACCGGAGTATGATATGGAGGATGTGGAACCATATCAGGCTGACGGTTTCAGTCTGGATCCGGAACAGGTACTGCACAGTATCAAATTTCGGCGCAGTATCCGCAGCTACAGACCGGAAAAAGTGGAGAAGGATGTTCTGGAAAAGCTGCTGCAGGCCGGACGGTATACCGCCACAGCCAAAAATAATCAGGACTGCTGCTTTGTGTTTGTCCAGAATGAACTGGAGCAGCTGAAAGACATTGTCTGGGATTATATTGATCAGATGGAAAAACGGGAAGGAAGAAATATAGCCAGAGAGCTGCTTCCTTTCGTTTCCTTTAACCGCCGCAGAAAGGCGGACCCGACAGATGATTATCTGTTCCGGAATGCGCCGGCAGTGCTTTTTATTACCTCAGACTGGCCGCTGGATGCCGGGCTGGCTGCCCAGAATATAGAGATGATGGCTGTTTCCCTCGGCCTGGGAACTTTGTATAACGGATTCCTTGCCAGGATTGCAGATGTAAATGTCGAACTGAAAAAATGGCTTGGCATTGAGGGAAAAATGATAAAAGCCTGTATGCTTCTGGGGTATCCGGATCGAGTCTATGTACGTACGGCACCGAGAAGAGAAGCACATGTAATCTGGAAATAAAAAAGGGGATGAAGAATATGTGGATAATTTATGCGGTTGGTTCTTCCTTTTTCGCGGGAATCACGGCCATTCTTGCGAAATGTGGGATCAAGAAAACAGATTCCAATGTGGCAACGGCGATTCGAACGGTCGTTGTGCTGATTTTTTCCTGGCTTATGGTGCTGATCACCGGTACATGGTCAGGAATCACACAGATCAGCGGGACGACATTATTGTTTCTCATTTTGTCCGGACTTGCTACCGGCGCCTCCTGGCTATGCTATTTTCATGCACTGCAGATAGGAGATATCAATAAAGTCGTGCCGATTGATAAATCAAGTACGGTGCTCACCATTATACTTGCACTGATTTTTCTTCACGAAGGACTTACCTGGGGGAAAGTCGTATCCACTCTGTTGATCGGTGTGGGAACGATGTTGATGATATCCAGAAAAGAATCAGGACAGGAGCCACAGAAAGCAGGAAACAGCTGGATGATCTATGCAGTGCTGTCTGCCGTGTTTGCCAGTCTGACAGCGATTCTTGGAAAAATCGGTATTACAGGAGTTGATTCCAATCTTGGAACTGCGATCCGTACCACAGTGGTGCTGGTGATGGCGTGGATCATGGTATTTGTCAGCGGCAGACAGCATCAGATAAAATCGATAGAGAAAAAAGAACTGGGATTTATCGGATTGTCCGGATTGGCTACAGGTGCCTCCTGGCTGTGTTATTA
>JAQXWO010000075.1 GCA_029225485.1 Lachnospiraceae bacterium
CATCTTCATAGTATGATAATCCTGTTCCTATGTTCCATTCCGGGACACAAATGTAGTTTCCATACATGTGGGAACCAAGCAATATATGGAATGAACTTCCTCTGGCCTGTACTTCTGCTTCACATGGATCCCCTCTTTTTAAAATCCGCATTCTTCCTTTCCAACTGGAAGAACGGGATCTTACCCTGCTTTTACACTCAAAGATATATTCCAACTTTTTCCTCCTTATACCAGTTCGATCTCATTGGATGCTGCCATTACGGTTTCTGCTGTTATAACAGGACTTTTCTGGTCACAGGCGATCATCAGCGCCCTGTGGATCAGGTTATTCAGTTTCCGGACACTTCCCTGGCAGCAGCCAGATGCTGCTTCCAGTGCCTGTGGCTGGAAGATCTCCTGCATCACCCCGGCCATTTTCATCCGGTCACGCACGTAAGCTGCCACCTCGTCCGCTGACAGTCCCTGAAAGTCATAGCTGATCACGATACGCTGGGCAAGCGCCTCGTGGACCTGCATGGATAAAGTGGAGTTTAAGACTGGCTGCCCGGACAGGACAAGGATCGCATAATCCCGGCAGTCCATATCAAAATTCATCAGAAGTTTCAGGTCTGCCAGCACCGACTTGCTTAAATACTGTGCTTCATCTACCAGGATCACCGTGACGATCTTCTGGTCCCTGTACAGCTTCCGGATACGGTCCTGTATATTCCGAAAGTTATCTATCTTCCGGTAACAGGGTTCCAGCCCAAGATCCTGGGCTATGGTCTTATAAAAATCCGCAGAGGAAACCGTTGTCATGGTAACATATACGACCTTATACAGGCTTGGGTTCAGGCTGTCTACAAAACACCTCTGGCAAAACGTTTTTCCTGTCCCTGACAAACCGGTAAAAAGCCCGATCCCTTTTACATTTTTCAGATATTCATATCGTTTCCTTCCTTCCAGGTAATCCTGGCTGTGGAATGCATCACTTACTTTCAATTCCTTACTGAACGGATTTACCGTCATTCCCCAGTACGTTTTATACATTTGTATTTCCACCATCCATTTCCCCATAACTGATATTGGTACGCCGCTTTCTTTTTGCGTTATCTGCCAGTTTTACCGGTCTTGCTTCATGCAGGCGCCGGCGTTCCCTCTCATCATAGACATACACAACAGACATATCTTCCGGATCATAACGGATGCTGACCTTACGGCTGATATACTGCTGTGGCACCTCATATCTTACATTTCCAAGGGAGATGCATGCGTTCTGGTCTACTTTCCTCTCCACACGGTGGAGGAATGCTTCGTCAAGGGACTCCCTGTCCATAAAACGCAGCCTGCCGAAATCATTCATATACCGTTCTCTCGGTGTCATTCCCGTAGTACGTACTACATGGTTATTGTATTCTTTGTCCAGATAAGCCCAATAGCTCCTGTTGACATCCTCCAGGGAATGGAACTCCGACCAGTCGGTACAGTTCTGCCAGCGGTCATGTTCTGTCCTGTGGCTCCGTTCCTCCTTCCCTTTCCCTCTGGGATAGTACGGCCTGGAAAACATCTGCTGTATCCCGAGCTGGCCGCATATCCATCCGAGCTGGTGGTTTTTATAAGTGCCGCCATTATCAAACAATGTCATCCGCGGGATCCCGTATTTCTGTATCGCTTTCCGGAAGACTTTCTGCATATTTGCCGCATTATCCTCAAAAAAGAATTCACCATGGAGCAGCAGCCGGGAATGGTCATCAAGGATCGTGATCAGGTATGTCATGCGCGGCTTCCCGTCAACAGTTATGACACGTCCATCGGTTGTATCCGCCTGCCAGAGGTCATTTGCATGCTCATATTCAAACGGTACACATTCCTTCTCCGGCATCCCATCCCTGGAAAGATTGTTTGCATGGAGGAAGCGGTATATCGTATTTATGGATACTTCCCCAGGTTTGAGATACCCGTCTTCGATCAGTTTTTCATGGATCTTTTTTCCTGTGATCAACGGGAACTTCTCTTTATATACATAGATCTGCTCACGGGCTTGCTTCGGGAGGACACGGGTCTGTCCGGAATCGATCCTTCTTTTGGGGATAAGGGCATCCATGCCTCCACTGCAGTATTTCAGATACCAGTCTTTGATTGTACAGGCCTTGAACCTCACTTTTTTCCCGTTTGGAAGCGTGTGGCAGGAAGATGCCACCCTCCGGTAATAAGCAGCTTTGCTTCCTTCTGTCAGGGTACCGGAAACAACCGGGGCGATCAGGGAATAGCGGAACAGGGCAAGTTCTTTTGCTGTTTTTTCATCCATATCAGGACCTCCTTTTTTTGATATCCTGATTATAACTGCTGTTTCGGGGATCTTCCATTTACAAGCTATGTTGGTCGAAGGTTAGTGGATATCCCGGCTACAGAATATCAGGGGATAGGCGGCAGTATCCTGACGATTCAGGAACATCGGTCTCCGGAACAGACGGAAATATATCTTTTGTGCTGTTTCATGAATAAAGGTGCTGCATATGCCGAGAACTTCTCCTGCGGCCGGGGAAAGGCATCTTGTGTAGCATCCGGTTATCCTGAGCATGGAAATGATATCCTGTTCATATTTTCTGTATGTCATAAGAAAAGATCTCAGGAGTTGGTATGAAATGCGGAATTGATGAAGTTTTTCTGTAAGAGAGGATGGTTTCTGCCCGGAGTCAGAATGACACGGAAGGAGCTGAAGGAGGTATAAAAAAGGAGCATAATTATAATTGTGAAACGGAATGATATCTCCCGGAAGGAGGGCATGGGTACGCCCGCACGCACAGAGAAGCCGCTGTACTGTGAGCCTCATTGTATCCAGTGCTCCATCTTCCGTAATCATGACGGCATAACGTCCATATGAGCCATAACGGATCATCTGTCTGGATCCACAGCTTGTGCACTGATACGGATAGAGGCTGGAGGAATGAAATATATTTTCAGAATAAGACTTGCACTTTAAAGTAAAATCAATTATCATATATGCTGTTAGCAGGGATATCCCTGGTATCTTTAGGAGGAGAACTGCACTGCTGTGGAAGGTTGAGGGCAGTTCTCTTTTTTTATGCTTCTAATAAGTCATTATAAAAACAGTAGGTAACAATGTGCAAGTGTTTTTCCACATATTTACCTACTGTTATTTTTTTATTGGTGAAATTAATTTGGAGATATTGAAGCGAATTAAGAGATTATTGCTCGCAATTCTACACCTAACCAACAGGAATATTATACTGTATTTCAGACAGATTATCCATCTGTCTTTTTGGTATGCCAAAAAATAGATCATTCATAAGAAAAAGGCAACGATCTGGTCAGTTTTTATAAATTGAACTGATCAGAAAATTTATAA
>JAQXWO010000076.1 GCA_029225485.1 Lachnospiraceae bacterium
TGGCGATCATGTTTACCGTGGTGAATCTGATCGTGGACCTGATTTATGCCTTTATTGATCCGAGAATCAAGTCCCAGTATAAAAAGGGCGGGAGGTAAGTATGAAAAAAGCAGAGATTGATAAAATGGCTGCCAATGCCGGAAAACAGCGGACGCTGTGGCAGGAGACCTGGCGGCGGTTCAAGAAAAACAAACTGGCTATGGTCGGTCTGGCTTTTATCCTGATCCTGGTAGTGATCGCAGCCGGTACACTGGTGATTGACCTGGTGACGAATAAAGAAATATACAACAATTATGTTATTAAACAGGATCTGAGGGGCAGACTGGAGCCGCCAAGTCTGGCACATCCGTTCGGAAAGGATGAATTTGGCCGTGATATGCTGTTCCGTATGCTCTGGGCGATCCGGTATTCCCTGTTCATGGGTACAATAGCCATCGCAATTTCCTGCGTGGTGGGAGGAACTCTGGGAGCTGTGGCAGGTTACTATGGAGGAAAAGTAGATAACGTGATCATGCGTTTCATGGATATTCTTCTGGCGATTCCGTCCATGCTGCTGGCCATCGCGATCGTAGCGGCGCTTGGTACCAGTATTACCAATGTGCTGATTGCCATTGCAATTTCTTATGTACCTACCTTTGCACGAACCGTACGGGCGCCGATTCTGACCATCAAGGATCAGGAATTTGTGGAAGCAGGAAAAGCTATCGGCGCCAGTGACGCGCGGATTATTTTCAAGTATATTATTCCCAATTCCATGGCTCCGATCATTGTTCAGGCGACACTGGGAGTTGCAGGTGCGATCCTGTCCATTGCAGGTCTTTCTTTCCTGGGACTGGGAATCCAGCCGCCGACACCGGAGTGGGGAGCTATGCTTTCCAATGCCAGAACTTATATTCGTGATTCCTGGCACATTACTGTAATTCCGGGTATGGGAATCATGCTGACGATTCTGGCGCTTAATGTGATCGGCGACGGTCTGAGAGATGCCCTGGATCCGAAGCTCAAGAATTGATCAGGAGTAGATATGTCTGCTGTCTGTAAGAGAAGCAGGCATGCCGCCAGGCAATAAGGAATGAGATGCGATGGCGCATGGGAGGTATTGATGACAGAACAGGTATTGTTAGAGGTAAAGGATTTAGTGATTCACTATGAGACCGATGACGGAATCGTAGAGGCTTTAAACGGGGTGAGTATCCAGATACCCCAGGGAAAAACACTGGGGCTGGTAGGAGAGACCGGAGCAGGTAAAACCACTCTGGCAAAAGGAATCATGCGGCTGATTCCGGACCCGCCCGGAAAAATCAAGGGTGGAGAGATTATATATGACGGAAAAGATCTGCTGAAGATCAGTGAGCAGGAAATGAAAAAGATCCGTGGAGAACATATTTCCATGATCTTCCAGGATCCCATGACTTCCTTAAATCCGGTTATGACGGTAGGAGATCAGATCATGGAGGTTATTCTGGAGCATAATGAGATCAGTAAAGCAGAAGCCAGAAAAAAAGCGGAAGCAATGCTGGAACTGGTAGGTATTCCGGGCAGCCGTTTCGGAGAATATCCCCATCAGTTTTCCGGAGGTATGAAGCAGAGAGTAATCATCGCCATTGCTCTTGCATGTAAGCCGAAGCTTTTGATCGCGGATGAACCCACGACAGCCCTGGATGTGACGATTCAGGCTCAGATTCTGGAACTGATCCGTGAACTGAGAAATCGTGACAATGCATCTATGCTGCTGATTACTCATGACCTGGGTGTGGTAGCCCAGAACTGTGATTATGTGGGAATCATTTATGCAGGTGAACTGGTAGAATACGGTACTGTACGCGAGGTTTATAAAAATCCAAAGCATCCCTATACACAGGGGCTTCTGGGATCTATCCCGAATCTGGTGACGAATGTCAGACGTCTGCAGGCGATCGATGGCCTGATGCCTGACCCCGCCAACCTGCCGAAGTACTGTAAATTTGCAGAACGGTGCAAATATGCGACAGAGGAGTGCAGAAAGGGTGTGCCGGAGACTGTGAAACTGGAAGGTACCCATACCGTGCGCTGCCTTATGGTGCAGGGACAATAGGAGGTTCATATGACAGATCAGAAAAAAGAATTGCTCCGTGTGGAAAATCTGAAGAAATATTTCTATACGCCGGGCGGTGTTCTGCATGCGGTGGACGATATCAACTTCACCCTGAATAAAGGAGAGACGCTGGGAGTGGTAGGAGAGTCAGGATGCGGAAAATCTACCATGGGGCGGACGATCCTGCGCCTTCATGACCATACAGACGGTAAGGTTTATTTTGAAGGAAAGAATATTTTTGAATATAACAAGCATCAGATGAAGGATCTGCGCAAGGATATGCAGATTATTTTCCAGGATCCCTTCGCATCTCTGAATCCAAGGGCAACCGTCAGCGAGGCGATCGCGGAGCCGCTTCTGGTGCAGAAGCTTTACAGCAAGCGGGACAAAGAAGGAGTAGAAAAGCGTGTCAGCGAACTGATGGACCTGGTGGGTCTGGCAAAACGTCTGACGAACTCTTATCCTCATGAGTTGGACGGAGGAAGACGTCAGCGAATCGGTATTGCCCGGGCGCTGGCTCTGCGGCCCAAATTTATTGTCTGTGACGAGCCGGTCTCAGCGCTGGACGTGTCTATTCAGGCACAGATCCTGAACCTGATGCAGGATCTGCAGGATGAGCTGGGACTGACTTATCTGTTTATCACACACGATCTTTCCGTAGTAAAGCATTTCTCCAATGATATTCTGGTCATGTATCTGGGCCAGATGGTGGAGAAAGCTCCTGCAGAACTCCTGTTTCAGAATCCGCAGCATCCCTATACAAAGGCGCTGCTGTCAGCGATTCCTGTTCCGGATCCGGATTATCCGATCCAGCGGATTCCGTTAAAGGGAGAGATCACATCACCAATTGATCCGCCAAAGGGATGCAGGTTTGCCAAACGCTGTCCTTATGCGGATGCCAGATGTACCGGTCAGGATATTCCGCTTCGTGAAACGCAGCCGGGACATTTCGTGGCCTGCAGCCATGTAGAGTAAACAGATTCTTTTTTTCGCATAAGCGGAGTTAAGATAAAATATTTATGAAGGAGGAAAACAATGAAAAAAGCAGTAGTAAAAGGAATGGCACTTTCTATGGCAATGGGAATGATCTTCTCAATGTCTGCATTTGCAGAGGAAGGCTACAAAGACACATTGGTTTGGGGACAGGGAGCAGATGTGACTTCCATGGATCCCCATCAGGGAAAGGAAACACCGGCAGTAGAGGTTACAGATCAGATTTTTGATACTCTGACCGTGGTTGATGCAGCTACCGGAGAGCTTCAGCCGCTGATCGCTGAATCCTGGGATCAGACATCCGATACCAGCTATCGCTTCAAGATTCGTCAGGGCATCAAGTTCCATGATGGATCTGAACTGACCGCAGAGGATGTAAAATTCTCTCTGGAGAGAGCTATCAATTCCGCAGCAGTTTCCTATGTAGTTGACTTTATTGATACGGTAGAAGTGGTAGACGACTATACTGTAGATGTCAACCTGGATGCACCTTACGCACCGGCACTGAGAAACCTTTCCGTACCTTTTACCGCAATCGTACCGAAGGCTGCAGTAGAGGCAGATGAAGAGGCATTCAAGCTGAATCCGATCGGATGCGGTCCGTACAAGTTCGTTGAATGGAACCAGGGCGACTCAGTGAAGCTGGAAGCATTTGACGATTATTTCGGAGGAGTACCGGCTACCAAGAATCTGGTGATGAAGGTGATTCCGGAGGCAGCACAGAGAACGATCGCTCTGGAAACCGGAGAAATTGATTTGGCTTATGACATTCTTCCGAACGACATTTCAAAGATCGAAGAAAATCCGGAGCTGGCTCTGTACGATGCACCGTCTCTGACCTGTTATTATGTTTCTATGAACATGAACAAAGAGCCGTTCAACAATGAAAAGGTAAGAGAGGCCATCAACCTTGCCATTGACAGAGAACTTCTGGTTGAGACGATCGCATGCGGCGCAGGCCAGCCGGCAGACGCTATCATTGCTCCGGCTGTATATGGTTATTTCAGCCCGGGAACTTATGAGTATAATCCGGAGAAGGCAAGAGAACTTCTCGCTGAAGCAGGATACGAAAATGGATTCTCCACCAGTATCTGGGTAAACGATAACCAGACTCGTATCGAGGCATGCCAGGCAATTCAGGCGATGCTGATGGATATCGGAATTGACTGCCAGGTAGAAGTAATGGAATTCGGAAGCTTTATCCAGAGAACTTCTGCCGGTGAGCATGACATGGGATATTTTGGATGGGTTACCTCTACAACAGATGCTGACTACACCTATTATTCTCTGGAGCACTCCAGCCAGCAGGGTGCAGCAGGCAACCGTACCTTCCTTGCAGATGATGAAGTGGATGCTCTGATCGAGACCGCAAGAACCAGTACGGATGAGGAAGTTCGTATGAACGCTTATGAAGAACTGTCTAAAAAGCTGTTTGAGATCAACAACAATGCACCGATTTATTACAGCAACATTACAGCAGGTTCCAGCAGCAAAGTAGAGAACTTTGTAATGGATCCGATCGGCTACCACAAACTGGATAAGGTGAAAGTAGCAGAATAAGAAAAATGCCGGGCTTATATGCCCGGTAAATTACAGAGTAAAGAAGGATAAAACTATGAGACTGGAAAGAATTACATGGCCAAAGGCCGAACAGTATTTTAAAGAAAGTGATCTTGTGCTTTTGCCTATCGGCAGCATCGAGTGCCATGGACGTCACATGCCGCTTGGAACAGATACGCTGATTCCGAACCGGATTCTGGAGCTTCTGGAAGAGAAAAGCGACATTCTGATTGCACCTACCATACCGTATGGTGCATGTGAGAGCCTTGCTCCTTTCCCAGGTACGATCAATATTGGCTCCGATGTGCTTTATCAGTTTGTAAACCGCGTGGTACAGGGACTTTACGACCATGGAGCCAGAAAAATCCTGATTCTGAATGGCCATGGCGGAAATATCAAGACGATCGAGCGGATCGGCCTTGAATTCGAGAAAAAGGGCGCACTGGTTGTTATGCTGAACTGGTGGCTGATGGCATGGGATATGGATCCGGCATGGAAGGGCGGCCATGGCGGCGGTGAAGAGACTGCCGGTATCATGGGCGTAGATCCGTCTCTCATAGACTATGATGAACTGACAGAGGAACCTTTGAAGCTGAAAGACCTGAATGAAAATCTGGTTGCAACCGGATTCCGTTCTGTAAAATTTAAGGGTGTCGAAGTAGAAGTTCTGCGCAGCACACCGAATGTGACGGACAATGGCTGGATCGGACCGGATCATCCGAAGACAGCTACCATTGAATGGGGGCAGAAGATGCTCCAGACAACGGCAGACTATATTGCTGATTTTATCGAAGAATTTAAGAAAGTAGATCTCAAAAAGGTGATCGGATAGGAACAGAGCTATGGATAAATTACAGAATCTGAAAATGATCGGAGATATCTC
Organism: Lachnospiraceae bacterium; assembly: GCA_029225485.1. Classification (GTDB taxonomy): domain Bacteria; phylum Bacillota; class Clostridia; order Lachnospirales; family Lachnospiraceae; genus Choladousia. Next base: position 5,511 of record JAQXWO010000076.1, read on the forward strand.
CAATGCAAATGGAGCTCCCGGATTTGAAGATGAAGTTGTGAAAGTACTTCGGGGGTATGCAGAAGGACTTGGAGAACTGAAAGAAGATTCTTTGCGTAATTTCTACATTTACCGGAAAGAGAACCGGGGCGGAAGACCTGTCGTACAGCTGGATGCACACAGCGACGAAGTGGCATTTATGGTGCAGGCCATCAAGCCAAACGGAACATTGCAGATCATTCCTCTGGGAGGATGGGTGACAAGCAATATTCCTGCCCACAAGGTCTGGGTACGCAATGCTGACGGAGAATATATTCCAGGCATTGTGGCAAGCAAACCGCCTCACTATATGACTGAGGCAGAACGAAAAGCGCCTCTGGAGATTTCCAGTCTGTCAGTTGATGTAGGAGCTGTTTCTATGGAAGATGCCGTTCAGAATTACCATATCCGGATCGGTGAACCCATTGTGCCAGATGTGACTTTCCGGTATGATGAAGCTCATGATTTGATGGTGGGAAAAAGCTTTGACTGCCGTCTGGGCTGTGCTCAGATACTGGCTGCGTTAAAAGAACTGGCCGGAGAAGAACTGAACGTGGATCTGGTAGGAGCCTGCGCTTCCCAGGAAGAAGTAGGAACCAGAGGATCTGTGATCACATCCCGTGTGATCCATCCGGATCTGGCTATCGTATTTGAAGGATGCCCGGCGGATGATACCTGTGTAGAGCCATATATGGTTCAGACAGCGATCAAGAAAGGTCCCATGCTGCGTCATATTGATGCCAGAATGATAACCAATCCCCGGTATCAGCGATATGCTTTAGACATGGCCGCAAAAAAAGGAATTCCGGTGCAGGATGCTGTCCGGAGTGCAGGCAGTACCAACGGTGCCAGCATTCATCTTTCAGGAGAGGGTGTTCCGACGATTGTAATTGGAATTCCGGTGCGTTATGCTCATACTCATTATGGGATTTCTTCTTATGCGGATTTTGAAAATGGTGTGAAGCTGGCCTGTGAAATTCTCAGGGATATGAATGAAGAAAAAATCAAAAGCTTCTGAAAACTGAAAAATTGATTATATTTCGAAAAGAGGTTCTGTATGCAGAAAACAGGATCTCTTTTTTTATTTAGCATACAGCCTTTGGTCTATGTGACAAAGAATGAATCCTAACCCAGTACATCGTTTTCGAAATAACTACACCAAATAACTTGCCCATTTCTCCGATGGCACATGGTAAAAAGCCTCAGCGTAGCCCGCTACGCCTGCGTTTTTTACCATGCACACTCGAAGAAATATTCTGCGTTATTGGTATAGCTATTTGCGAAACGATGCACCTGAACTGTCCGGGACGGAGGCAGCACGAGTGGATATGCATG
>JAQXWO010000077.1 GCA_029225485.1 Lachnospiraceae bacterium
GGATACCCGAAGCCTTCTCTGCATTCTCCTGCTGCTTGAGCAGATACAGCTTGGCTTTCAGCATCTGCATGGCCTTGTCTTTATTCTGGTGCTGAGAACGCTCATTCTGGCACTGTACCACAATACCCGTCGGAATATGGGTAATACGGATGGCGGAGGAGGTCTTGTTGATATGCTGTCCGCCGGCGCCGCTGGACCGGTAGGTATCGATCCGCAGATCGTCCATATTGATCTCCACATCCAGATCTTCCTCGATATCCGGCATCACATCGCAGCTTACAAAGGAAGTCTGGCGCTTTCCTGCCGCATTGAAAGGTGAGATACGCACCAGACGGTGTACACCTTTCTCTGACTTCAGGTAACCATAGGCATTCTCACCCCGCACCTCAAAGGTGACAGATTTGATGCCTGCCTCATCCCCGTCCAGATAGTCCAGTACCTCCACCTGGAAGCCCTTCTTGTCGCACCATCTGGTGTACATACGATACAGCATGGATGCCCAGTCACAGGACTCGGTACCGCCCGCTCCTGCATGAAGGGTCACGATTGCATCGTCACCATCGTATTCTCCTGACAGAAGGGTACGGATCCGGATATCATCAAAAGTAGCCCGGAATTCATCCAGCATCTCCTGGATCTCCGGAATCACCGATTCATCGTTTTCCTCGTAACCCATTTCTATCAGAAGCTCTATCTCTTCATATTGATTCTTTAACTTCTGGTATGTCTCCAGATCGTCCTTCAGATACTTCAGTGTCTTCATGGACTCCTGCGATTTCTCGGGATCATCCCAGAAATCCGGTGCCTCCATCTCACGCTCAAGTTCCTGGATCCTCTGCTCCTTATTTACCAGGTCAAAGTGAATCCCTCACTTCCACTAATGGTTTTTCATAACTGCCTAAAATACCTTTGAACTCGTCAAGTTCAACCATAGCTTCACCTTCTTTCTGAAATATAAACTCTTACGCCTTCTTCCTTCCACAGCACTGCTTGTACTTCTTGCCGCTGCCGCAGGGACAGGGATCATTGGGGTAAACCTTCTCTGCCAGGCGCTTCTTCGGTGCCCTTGCGGCGGTATCATCTTTATTGGTACCCGTCACCTTGGCCACTTCCTCACGCTCTACCTTCTGCTCTACCTTTACATGGAACAGAAGACGGATCGTATCAGCCTGAATATTGGCAGTCATGGCATCAAACATCTCGTAGGCGCTCATCTTGTACTCGACCAGAGGATCCTTCTGGCCGTAAGCCTGCAGTCCGATACCCTGACGAAGCTGATCCATATCATCGATGTGATCCATCCATTTCCGGTCGATGACCTTCAGAAGGATGACACGCTCGATCTCACGCAGCTGTTCCTGCTCCGGGAACTCTGCTTCCTTCATCTCATAAAGCTTCACAGCCTGCTCCTTAAGCAGCTGCTTCAGCTCATTTTTATTTCCGACCTGATCCAGGGTCTCAGCCGTCACCGGCTTCAGCGGGATCGTCGGCAGAAGCAGAGAATTCAGCTCCTGAAGATCCCACTCAGATTTGTCAGAGTTTTCTCCCAGACAGGTATCCACATCGTTGTCCACCGTGTCCGTGATCATCTTGAAGATAGAATCACGCATGCTCTCTCCATTGAGTACGCGGCGGCGCTCCGCATAGATGATCTCACGCTGCTCATTATTTACCTGGTCGTACTCCAGCAGATTCTTACGGATGGCAAAGTTGTTGCTCTCGATCTTCATCTGCGCCTTCTCGATGGCACTGGAAAGCATCTTGTGCTCGATCTGCTCATTCTCCGCCACTCCGAGAGATTTGAATACTTTCATCATCTTCTCGGAACCGAAGAGACGCATCAGGTCATCCTCCAGGGAAATATAAAACCTGGATTCACCCGGGTCTCCCTGACGTCCGGAACGTCCGCGGAGCTGATTGTCGATACGTCTCGACTCATGGCGCTCCGTACCGATGATCTTCAGACCGCCTGCTGCTCTGGACTCCTCATCCAGCTTGATATCCGTACCACGTCCAGCCATGTTGGTGGCAATTGTAACAGCGCCGTGAACACCGGCATCCGCAACGATCTCCGCCTCCAGCTCATGGAACTTCGCATTCAGAACCTTGTGCTGAATGCCCTCACGGCGAAGCATATTGCTCAGAAGCTCGGATACCTCGATCGTGATCGTACCTACCAGCACTGGCTGTCCCTTTGCATGGGCCTCTTTTACCGCTTCTACCACTGCACGGTATTTTTCCTTTTTTGTCATGTATACGGCGTCATCCAGATCCACACGGGCGATCGGGCGGTTGGTCGGGATCTGCACAACGTCCATACCGTAAATATCACGGAACTCTTTTTCCTCGGTCTGAGCCGTACCGGTCATACCGCATTTCTTTTTATATTTATTGAAGAAGTTCTGGAATGTAATTGTCGCCAGGGTCTTGCTCTCACGCTTTACCTTCACATGCTCCTTGGCCTCGATGGCCTGATGAAGACCATCAGAATAACGTCGGCCAGGCATGATACGTCCGGTAAACTCATCAACGATCAGGACCTCATCATCCTTCACCACATAATCCTTGTCACGGAACATCAGATTGTGCGCACGAAGGGCAAGATCAATATTATGCTGGATCTCCAGGTTTTCCGCATCTGCAAAGTTATCCAGATGGAAGAATTGCTCTACCTTATGGACACCCTGCTCTGTCAGATTCACGATCTTATCCTTTTCATTGACGATAAAATCTCCGGTCTCGGTGATCTCCTCTCCCATGATGGCGGTCATCTTGGTCACTTCACCGCTGGCCTCGCCGCGCTGCAGCTGTCTTGCCAGAATATCACACGCCTCGTAAAGTCTGGTGGACTTTCCGCTCTGTCCGGAAATGATCAGTGGAGTACGGGCCTCGTCGATCAGGACGGAGTCCACCTCATCGATGATGGCATAGGCAAGGTCACGCTGCACCAGCTGCTCCTTGTAGATGACCATATTGTCACGCAGGTAATCAAATCCCAGCTCATTGTTCGTCACGTAAGTGATGTCACAGGCATACATCTTACGGCGCTCATCGTTGTCCATATCATTCAGTACACAACCGACGGTCAGACCGAGGAACTCATGCACCTTTCCCATCCACTCGGCATCACGGTGTGCCAGATAGTCATTGACCGTGACGATGTGGACACCCTGACCGGTCAGTGCATTCAGATAGGCCGGAGCTGTGGACACAAGGGTCTTACCTTCACCGGTCCTCATCTCTGCGATACGGCCCTGATGAAGGATGATACCACCGATCAGCTGTACGCGGTAATGCTCCATATTCAGTACACGCTTCGCAGCCTCACGAACGGTGGCAAAGGCCTCGGGAAGAAGAGAGTCCAGAGACTCCCCGCCTGCATAGCGGTCCTTGTACTCCTGGGTCTTCGCTCTGAGCTGTTCATCCGTAAGTGCCTGCATCGTCGGACGCAGAGCTTCTATTTTATCTACCAGCGGCATAATCATCTTCAGTTCACGCTGGCTGTGAGTGCCAAAGATCTTTTCAACAAATTTCATCACTGCTTCTCCAATCAAAAAAATAAACTGTAACCATACTTGTACATTGTATCACTTTCGTATCATCAACACAATTAAATTTTTTATGAACAAAGTAAAAACACCCGGAAGAGTGCGGGCACTCTCCGGGGCGAAGGCTGAATTATGTCTGATGTCGGACTTAATACTCCGGCTCAATAAGTCCGTATGTATTGCCTTTTCTCTTGTAGACCACATTGACCTGCTCGGTCTCGGCATTATAAAATACGAAAAAGCTATGCCCCAGAAGCTCCATCTGTACACAGGCGTCTTCCGGATACATGGGCTTCATATCGAAGTGTTTGGTACGGATGATCTTCACTTCATCCAGAGGCTCCGTCTCTTTTTCGATGAATTCCTTGCGGAAGTTGCTTCCCTCCTGCTGCTTGTCTATGATCTTCTCTTTGTATTTGCGAAGCTGACGCTCAATCACTTCTTCCACCAGATCGATGGATACGTACATATCATTGCTGACCTGCTCGGAACGGATGATATTGCCCCGGACAGGAATGGTAACTTCTATTTTCTGACGCTCTTTTTCCACACTCAGAGTCACGATGATCTCTGTCTCCGGTGTAAAATAACGCTCCAGCTTGCCAAGCTTGTCTCTGATCGCATTTCTTAATCCATCTGTCACATCGATATTTTTGCCGCTGATTGTAAACTTCATACGATTCAACTCCTTTGCTGAGGTATTCAAACGACGCCTTTTTGATCTACAGACATCATTTCTGTTTTCATTATAACATACTCCTGATATTTTTCAACTAAAATTCGAAAGCCCCGCAAATCTTTTGTTATTTGTTGAAATAACATATCAATTTTCGCACAATTTCAGCACCTGTTCAAAAGGCAGTTTTCCTCCGAAGAGATCCAGCGCACTGCCCACTGTCACATCCAGGTGATTCTGTCCCAGCCTTTTCAGCAGCTTCAGATCCTCACAGGATCCTACTCCGCCCGCATAAGTCACAGGAATCCCTCTCCAGTCACCCAGCATGGACACCAGTTTTTCTTCTATACCTCCTGCTTTTCCTTCTACATCTGCCGCATGGATCAAAAACTCTGCACAGCTTCCGCTCAGTTCCTCCAGTATCTCAGGACACAGCGCAACCTCTGTAAACTTCTGCCACCGGTCTGTCACAATATAGTAGAAGTTCTCTCCTTCCCTGCGTCTGCAGCTCAGGTCGAGCACCAGATGTTCCCTTCCCACCTCACGTTTCAGCTTCTCCAGATTTTCATAAAAAATCTGTCCGTCCCGGAATACGTAGGATGTCACGATCACATGAGAGGCGCCTGCATCCAGAAATTCTGCGGCATTTTCCGTCCGGATCCCGCCTCCGATCTGCCATTTTCCAGGCTGACAGGACAATGCCTGCAGCGCCTGAGTTCTGGTAGCCTCATAGTAGGAGGACCCGGGAGGATTCAGCATAATGATGTGTCCTCCCCGAAGTCCTGCCTCCTCATAAAAATCAGCATAGAATCCGGCATCTTTTTCCGAAACAAAATTTTCCTTCGCCTGATCTCCCTGATCCCTCAGAGAACCTCCGACGATCTGTTTTACTTTTCCATTATGTATATCAATACATGGCCGAAACCTCATAGACTCCTCCTTTTTTCTTTCATAGCAGGCGGGAGCATATAAAACTGCTCCCGCCCGTTTCCTGCTCCTGAGACCGTACACTGTCCCCGCGTTACTATTCACTTCGTTCCTGTAACGTCCCTACCGTACCGTATTCTCTGTATGCTCCGTATTTCCGGTCAGTGAATCACCGGCATTTTCCACTCCGTCCACAATATCTCTCCCGGCATTTCCCACTCCGTCAGCCAGATCCTCCACTGCGTTTCCCACATCACCAGTGCCGTTTCCGTCCATACCATTATCTGTGGCATCATTCACGAGTCCATTATCATTGTTCGTATTGTTAGCATTATTGGTCGTGTTATTATCTGCAGCAGTGTTATTGCCTGTGCCCTGATTGCCGGTCTGGTTTTCCGTGGCAGACCCAGTGTTTTTCTCGGATACTTTTTCTGTTCCGTTATTATTTGCGCCATTATTTGTACCTGCAGTTCCGTTATTGTTGTTTCCGCATCCGGCAAGCATTCCGACGCAAAGAACGCTCACCAGACATATTACGAATTTTCTCCATCGTTTCATATGCGATTCTCCTTTTCCCTTCAGGGTAATATGATTTACATTCGTAATATGTGCGGTTTTCTGTTTTTTATTCTATTTTGATGATTGAACCGTTATTTTACATTTTTTACTGATTTTTCCTGAAGTGACAGTAATCACCGCAGTCCCCTTTTTCTTTCCCGTCACAACTCCTTTGGAGGAAACCGAAGCCACTTTGGAATTCGAGCTGCTGTAAACAAATTTCTCAAGACTGGTAAAGGGTACCCGCACAGGAGAAAGAGCAGCAGTACTTCCCTTCTTGATTTTCAGACCGTCCGGAACGCCTGTGATCTTTTTGGTCTCAACTTTTTTCTTCTGTACAACAACCTCAATGGTCTTCATCAGTTTGCTTTTCAGGGTGACCGTCACTTTGGCACTGCCCGTCTTTCCTGCTTTCAGGATCACCCCCAGCTTTCCTTTCTGCTGCACAGACACTACAGATGGATTATTTGACTTCCAGGAAACAACGCTGTCGCCTTTTGCCAGCTTTTCAATTTTGAGCTGTGTCGTGCGCTGTCCCGCCTGAAGCACCACTTTTGTGGCATTCAGTTTGATGGTCCTTTTTAATTTGCTTCCGGTATCTTTTACAGTTCTGGATTTCCCGCATCCATAGATACATTCAGCCGTTTTCGTTCCGTCCTTCAAGCAAGTGGCATCCTGATTCGAATGATAGATTCCCCAAGAATGGCCTGTCTTGTCCAGCAGTTCTGTCTTCTTTTCACCGCACAGACTGCACTGATAAACCACCTTTCCATATTTCTGACAGGTAGCCCTTGTCCTGGATACTTCCACCCAGGTATGCGTTTCCGGCATATAAGCTTTCGATGACAATCCGGGAAGTACAAATCTTTTGATCCCGGAACCGGAAAAATCTGTATGCGCTGTGTGATCTTTTCCAACCGTCACCCCGGAGTACCCTTTCGAACTGCTGCCCGTCAGAAAATAAGTATACTGAATGCCGCTCTTCTGGTCATCCCAGGTGACATCCACCAGATACCATTTTCCATCCTCCATTCTCACATAATTCCACATATGTGATCCTTCGGCATTCCCTATGATCAGGACGCAGGGTATCTGAAACTCATCACATATAATTTTAAATGCCTTTGCATATCCTTCACAAAGCACTGTCTTGTCTTTCAGAAAGACGCCTGCCGCCGTGTGGGCCACATCGCCGGCTGCGCTGCTGCTGTTTCCATAAGTCACTTCTTTACAAAGTGTATCGTGGATCGTCCGAAGGATCTGCGCCCGATCTGTGGAGGCAGCCGTCTTACGGATTTCTGAAACCTTTTTTGCCACAGCTTTTCGAAATGCAGACACCTCACTTTTCGCCCCGGGATAACGTTCGTTGGGCTGGACCACAAGACTTCCGATCGTACAGTCCAGCATACTCCCGTCCTGAGTATAATTCACTCCACTGTAGTAACTCACATCTGACAGCCAGAATACCTCCGGATAATCATAGATAAATGCATCATAGGCACTCTGTACTGCATTACCGATCTCAGTGACGGCAGCCATATATGCTTTACAGCTTTTCGGATTATTTTTCCAGGTCGCCTCAGAGACCCGAAAAGAGTAAGTTTTCGTCAGCTTGATGGTAATTTTGTCTGTCTTCCAGGCTCCCCATGCGCTCACCATCGCATCATAAACCTGTCGGCTGACTCCCGAAAGCTGGTCGCCATAACAGGTCTCATAGACTGTAGCCGCAGCTTCTGACCGGCCTTCCGGAAAAAGAGAACTCATATTTCCAAAAATCAGCAGAAACATCCATACTGTCAGCCATAAGATTTTTTTCAATTTCTTCATCCACGGACTCCTTTCCAGACTATCGCACGATCACCTTTAAAATCACTTTCTTCTTTCCTGCCCTGACCGTAATTGCAGCTGTTCCTGATTTTCTTGCTGTTACCACACCTTTTGTGGAAACGGTCGCTATTTTCTTATCCGAAACAGCATAGGTGACTTTATCGCTGCTCGTAACCGGTGTCAGACTCACGATCAGCGTCTCCTTTTTTCCTTTTTTCAAAGTCAGTAATTTATTCTTAATCGCTGTACTTTTCCCCTGAACAGCAAGAGCAGTCGTCTCTACGGGATTTTTCTGCACGGTCACTTTGACCGATGCCTTTGCACCGCTGGCCAGAACAACCGTAACCGTCGCCTTACCGGCTTTTTTTCCGGTGATCACACCCTTTTTTGATACGGAGACAATCTTTGTATTACTGGACTTCCAGCTTTTTATATAATCGCCTTTCGTCATTTTTGTGACCTTCACCGCACTGGTGGACTGTCCTGTCCGGAGAGGGAGACTGGTCAGATTCAGCTGAATCGTCCGTTTCAGCCTGGAGATTGTCCTGGTTTCTGCCTTGCCGCAGCGTATGCAGGTTCTGATGCTGGTTCCGGCCTTGAGTACTGTAGCCTCTTTCTTCACGGTCCAGGCTCCATATTTATGGCCCGGCGCAGAAATCGACTTTGTTTTTGTGGCCTTGCAGGCTGTACAGGTGTACGTTCTGACTCCGGATGCTGTACAGGTCGATGCTTTTGTGACCGCTCCCTTATTCCAGCTATGCGCAGCTAGGGAAAGCTTTGTGACATCTTCACGGGCACCGCAGCGGGTACAGTGGCGGGATTTCTCTCCGGCTGTGCTGCAGGTGGAGGCTCTGTCCACGGTCCAGGTGCTGCTGTATGCGTGACCCAATGCAGATAGGTTCTCTGTTTTTGTTGCTTTGTTGCAGGCTGTACAGGTGTAAGACCTGACTCCGGATGCTGTACAGGTCGATGCTTTTATGACTGTTCCCGTATCCCAGCTATGCGCGGCAAGGGAAAGCTTTGTGACATCTTCGCGGGCACCACAGCGGGTACAGTGGTGAGATTTCTCTCCGGCTGTACTGCAGGTGGAGGCTCTGTCCACGGTCCAGTCGCTGTTATAATCATGTCCACCCAATGTAGGCATCTCCTCTGTTTTTGTGGTTCCGCAGTCTGTACAGAAGTATATCTGACTTCCCGCCTCCGTACATGTGGCTTTTTTTGTGACTTTTCCTGGCTGCCATGTATGGCCATTGGCCGATATCACCATGATATCTGATCTTTCGGTACAGCGGGTACAATGATGGGACTTTTCTCCCTGATTGGTACAGGTTGGTTCCTGATCAATCGTCCACTCTTCACTGAATTCATGCCCCAGAGGTTCATATGTAACTGTCTTTACTTCACTGCATCCGTCTCTTTCACATGTATAATACGTCTGTCCTGCAGCGAGGCACGATGGCGGCACCTCTTCTTCCACTTTCCACAGACAATAATGGTTCTCACTCAGCACCGGCAAGGTAAAGCTGGCTGTGTAAGATGCCTGAGAAAATTTCGTATAATTCTGCCGTTCCGTGCTGATCACGGCATTGAAGCCCTGGTTGTTACTTCCGACCAGAAAATATACATACCGGATACTTCCTGCCTGATCATCCCAGGTCGGATCTAGCAGATACCAGCATCCATCGTCCATTTTCACATAATTCCACATATGCGCTTCTCTGCTGCCGCTGCTCTTCAGTGCATCACCGACGATCAGAGCACTGGTGATCCCGAAGCGGCGGCATAAAATTTTCATGGCCTTGGCATATCCTTCACAGACTACGGTTTTGTCCTCTTTATGGAACACACCTGCCGCCGTGTGCGCATACTCATTTTCACCATAAGAAACCGTATTGCAGATATAATCGTGAATCGCCTTTACCTGATCCCACTGATCAGCATCCTCCGGGAGCATCCTGCTGATCTGCGCCGCTGCTTCATCCACTGCGTACTGAAATGCGCTGATCTCCTCCGCAGCCCCTGCATATTTCTCTCTGAGACAGGTGCTTCCATCTGAATTCGTGACTTCCCCGACTCCGCAGATACTGATACCCGAAATGGTTCCTTTTATCTGAGAAGAAGAATCGTCTGCTCTATTAAAACTGATCCCATAGAAATAAGTGACTTTTCCAAGCCAGAACACTTCCGGATAATCGTAGGCGAATGCATCAAAGGCACTCTGAACCTCATATCTCAGTTCCATCAGAATATCCTGATATTCCTCACAGGTGCTTTTATCCCATACAGCAACATACACCTGTTTATTTTCGTCATATTCAATCGAACCATCCGCAGTAAATGTATACGGCTCAGCAAAGTTACATTTGATCGTATCTGTTTTTCCTGCTGCCCATGTGTCTTCCATCCCCTGATATACCGCACAGCTCTTCCCTGAAAGCTGCGCTCCATAGCTGTCCGTATACACCGAAAGCGAAAATCTCTGTATCCCGGCAACCCAGCTCATATTGTTATAGAGGGCTGCCATCCTGTAATCGTCAACCATGCCCAGGCTTGCGAGAATCGATGCCGCCTTGCCGAAAGCCTCAGCCGCTTCTTCGTATCTTCCGCT
>JAQXWO010000078.1 GCA_029225485.1 Lachnospiraceae bacterium
CACCGCAAAGCAACGATCGGCGTGCATTTTGTGATCATGATTCTGATCTGTGCATCCACGGTATTTCTGGATCAGCACTCAGTGATCGATGTGATCTGCGGTATCATGATGAGCGTCGTATTCCACGGACTGGTATATCAGGTAGAGTGGAAAGAAGAGCTGGCAAAGCGCAAGGCCAAGACCAGCGTACGGAATGTTTCCTGATTCGCAGCTGTACTTCAATCAGATATGTGAACAGTAATTCACGGGTATTTGAAATACAGCCCCGTGCAGCATCGGGATACCTCTAAGCAAACATTTAGCGGGTGCTTTTAGCCGGAGGCGAGATCCATTGCTGACGGAGACTCGGAGCGAATCCTTTGCTGAGCTTCGTTAGTCGTAGTTAGCAGTTAGCTCGCCTGAGCGTTACCCGCGTTTGCGTGAGGTATCCCGATGCTGCACGGGGCGTCATATGAGTGTGAACAGTAACCTGCTGTTACGAATTTTTGAAAAAAATTTAAAAAAGTACTTGCATTTTTTCTAAACCTGTTATATAATTCATCTTGCGTCAAGGGAACGACGCAAAACTTAAAACATAGGGCTATCGCCAAACGGTAAGGCAACGGACTCTGACTCCGTCATTTCAAGGTTCGAATCCTTGTAGCCCTGTCTGAGACCACTCAGATTGAGTGGTCTTTTTGTTGCCCGGATTTTACATCCGGGCAGATGTGCTGAGCAGATGGCCGGGTTCGGTCATATGTACCGGATCCAGAATCTGTTCCAGTTCTTTTTCGGATAACTGTGTTTCTTTCAGAATCAGGCTGCGGACGGATTCGCCGGTCTGCAGTGCTTTTTTGGCAATGTCCGCTGCTTTCTGGTATCCGATATAAGGACAGACAGCCGTGATGATTCCCACACTGTTTTCCACCAGATAGCGGCATCTGGTTTCATTCGCCGTGATGCCGGAGACACAGTTGTCCACGAAGGTCTGTACGGCATAGGCCAGAGTATCGATGGACTGGAACAGGCAGTAAAACACGATGGGCTCAAAGGCATTCAGTTCCAGCTGTCCGGCTTCGGCGGCCATGGTGATGGTGACATCATTTCCGATGATATTGAAAGCTACCTGATTGACGACTTCCGGGATGACAGGATTTACCTTTCCGGGCATAATGGAGGAACCGTTCTGCTTTGCGGGCAGATTGATTTCATGAAAACCGGCTTTGGGACCGGAAGACATCAGGCGAAGATCGTTGGCGATCTTCGACAGAGTCACGGCACAGGCTTTAAGGGATCCGGAGACGGATACGAAAGGATCCAGATTCTGTGTGGCATCGATCAGGTCGAAAGCCTGGACAAACTCCATATCAGATATTTTGCACAGATTCGGAACGATGCGTTTTACGTAGGCTTCATCCGCGTTGATTCCGGTTCCGACGGCTGTACCGCCCATATTCAGGGTGCGCATTTCTTCCATTGCGATATCCATACGGCGGATATCACGCATAATGGCGACAGAGTACGCCCGGAATTCCTGACCGAGACGGATCGGCACGGCATCCTGCATCTGGGTACGCCCCATTTTGATGACATGGTCAAATTCTTCTGCTTTTTTACATAATGTTTTGTGAAGGCGGAGCAGCTCTTTTTTCAGATTCTGCAGAAGCCGCAGCGAGGTCATTTTGCCGGCAGTGGGGATGACATCATTGGTGGACTGACTGCAGTTCACGTGGTCATTGGGATGCACGATCTGGTAGTCGCCCTTCTGGCCGCCGAGTATCTCTATGGCACGGTTTGCAATAACTTCATTGGCGTTCATATTCAGAGAAGTACCGGCGCCGCCCTGAATGGGATCTACGATAAAATCACTATGAAATTTACCGCTGATGATCTCATCGCATGCCTGAACGATGGCGCAGGCTTTTTTCTTATCCAGCAGTCCGATCTCACAGTTGGTGATGGCCGCCGCTTTTTTGATAAAAGCCAGGCTGTTGATGATCTCCGGGTGCATATTCAGGCCTGTGATATGGAAGTTTTCGGCAGCGCGAAGAGACTGCACTCCATAGTAAACACTTTCCGGAATATCTTTTGAGCCGATGGAATCCTTTTCCACACGATAATCTGTTTCATGTTCTGTTTTTTTCATCGTTTCCATTTTTATGTTCTCCGTTTCGATGTTGATCTGCCAAAAGCAGTTTTTTGTTGTATTCATTATAAAAAAAGGTTATTATATAATCAAATACAAAAAAAATTATAGTTTTTATAATCTGAAAATTATGAATGGAGTCGGTATGTTTCAGGGAATGGAATATGTCTATGCGGTATACAAAGAAGGGAGCTTTTCAAAAGCAGCCAGAAAATTATTCATTTCTCAGCCGTCGCTGAGCGCAAATGTGAAGCGGGTGGAAAAAAGGCTTGGATATCCTGTCTTTGACAGGAGCACCAAACCGCTGGAGCTGACAGAACCGGGGGAAAAATACATCCGCTCCATCGAGAGGATCATTTCTGTACAAAACGAATTTTCCAATTATGTAAATGATCTGGGAGAACTGAAGACGGGGAATCTGGTCCTTGGGGGCAGCAGTCTTTTCTCATCGTGGGTCCTTCCGCCGCTTATGGGAGAATTCACCCGGAGATATCCGATGATACATCTCTCTTTGGTGGAAGAAAATACGACGCGGCTGGAACAGCTTCTGCAGAGCGGCAGTATTGATCTGATGCTGGATAACTGTATACTGGATCAGGATGTGTTTGACAGAGCGGAAGTTCGAAAAGAACATCTGCTTCTGGCAGTACCGGGAAGTTTTGAAGTAAACAGTCGTCTGAATGAATATCAGATAGCGGTGGAACATATTGTGGATGGAAGTTATCTGGAAGATACCTTCCCGGAGACTGATATAGAAATGTTCCGGGAGGAACCCTTTATTATGATGAAGCCGGATAATGATACAGGAAAACGTGCGAACGAGCTGTTTCGGGCATACGGGATCATGCCGCATGTCTGTTTCGAGCTGGATCAGCAGATGACATCCTATAATATTACCTGTTCCGGTATGGGAGTATCGTTCATCAGTGATACGCTGATCTCCAGAGTTCCCGCCCATCCGGATGTGGTATACTATAAGCTTCCCCCTGAGTTCAGTGAACGGGAATTGTTTTTCTACTGGAAAAAGGGAAGATATATCAGCCGCGCGATGGAAGAGTTTTTGAAAATTCCTCTCTTGTAATTACGTCATCTTTCCTGTATGATGTGTAGAAGAAACCTGAAATGGAGGCTGAACAGCTATATGGTATATGAATTTGACAGCCGGGTACGGTACAGTGAGACAGACAGGGAGAAGAATCTGACCCTCGTATCGCTGGTAGATTACTTTCAGGACTGCTCTACCTTTCAGTCGGAGCTGCTTGGGCGGGGGCTGGATTATATGGATAAGCTGCAGCGGGCATGGATGATCCTCTCCTGGCAGATCGAGATCCTGCGTCTGCCCGTTCTGTGTGAGAAGATCCGTATCCAGACCTGGGCATATGATTTTAAGGGATTTTACGGCATGCGTAATTTTGCCATGCTGGACGAGCATGGGAATTACCTGGCGAAAGCCAACAGCGTGTGGGTCTTTATGGATACAGTGACAGGCCATCCGGACCGGATCCCGCCGGAGGTGGGAGAGATCTACGGCAGCGAACCGAGGCTGGATATGGAGTATTTTTCCAGGAAGATCAAGGCACCGCAGAATTGTGAGCGAAAGGATACGTTTTCCGTATGCAGGCATCACCTGGATACGAACGGCCATGTGAATAACGGACAGTATATCCGCATGGCGGAAGAATATCTTCCGGAGCACTTCCGGGTATCACGGCTTCGGGTGGAATACCGGAATCAGGCGTATCTGTATGATGTGGTGGTGCCGATGGTGTCCGTGCAGGAGCATGAGACAGTTGTGATGCTGTGCAGCGAAGAGGGAAAGCCATATGCCATCGTCGCATTTGAAGAGGATACCACAAATTCAGAAAATAAAGAGGAATAGATTATGCTATTATTGGGTGAAAAACAGGAACTGACCGTAGTGAAGACAGTCACTTTCGGCGTGTATCTTTCTGATACGCCCCAGGGGGAGGAGCGGGTGCTTCTGCCGAAAAAAGAGGTGCCGGAGGGGACTGCCGCCGGAAACCGTCTGCAGGTGTTTTTGTATAAGGATTCCAGCGACCGCCTGATCGCCACCATGCGGGAACCGATGGTGACGGTGGGACGCACGGCAGTGCTGAAGGTACGGGAGATCTCAAAGATCGGAGCGTTTCTGGACTGGGGGCTGGAGAAGGATCTGTTGCTGCCTTTCCGGGAGCAGACCGGGAAGCTGTATCCGGGAGATGAGTGCCTGGTGGCTCTGTATATTGACAAGAGCAGCCGTCTCTGCGCGACCATGAAGGTTTATCATTATCTTCAGACCCGGTCTCCGTATCAGATCGGGGATTCGGTGGAAGGACGCGTGTACGAGATCAGCCAGAATTTTGGCGCATTTGTGGCCGTGGACGATAAATATACGGCGCTGATCCCTGCCCGGGAGGTTCCGGTGGAGGTGAAGCCGGGAGACAGGATCAGGGCCAGAGTGACAGGTGTCAAGGAAGACGGCAAGCTGGATCTCAGCATCCGGGACAAGGCCTACCTCCAGATGGACGAGGACGCTGAGTATGTGATGCAGGTGATCGAAGAGTTTGAAGGGGTGCTGCCCTTTGACGACAGAGTGTCGCCGGATATCATCAAACGGGAATTCGGCCTCAGCAAAAATGCTTTCAAGCGCGCAGTGGGCCGGCTGCTGAAGCAGGGCAGGATCGAGATCCGGGATAAGAAAATACGTAAGCTTTGATTTTTATTTAAATTTAAGGAGGAAATACATTATGAAAAAAGCAATCAGTACAGACAAGGCTCCGGCAGCGATCGGACCGTATTCACAGGCGATCGAGGTAAACGGCATAATCTACACTTCCGGTGTGATTCCGGTAGATCCGGCCACAGGCGTAATTCCGGAGGGTGTACAGGCACAGGCTGAGCAGGCGATCTCCAATCTCTGTGCACTTCTGGAGGCAGCCGGCACTTCCGCGGCAAATGTAGTGAAAACTACCGTATTTATCAAGGAAATGAATGATTTCGGCACTATCAATGAGATCTACGCAAAATATTTTACCGGTACTTATCCGGCCAGATCCTGCGTGGAAGTAGCGCGTCTGCCGAAGGATGTGCTGATCGAGATCGAGGCAGTGGCGGTCAAATAAAACAGCTTATAGCCAGGTGAAATTTTGTAAAACAGGCGTCTGAACAGATATGATTGCATACGGGGAAAGGAACGGGAGTATATGAAGAGATTACTCAGACTGGCGGCAGTGATTGCTGCCGGGCTGCTGGCAGGGGGATGTGCCATGGGCGGTGCGACAGGGGAGAAGACCGTACTGGGCAATCAGTCTCTGGAGGATGGAGATTACAGTGCAGCGGCTGTTCATTTTCAGCAGGCGGTGACAGACGGGGAAGAACCGGTGCTGGCAAACCGCGGACTGGGGATGGCTTATATGGGCCTTGGACAGTACGGGGATGCAGCGGATGCTTTTAAGGAGGCAATCTCAGAAGCGGAGGAGGACGGGAAGATGCCGGAGACGATGCGGGACCTTCAGATGTATCTGGCTTCTGCATACTACCGTCAGGGAGATTACGAGGCTTCTGCAGATATCTGCACAGATCTTCTTTCAGAGGAGGATGGGGCATCATCTGATGCATATTTCCTGAGAGGAGCCAGTCTGCTGAAACAGAATCTGGAGGAAGAGGCTCAAAAGGATTTTGACGAGGCGGCGAAGCTGTCCCCGACGGATTACAGCCTGTTTCTCAATGTTTATGAGTGTTATGATGAGGTAAATCTTTCCGGGGCGGGGTATGTTTATCTGCAGAAGGCCCTTGATATCCGGGGAGATACGGTGGAGGATGATTACCACCGGGGGCGCATTTATTATTATCTCGGAGAGTACGAAAAGGCTCAGGCGGAGCTGACAGCTCCGGTGGAGCAGAAGCATGAGGAGTCCATGTACCTCATGGGTCAGGTATATCTGGCCCTTGGAGACAATACCCATGCGAAGAATATCTACGATCAGATCCGGACGGAATACGGTGACAGTGCCCGGTGCTGCAATGGTCTGGCCATGTGCGGGATGGCAGAGGAAAATTATGACCAGGCACTGGAATGGATCGCTCAGGGACTGTCTATGCAGGGTAATGAAGGTAAGCAGGAACTGTATTTCAATGAGATGGTATGCTATGAAAGAAAGCTGGATTTTGAGACAGCAAAGCAGAAAGCGCAGGAATATGTGCAGAATTACCCCTCCGATGAAGAGGGACAGAAGGAACTGAAATTTCTTCAGAGTCGGTAGTATCATTTTTACGACAATGAAAAGCCTTTGTCATGTTTTGACGATACAATGATAACCTGTAAAGCGGTGAATGTATGATATCAGGAAAAGGATGGAATGCAGGAGAATCTATGAATTTGTACGAACTTGGCGAAACGAAGGAACTGGTCATCCTGGTGGGTGTCCAGAGTATGGAAGGGGATGATACGGAACAGTCCCTGGATGAGCTGGGAGAACTGGCACAGACGGCGGGAGCCGGTGTGGCGGGGCGGGTGATCCAGAGACGGGAGAGTGTGCATCCCGGGACCTATATTGGAAAAGGAAAGATCGAGGAAGTCAGGACATTGCTGTATGAGACTCAGGCTACGGGTATCATCTGCGACGACGAGCTTTCACCGGCTCAGATGAACAATCTGCAGGAAGAGCTGGACTGCAAGGTGATGGACCGGACACTGCTGATCCTGGATATTTTTGCCCGTCACGCGGTGACCAGAGAGGGCAAGATCCAGGTGGAACTGGCGCAGCTGAAGTACCGGGCTGCCCGGCTGACCGGCCTTGGCAATTCTCTGTCCCGTCTGGGCGGCGGGATTGGCACGAGGGGACCCGGGGAGAAAAAACTGGAGATGGACCGCCGCCTGATCCGGGTGCGTATCAGTCATCTGAAACGGGAACTGGAGGAAGTGGTGCGCCACCGGGAACTGATCCGCGGACAGAGAACCAGATCGGGGCAGAAGGTAGCTGCTCTGGTGGGTTATACTTCGGTAGGAAAGTCTGCGATTTTCAGGAAGCTGACCGGGGCGGATGTACTGGAGGATGCGAAGCTGTTTGCCACGCTGGACACCACCACACGGGGGATCACCCTGACAGGAAAGCAGGAGATCCTGCTGACGGATACGGTAGGTTTTATCCGGAAGCTGCCCCATCATCTGGTAGAATCCTTCAAAAGTACCCTGGAGGAGGCGCGCTATGCGGATATCCTGATCCATGTGGTGGATGTATCCTCTCCTCAGATGGAAAGCCAGATGTTTACCGTATATGAGACGCTCCGGGAGCTGGAGATCGGGGACAAACCGGTGATTACAGTGTTCAATAAGATCGATCTGCTTGATGAGCAGCGCACGTTCCGGGATTTTCATGCAGATGCCTCTGTCATGACCTCCGCCCGGACCGGAGAAGGACTGGAGCAGGTCAAGGCAGAGATGGAGGAGATTCTCAGGAAACAGAAAATCTATGTGGAGCGTCTGTATCCCTATGATCAGGCCGGTGTAGTACAGCTGATCCGCAGAAAGGGTGAACTGCTGTCTGAAGAGTATCTGCCGGAAGGGATAGCTGTCACGGCTTATGTGCCGCGGGAGATCTACGGAAAGATATAGATGGGATGTTATGCATTTAGATGCATGAGAACGTTTAAAAATCAGCGTGGTAAATTTGCACAAAACAGGAGGACAGAATCAGAACACACGTTCTATCCCCCATATTTGACGGTTTTTGGCATTTTTTGCGGAATGGAGAGCAGAATCAGAAAAAATGCAAATATTGGAATAATATATTAAATTGTCAGACAATAAAAAGGATTAAAAAAATTTATTCGCAGGAAAACCTGAAAAGAGACGTATGAAAAAGGGAATGTTTCGCCGGAATCTGGCAAAATGAATATTCAGAAATTATTTTGAATAATCTGTGCACTATATCTTGTATTTTCGTCAGAAAGACGAAATAGATATGGTGCCTTTTTCGTTGACTTGCGGGAATCGGAATGATATACTTATTGCCATCAGGAAGAAAGAGATACAGGAGGTCAGGACGTGTTTGAAGTAATAAAGAGAGATGGAGAGATAGCAGAATTTGATCTGTCCAAGATCAGCGGCGCCATTACAAAGGCATTTAAGGCACAGCAGATGGTATATAATTCAGATATGATCGATCTGCTGGCACTTCGGGTGACGGCAGATTTTCAGAATAAGATTACAGATGAGAGGATCGATGTGGAGAGTATCCAGGACAGTGTGGAGCATGTACTGGTGCAGGCAGGATATGCAGATGTGGCCAAGGCCTATATTCTGTACCGCAAGCAGCGTGAGAAGATCCGCAATATGAATGCCACCATGCTGGATTACCGTGAGATCGTGAACAGCTACGTCAAGGTGGAGGACTGGCGTGTCAAGGAGAACTCCACGGTGACGTATTCCGTGGGTGGGCTGATCCTGAGCAATTCAGGTGCGGTGACGGCCAACTACTGGCTGTCAGAGATCTATGACCAGGAGATCGCGGATGCGCACCGGAATGCGGATATTCATATTCACGATCTTTCCATGCTGACCGGTTACTGTGCAGGATGGTCCCTGAAGCAGCTGATCAAAGAAGGACTGGGCGGGATTCCCGGTAAGATCACTTCCGCTCCGGCGAAGCATCTTTCCGTACTGTGCAATCAGATGGTGAATTTCCTCGGCATCATGCAGAATGAGTGGGCGGGCGCTCAGGCATTTTCCTCTTTTGATACCTATCTTGCCCCCTTTGTGAAGGTGGATCATCTTTCCTATCAGGAGGTTAAGAAATGCATTGAGTCCTTTATTTACGGTGTAAATACCCCCAGCCGCTGGGGGACTCAGGCCCCGTTTTCCAATATTACGCTGGACTGGACCGTGCCCTCTGATCTGGCAGAGCTTCCGGCGATCGTGGGCGGCAGGGAAATGGATTTCTGCTACAAGGATTGTAAGCAGGAGATGGATATGATCAACAAGGCTTTCATCGAGACGATGATCGAGGGAGATGCCAATGGCAGAGGTTTCCAGTATCCGATTCCCACCTACTCCATCACGAAGGACTTTGACTGGTCTGACACGGAGAATAACCGGCTTCTGTTCGAGATGACAGCGAAATACGGTACCCCGTATTTTTCAAACTATATCAACAGCGATATGGAGCCCAGCGATGTGCGCAGCATGTGCTGCCGTCTGCGTCTGGATCTGCGTGAACTGCGCAGAAAGAACGGAGGATTCTTTGGCTCCGGTGAGAGCACGGGAAGTATCGGTGTGGTTACGATCAACCTGCCCCGGATCGCTTATCAGTCAAAGGACGAAAAAGAGTTTTACCGGCGTCTGGATCACATGATGGACATTGCAGCCCGCTCTTTGAAAATCAAGAGGGAAGTGATCTCCAGACTTCTGGATCAGGGGCTATATCCTTATACGAAACGTTATCTGGGCAGCTTCGAGCATCATTTCTCCACGATCGGACTGATCGGAATGAATGAGGCAGGGCTGAATGCCTGCTGGCTGCGTCAGGATCTGACCCATGAGGAGACACAGCAGTTTGCCCAAAATGTGCTGAACCATATGCGAGAGCGTCTGATGGATTATCAGGAGGAGTACGGTGACCTGTACAATCTGGAGGCTACTCCGGCGGAGTCCACCACCTACCGCCTGGCAAAGCATGACAAAGAGCGCTGGCCGGATATCATTACCGCCAGTGACGCGGCATGCGGCAGAGAGGTTTCCGGTACAGAGGCTCCTTATTATACCAACAGCTCCCATCTGCCGGTGGGATATACTTCGGATATATTTGAGGCGCTGGATATTCAGGACGAGCTGCAGACTCTGTATACGTCCGGTACCGTATTCCACGCATTCCTGGGTGAGAAGCTGCCTGACTGGAAGTCGGCTGCACTGCTGGTGCGGAAGATCGCAGAAAATTATAAGCTGCCCTATTATACCCTTTCTCCGACCTATTCTGTCTGCCAGGAGCATGGTTATCTGAAGGGTGAGCAGTATATCTGCCCCATCTGCGGCGCAAAGACAGAGGTCTACAGCCGCATCACCGGATATTATCGTCCGGTTCAGAACTGGAATGACGGCAAGGCGGAGGAATTCAAAGACCGCAGACTGTATGATATCAGCGGTTCTTTTGAGAAAAGAGGAAATGTTCCCGGATTTTCTGCAGGATATCTGGAGGATGCGGACCGGACACCGGTAGAGGAAGCCATCGCTGCAGACAGAAGGGCTGCTGACAGCATCGAAAAATCCGGAAACAGGACTGCAGAGAATCCGGATACGGTATTACCGGACACAGCAGAAAAGGTAGAAGACAGATCGGCAAAATCCGGTCAGAACGGTAAAGTTATTCATATCTCGGACGTCAACAATCACGAGACCGTTCGCTATCTGTTTACCACCAGTACCTGTCCGAACTGCAAGATCGCCAAAAAGATGCTCGGCGATGCGCCATATACACTGGTGGATGCAGAGGAGAATCTGGATCTTGTACGGAAATTCGGGATCATGCAGGCGCCGACTCTGGTGGTGATGCATGACGGAGAGGTAGATAAATATGTCAATGCCTCCAACATCAAAAAATATGTAAATGCCCGTCTGTGATTGCTGTTTTTGATCTTACGGCACTTTGCAGAAGGAGAATCAGAAAAGGGGAAGCAGTAACCAGGCTGTTTCTTCTTTTCTTTTCGGAGTTTTGAAAGGCTTTACGAAGTTCTTTTCTTCTGTTATAATGGTCAGACATGAGATGTTGGTATCAAAGAGACTGCAGAATATGGAAAGAAGAGACATATATGGAGTATCAATTACAGTCAGTGAAAGAGAAATCAATTGATAAAGGAAAACGCGGAGTGAAGAAGGTTGTATTCGGGAGGACGACGATTCTGATTGTCTGTCTTCTGGTTCAGCTTCTTTTGCTTTTTATGGGAATGAATTTTCTGGCGAAATACATTTATGTATTTCTGGGAGGCTATCTGGCATTCGGAGCCCTGATCGCTTTGCTGATCCTGAACCGCACGACGAATCCGGGATTCCAGCTCAGCTGGACGGTGCTGGTTCTGCTGTTTCCTATTTTCGGGGGGCTCCTCTATCTGTATGTGGAGATACAGCCGGGTACCCATATGCTGCGGAGGCTTCTGGATACTGTGGATCAGGAGACAGCAGATACGCTGCAGCAGGATCCGGAGGTCCTGGAAGAATTTTATCAGAAAAACGAAAGTGCAGCTCAGCTTGCTTCCTATATGTATCGGGAGGAGCATTTTCCGGTATATCGAAATACAGGTGTTACGTATTTTCCCAGCGGGGAGACGAAGTTTGAGGAGATGCTCTGCCAGCTGAGGCGTGCAGAGAAATTCATTTTTCTGGAGTACTTTATTGTGCATCCGGGGTATATGTGGGACAGTATTCACGAGATTCTGAAGGCAAAAGTGAATGAAGGCGTGGAGGTCCGTTTCCTGTATGACGGGATGAATGAACTGTCAAATGTGCCGGAGGATTTTTTACAGCAGATTCGAAGTGAGGGAATTCACTGTAAGGTGTTTTCACCGGTGTATCCGGTGATCTCCACACATTACAATAACCGTGACCACCGCAAGATCCTGGTGATCGACGGCAGAGTGGCGTTTACCGGGGGAGTCAATCTGGCAGATGAATATATCAACCGCAAGGAACGGTTTGGTCATTGGAAAGATGCTGCGGTGATGGTGCAGGGAGATGCCGTGTGCAGTTTTACCCTGATGTTTCTGAAAATGTGGAATCTGGGAGCAAAGATGGAGAATGTGGCTCTGTATCTCCGGCCGGCAGCAGAGGTGAAGGAAGAGGAGGAATCTTTAGCGGCATCGGATGAGGTGGAAGCAGAGAGGAAATCTTCGTCTGCATCAGCAGAGAAGAAAGTAAAGGAAGAAGCTTTGTCTGCAGCGGGAGAGATGAAGACGGAGGGGGAGTCTTTGTCTGAATTAGTAGAGATGAATGCAGAGAAGGAATCTTCGTCCGCAGCGAAAAGGATGACGTCGGGATATGGGCAGCAGGAGCAGACCCGGATGGGTTCCTGGGCGCTTACAGCCAGCCGCGGATTTGTCATGCCCTATGCAGCCGACCCCTTCCATGAGGAGCGGACGGCAGAGAGAATCTATCTGAATATACTGAATCATGCCAGAAGATATGTGCATATCATGACCCCCTATCTGGTGCCGGACTATGAGCTTTTGCAGGCGCTGACCTATGCGGCAAAGCGGGGGGTGGATGTGAAGCTGCTGCTTCCCCACATTCCCGACAAGAAGTATGCTTTTGCGCTGGCACATTCCTACTACAAATATCTGATGCAGGCAGGTGTACGGATCTATGAGTATACGCCGGGATTCGTTCACTCCAAGATTTTTGTCAGTGATTCGATCTGTGCGGTAGTGGGAGGCATCAATCTGGATTACCGCAGTCTGTATCTGAACTTTGAGAGTGCGGTCTTTCTGTATGATGTACCGGCGATTGAGGACATCGAGTCTGATTTTCGAAAGACACTGATGGAATCTCAGCTGATGACGGAGTATGATATCCGTCACGATAAAATCACAAGAAAGGCAGCAGGGGCACTGTTAAAGCTGATGGCGCCTCTGATGTGAAAAACGCAGGCGGGAGAAAGTTCCCTGCCTGCGTTTTTTGAACTGCACATTTGAAAAATCATGCCGTGTGGTTAAGATTCAGTTATACTAGCTAGGCCAGCAGACAGAGCTTCTGAAGCGCCTGGGCCGGGACAGTGGTCTCCATATGCTCGGAAAAATAAGCATCCATACCTGGTGTGTATTTGCAGGAGAGTGCGTATTCCGAAAGGATATTGCATATTTTGTTGAAATCCTCCGCAGTACAGGAGTCTTTGCGGAGTATCAGATAAAATTCACCGTTTTCCGGATTTTTATAAAGGGCATTTGTGCCGTCGTAGACTCCTTGCAGAATCTGTGCCGCCCGGATGACGTCATCCAGAGTGTGGAACAGATAAAAACGAGTGAGATTCGGAAGTTCTGAATCATCTGATCCCTCAGAAGGAGCAGGAGCCTCCGTCTCGGGAAGTGCGGCAGTCTCTTTTGTATCTTTTTTACTCTCAGCAGCTTTGGATGAGGCACGTTTTTTGGCATCTGAAATACGGTGGATCAGATCCAGAATATCATCTGCGCCTTCTATATGCTCCAACAGATTGGAGAAACGGTCAGAGGGACCGGAATCACCGTCGTCAGGAGAAAACTGGGAGAATCTGGAATCCAGCTCTTCCGGGTCGTCTACCTTGGTGATGACCAGCAGCAGTGCATCCATGGAAAGTGGAATTGCTTCTATCATAAGCGGCATATTGTCAGCCTCAAATCCGAAATCCCGGGCAGCCATCCGCATCATATCCTGAAAGAGCGCTTTTGCTTTCTCAGAGCCATAAGCCAGCTCGCTGATTTTGATTTCTCTGCTGGCAAGATCCTCTTTTGTCAGGGTACAGCGTATCTGTCTGTCATTGATTTTTTCGATTTTCATTTTATCACATCCTTACCAACTAAATACGGTTGCTCTTTCTATGATGCCAGGAGTGTGGGAGTGCGCAGCACGGAACACTCCGTCAGGCATCTTTTTACCTTAATATTATTATATATGCAATCAGGCCTGAATGTAAAGTGGATAAAAATGTGTAAAAAAGCTTGCATTGCAGACGCATATTGCATATAATAGTGGTACGAGAGGCTATATGATGTCGTTCCTTAAGAAAGGAGGACACTTTTTATAGCTGTTTCAGAATCTTTTAATTTTGTTTCACAGAATTTCTAATTTCTGAGAGTGATAATCCGGTATCTTCTGATTCCGGAGGATCATTTCAATCATATGGGACTATCGTCCAGGATTCATCAGCCATTCCGCTGTACTACCCTGTATTGTATTTTGATTTGACGGTGTCATATATCCTTTCGCACTATCTTTTACGCATTATAATCAATTTCCTTTTTTTACGCAAGTAAATTCTGAAGTAACTGTTTTTCTGGCAGATACGCCATATCGACGAAATGCAAAGCATTTTGGAGACCGGCTCTGAGCAGTAATGAATATATCACACGAGTAACTATATGAAATGCAAGTGGTCTGTATCCACAGGCACCTCCGGGAAGGACTTTCAGAAAAACAGGGAAAGGATGGAAAAGTGAAAAAGAGCAGACGAAAAAAATATGACCGGACGAAGCTTCGGGCATTATCAAAGGAACTCCGGGAATATGAGCAGGAAGGGACTCAGCTTTACCTGGAAGGGCGTCCGTGTGAATCGGCAGACATTGTGAACGCCTGTATATTTGCGGAGGAGCAGAACTACATGAGGGATTATATCAGTGATGACTGTCAGCACATCCGGAAGATCAATTTCATCAAAGTAAGGCAGGATTAGACTGCCGGGAAACAGAAAGGAGAGGCAGGAACAGGGCGGCAGTTTCCCCTTTGTACGCCGGACCCGGTTTTCTTATTTTTTTATGAATATCCAGGAAGTTAGTGACGGATTTTGAGGGAACTGATATAATTTACGAGTAAAATAAGTTTTAATATGACAGGAAAGGGGTAGTACAGTAATGAATAAAAACAGGACACTGCTGAAACTGATTGCAGGCCTTGCAGCCTTCGCAGTTCTGGCGGGACTTCTGATTATATATGTGGTACGTTTTATGCCTGTATCCAAAAGGATGAGTGCAGGGGATTACTTCGGGTCACTGGAGGAAAATGAAGCAGCGGTGATTGCGGAGGATCACCTGGCAGAGGGCAGGGCGGTCAGGATGGAGGATCGATGGTTTATCGACTATGCACTGGTGCAGAGTGAGCTGAATCCACGGTTTTACTGGGATGAGTCTGCCGGACTGATGCTCTTCACCACGGCCTCTGAGATCTATGAGATTCCGGCGGACAGCTCTGCTTACCTGACAGGAGAAGGCACACAGGATGCAGGCTATACGGTGATAAAGACAACGGAAAATGGAAAGTATGTGGACCTGGAGTTTCTCCGGGAGCATTCGGACTTTACTTATGAAATATATGAAGACCCTGGGCGTATCGTTATCTCCCGGGGGAGCCGGACTGTTACGTCTGCTGTTGTAAAAAAGAACAGCGCAGTCAGATACCTGGGGGGAATCAAGAGCCTGGTTCTGACAGAGGCTCAAAAGGGTTCGGAAGTCGTGATATTGGAACAGATGGAGCACTGGTCTCAGATCCGTACAGCGGACGGATATATTGGCTACATAAAAAACAGCAGCCTGACAGAGATATCAGAACAGACTCGCCCGTCCGTTTATACAGGGCCGGAGTATACCAGTCTGTCTATGGAGGACCGGGTGAATCTGGTATGGCATCAGATCGATTACGCACAGATGAATGACAATTTTGCCGAGGATACGGCGCAGATGAGCGGAGTGAATGTCATCTCACCCACCTGGTATTTCCTTTCGGACAATGAAGGAAATATCGATTCGCTGGCAGATGCGTCCTATGTGAAGCAGGCCCATGAGGCGGGACTGCAGGTCTGGGCTCTGATCAGCAATTTCAGTGCGGATGTCAGTACTGCTGAGCTTCTGGCTTCCAGAGCGGCGCGGCAGAAGGTACAGGACTATCTGATCGCCCAGGCGGAGGAAATCGGTTTTGACGGTATCAATATTGATTTTGAGGGAATACCGGAGACTGCCGGATACTCTTACGTGCAGTTTATGAGGGAACTCTCCATTTTGTGCCGGGAGAGAGGTCTGTATCTCTCTGTGGACGTGCCGGTACCGATGGATTTTTCCAGTCATTATGACCGGAAAGAGCTGGGGGTGGTCTGCGACTATGTGATTATGATGGGATATGATGAGCATTACGCGGGCTCTGACATTGTGGGCAGTGTGGCCTCCATGGATTTTGAGCGAAACGGAATCGAAAATATGCTTTCTGAGGTTCCCGGGGAAAAGATCGTCAGCGCCATACCGTTTTATACAAGGCTCTGGTATACCAGAACGCTGGAAGACGGTACTGTTTCAGTCACCAGTGAGGCTCTGGGCATGGGCAGCGCCTGGGATGTGGTAGAACAGAATGGTGTCGCTGCCGTGTGGGATGATGACGCGGGTCAGCCCTATGCAGAGTGGACAAATGCGGAAGGAGTATTCTGTCAGATCTGGCTGGAGGACGACTCCACGGTGGCAGAGAGGGCCTCCATGGTGAGTGAGTATGATCTTGGCGGGATCGCAGCCTGGGTACTGGGTCGGGAGAAGGATTATGTATGGCAGGTCATCAGTGAGAACATCAGATAAAAACCGGTTGATAGAGAAATAAGTGTCTGGTAGAATAAGAGATTGTTATACTATGAATGAGAGCAGGAAGGTTTGGAACTGCTGCCGGGAGGACAGGAGGCATTGGAGTGGAGCAGACTTTATATGAGGCGCTGGAGAAATACGGGAGATCGGATGCATATCCTTTTCATATGCCGGG
>JAQXWO010000079.1 GCA_029225485.1 Lachnospiraceae bacterium
TGGCAGGCTTAGTAATTCCCGGCGCAGCGTACGAGCTCCCTGCCCCATGGGTACCCATCCCTTCCGCAATTTGAGAAACTAAACTGCCAAAATCCCGTTTCCCGGCGTCCCATAGAGAAATCGACAAACACAAAGTTATAGGGGAGAGACGCTTCGCACTTCTGCCTGAGCAAACCGTGTTACGTGAAGTAAAGGTACCGGTTTGAATGCTGATTGTTGCAGATACCGGGCAGATATGATATTATAAAAGTAATGATATGAAAGAAACGATTGCTTAGAACGTATTCACAAGGAAATACAGAGGATAAAGTGGATGGAAAAACTAAAGAAATATTTGTGGTATGGAGGAATCGGCAGGGAAGAATATGAACAGATCCTTCCGGAGATCCAAAAGGATAATCGGAAAAGTCTCATAGCATTTTCAATGGTGGCCTGTGGTTTTCTGATTGTGATGTTCTTTGTCTCCTTCATAGCAGAGGATGCGACGGCCAACCGGTGGGTTTATATGGGATCGGCACTCTTAATGGTGCTGTTGTTTCTGATTGCCAGATATTATGTCCCGGAGCATTTCTGGATACTGGCGCCCTGCATTTACGTGTTTGTAGGGATTTTGTTTGTGTTTGGAATCATCCTGGGGACGATTACAAGACCGGATGAGCAGACGGTCACCTTTATTGCGCTGCTGCTGACGGTTCCGCTGCTTTTCACGGACAGGCCGGCCCGCATGATCCTGTGTACTGGTGTTTATGTGATTATTTTTAATGTGGCAGCGTTTTATATTAAGGAAAGCTACGTACTGAAGGCAGACATCATTGATGCCAGTATTTTTGGTGCGGTGAGTGCGGTAGTCAGCTCTTATATGATGACAGTCAAGTATAAGAGGCATTTGTTTGAGTGCAGGACAGGCATTCTGAGCAGAACGGATCTCCTTACGGGGCTTTGCAACAGAAACAGCTATGAGCAGAGTCTGAAGGAATATCCTATGCAGTGCCAGAGCTCTATTGCGTGTGTTTATATAGATGCAAATGGACTGCATGAACTGAATAACAGCAAGGGCCATGAGGCAGGAGACAGGATGCTTCAGATGATCGCGTACGAGCTTCAGGACGGTTTTGGCGAGAAGGACACTTACCGGATCGGCGGTGATGAATTCGTGGCTTTTGCTTTGGACTGTGAAGAGAAGGAGATACAAAGAAAAATCGGAAAATTCGTTCGCAGTGTGAAAGAGGCAGGCTATGCCGTTTCGATTGGATGTGTGGTGCAGAATGTCGCCGGGATTGATATGGCAGTGCTGATCCGTGAGGCAGAAAAGCGTATGTATGCGGATAAAGAAAAATATTACGAACAGACCGGAAGCTGCAGAAGGTGATATCTTCTGCAGCTATTTTATGAAAATAACGTAACTGTTCAGAGCTAACCTTCAAAATGCTTCGCATTTCGCCGGTGTGGCGTATCCGCCAAATAAAATTTCAAAACCAGACTATAAAATGCCAGCATTTTACGTCTGGTTTATCAAATTTTGCCTGGCTCTGAACGGTTACAAATCAACAAAATACGATGATACTGTCCGGTGTAGTCTGCGGAGGAATGCTCCGTGTAGTCACCGTGTAGGTCACCAGAAGAACCCGGTCTCCCAGACTGCAGGTGAAACGCTGCCCGTTTACGGTGCTTATGTCGGTGCTTCGGGAGATATTCAGCTGCAGAGAACGGTCGGCAGCCAGTAGATTCCGGTCAAAGTAATTCAGCATGACCTGGTCATTTCTGTCCATTACAATCACAATCTGTGCTAAATACAGGGGCGGGTAGATCAGAGGTACCGGCAGGCTGCTGTCATAGAAAGCAGTGACCCGCATTCCCTGCCGGAGCTGGCGGTTTTCAATGATTATGGACTCAGGGCTGACCGTGAAATTTACAATTCCATTTTCAGTGAAAAGTGTGATCATCTGGCTGCAGCAGTTATTTCCTGCAGAGATACTGGTGATCGTGCCTGTGACAGGCACATAGTCTGAGTATGCCATAAGAGATCCTTTTTTCTTTACTATATGAAATCATTTACATGTCGTTCATGTGTTTCATACGACAATCTTCTGATAATCGTGTAAAACGATACAAGGATACTGCTCCATGTATCTGATTGATACACAGCCCCGAAGCTGTACATGACCCCACTGAACATGTTACTGTTCACACGTCTGATTGAAATACAGCCCCGTGCAGCGTCGGGATACCTCTAAGCAAACATTTAGCGGGTGCTTTTAGTCGGAGGCGAGATCCACTGCTTACGGAGACTCGGAGCGAAGCCTTTGCTGAGCTTCGTTAGTCGCAGTTAGCAGTTAGCTCGCCGGAGCGTTACCCGCGTTTGCGTGAGGTATCCCGATGCTGCACGGGGCGTCACAAGGGTGTGAACAGTAACCTGAACATTACCTTCATCGCAGACAACTGAAAAAACAGGTATTAATTTTGAGAGATCCATGATATACTTGCATAGACCATGTTTCAATCACAGGCTATCGGTTTGATTGTTCACCGCTATGCGGCAGGTATGGGGGGTGTGTTATGATACCGGTATCTGTCAGAAAAGGAGAAAGGAGTGCAGACCGGCGCAGTGTGCCGGGGCTGTAAAAGTGTAAACTATGTTGGAAATGTTAAAAGCAGTATTGTTTGGCATCGTGGAAGGAATCACGGAGTGGCTTCCCATCAGCAGCACGGGTCATATGATCATTCTGGATGAGTTTGTCAGGCTGGACTGTACACCGGAATTCAAAGAAATGTTCCTGGTGGTGATCCAGCTGGGGGCGATCCTGGCAGTGGTGATCCAGTTCTGGAATACAATTTTCCCGTTTCAGTTCAAAGACAGGAGCCGGCCGGTCATTGAGATGGATAAGATCCTGCTGTGGTGCAAGATCATAGTTGCCTGTATCCCTGCGGCAGTGGTAGGGATCCTGTTTGACGATGTGTTTGAAGAACTGTTTTATCATGCGGTACCGGTGGCCAT
The DNA here is from genome assembly GCA_029225485.1 of Lachnospiraceae bacterium. Classification (GTDB taxonomy): domain Bacteria; phylum Bacillota; class Clostridia; order Lachnospirales; family Lachnospiraceae; genus Choladousia. The sequence goes on from JAQXWO010000079.1 coordinate 2,996, forward strand.
CGCACTGATCGTGTTCGGTGTGGCATTTATCGTGATCGAGCGGGCCCATGCAGGGAAGAAAGCAAAGATTAATTCCTTAAGTGAGATTACTTTTCAGACGGCTCTTCTGATCGGTGTTTTTCAGCTGATCGCAGCCATCTTCCCGGGGACTTCCAGATCCGGTGCGACAATTGTCGGCGCCCTGTTGATCGGTGTATCCAGGACAGCGGCTTCCGAGTTCACGTTCTGCCTTGCCATTCCGGTCATGTTCGGAGCCAGTCTGCTGAAGCTGCTGAAGTTCGGCCTTTCTTTCACCGGTGCGGAACTGATGGTATTAGTGGTGGGGATGGCCGTTGCCTTCCTGGTATCCGTTGTGGTCATCCGTTTCCTGATGTCCTACATAAAGAAGCATGATTTCCAGGTATTCGGATGGTATCGTATTGTCCTGGGAGTTCTGGTGCTGGCACTGGGATTTGCAGGAGTCATCAATGTGTAATTGACTAATAAGTGGACAGATTCCATGATTTTTATATTCCGGAAGCTGCCCACTTATTATTTTTCGTCTGCTCTCGATATCGAGAGAATCTCCTGACTTTTCAAAAAGCAAAAATTCCATTCCACATCCGTATGAAGCGCCAGCTGCATGCCGATCTCCCGCATCCGGCTGTTCAGCCGGTGATACATCATCTGCATTTCCCATGGAATTCCCGTAAGATAATCCCGCTCTCTGGAAGTGAGACAGGAGAGCATCCGTCCGAGACGGATCTCCCGGTCCCTTCGTATGGTACCGAACGGGCAGGCCAGATAGGAATTCTCTTCGCCGTTGCGCTGAATCCGCTCTGCAAGGCAGGAAGAAAGCCGGCCAGGAGTGACAGATGTCAGAACCGTTCTCTCAAAGGCGGTTTCTGGCAGCGGCATCTCATTCAGCAGCAGTCCGGTCTTCAGCATGTACTTCAGAATCGTCTGCTCCACCCGCTCCCGTGGAGTGGGGAAATCCAGATGTTCCATGATCTGCTTCGTGGTATAACCCAGATCCACCATGTGGCGGATGGCGCCGCCGCTGGCGGCATCGTGGGTGAAGTCCGACAGGGCCTCTTCAAAATAGCCGTTTTTTTTCTTTTCCATATTATAAATCACCTTTTCGGAATATTATGAGGCTAATACGAGCCCATGTACGAAATATCCAGTAATAATCCAATTGCTTTCTGCCAGGTGAGGCAATTTCCATGATTCAATCCAAAGCACCGGTATATCTTTAGAAGTATATCATATAAATAAATGTATGTACATGTATAAATTAATAGATAAAACACGTTACTGATCATATGTTACTGTTTACAGGTATTTAAAATACAGCCCCATGCAGCATCGGAATACCTCACGCAAACGCGGGTAACGATCAGGCGGAGCATACTACTATTAACTGCGACTAACGAAGCTCGGCAAAGGCTTCGCTCTGAGTCTCCGTAAGCAGTGGATCTCGCCTCCGGCTAAAAGCACTCGCTGAATGTTTGCTTAGAGATATCCCGATGCTGCACGGGGCTGTATTCCAATCAAACGTGTGAACAGTAACAAAAGCAAAGCCCTGCAAACCGAATGTCCTGGAAAATGCTTGTGGCGGCGCATCGGATGTGATATAGTAAGAACAATTGTTCCGTATTACACATGAGAGAGGAGAATCATAATGAATGCAAAAAGATTAGGTTTTGGTCTGATGCGTCTTCCGTCACTGGATCCTTCAGATCCCGGTAAGATCGATATTGAACTTTCAAAGAAACTGGTAGATATTTTTATGGAAAAAGGCTTTACCTATTTTGATACGGCCTGGATGTACTGTGGATTTCAAAGTGAAAGTGCTGCGAAGGAGATCCTGGTTGACCGTTATCCCAGGGACAGCTTTACACTGACGACGAAGCTGCATGCAGGTTTCCTGAAGACGAAGGAGGACCGGGACAGGATTTTCAATGAACAGCGCAGAAAGACCGGTGTAGAGTATTTTGATTATTACTGGCTTCATGACATCAATATTCACAGCATTGAAGTATACGAAAGGCTGGACTGTTTTGAGTGGCTGAAAGAGAAAAAGGCAAGTGGTCTCGTAAAGCACATTGGTTTTTCCTTCCATGACAGCCCGGAGCTTCTGGACAAGGTTCTGACGGAGCATCCGGAGTTTGAGTATGTACAGCTTCAGATCAATTATCTGGACTGGGAGAATCCGGCGATCCAGTCCCGCAAATGCTATGAAGTAGCAGAGAAACACGATATGCCGGTCATTGTTATGGAACCGGTGAAGGGCGGAACGCTGGCAAAGGTTCCTGAAGAAACGGAGCGGTTGTTCAAACAATGTCGGCCGGATGCATCCGTTCCCAGCTGGGGGATCCGTTTTGCGGCAAGCCGGAAAAATGTGGTGATGGTATTATCCGGTATGAATACCGTGGAGCAGGTTCTGGACAACACTTCGGTGATGTCAGATTTCCAGCCGATCAGTGAGGCGGAGAATGATCTGATCCGGAAAGCAGTCAGAATCATCAACAGCAGCATTGCCATTCCCTGTACCGGTTGCGAATACTGCATGGCAGGATGTCCTCAGGACATTAAGATCCCCAAGATCTTCTCTTTGTACAATGCGGACAAACAGGAAGTGGAGACAAAGGGCTGGACGCCTCAGGGCGAGTATTATGACAATCTCATCAAAAATACAGGAAAAGCCAGCGACTGTGTGGAATGCCGTCAGTGCGAGGGCGTCTGTCCTCAGCACCTTCCGATCGTGGATTACCTGAAAGATGTAGCAGAATACTTTGGGAAATAACGTAACAGTTCAGCCATTTAGCCACAGACAGAAGCTGCCCAGCAGCGGATAGCCTGCGAAAGCAGGCGGTCTGTGGCTTGCATGGCGTGGCGGCTGAACTGTTACTAAAGGTTATTATGTCTCCTCGGAAATGCCTTGACAAACATGGGATATCATTATATAAATAGTAGCAGGGCTTTTTTGGCAGGGAATATGACCGGTCACGGAGAAAGCCGGAGACTTTTCTCATCAGATGGGAAAGTGCGATTTTATCAATACATTAGTATATGAGTCAGTTAAATTTACAGGAGGAATTACAATGAACAAGGCAGAACTGATCGATGCAGTAGCAAAGAAAACAGAATTATCAAAGAAAGATGCAGAGAAGGCTATGAAAGCATTCACTGATGTTATTGCAGAGCAGCTGAAAAAGGGAGATAAAGTACAGCTTGTAGGATTTGGTACATTTGAAGTATCTGAGCGTGCAGCAAGAGAAGGAAGAAATCCGCAGACCGGAGAGACCATGACGATCGCAGCTTCCAGGTCTCCGAAGTTCAAGGCAGGAAAAGCTCTGAAAGATATGATCAACGAGTAATTCCGGAACAGGAACGGATTGAAATGAATCAGCTGCGGACGGGCACAGACCCGCTGCGGCATGGATGCAGACAGATGTGGCAGAGATCCAGAAGATGGAGCAGGCACGTCTGTCTGTTTTGTATATATGCCTCAGTACGGTCCGGGTATATCACACGAAAAGGCACCCTCACCGGAACAGGCAGAATCATTCAGGAGGTAGGAAAATGAGACTGGACAAATATCTGAAAGTATCACGTCTGATCAAACGCAGAACCGTGGCCAATGAGGCCTGCGACGCTGGCCGTGTGCTGGTCAACGGCAAACCGGCCAAGGCATCCCAGACAGTTAAGGTCGGGGACATTCTGGAGATCCAGTTCGGCGTCAAGGCAGTCAAGGCAGAGATCCTGGACGTCCAGGAGACCGTGAAAAAAGATGCTGCATCCGAGATGTACCGCTATCTGTAAATGGTCTGCCGGAGCGTTGTCCGCGTTTGCGTGAGGCATGCTGTTTCTTCCCGGGGCGTGGCAATGTGTTCATTTCACGTCATATCCTCACCATTCTTCTCATAAAGTGTAAAGAAGAGCAGCTTCCGGAGCATGTCATGGAAGAGACGAAAATAAAAAAACCACATCAGATCCTGTGGAAGGATCGGAAACAGGGCAGTGTCACCGGAGTCGTGGACGTAGTTTCTTTTGATGAGTCCATGATTCTGCTGGAGACGGAGCAGGGGATGCTGACGCTGAAGGGAAAAGAGCTTCATATCAGCAGGCTTCTTCTGGAGGTGGGAGAAGTCGAGATGGAAGGCTGTATCGACAGCATGATCTATTCCGGCAGCAGTCCGGCGAAGCGGGGGAGTCTGCTGAAGAGGATGTTTCAATGATGAGCCAGGTCATCCAGAAGGAGGCTGTGGTATTTTTGCTGGCGGCAGGACATGGTGCCATGCTGGCTCTTTTTTATGATTTCTTCCGTGCCCTGCGTCGGGTGGTGCCGCACAGTATTGGGGCAGTCTCAGCGGAGGATTTTCTGTTCTGGATGACTGCAGGTTTTCTGACCTTCTGTCTGCTGTTTCTGGAGACAGAGGGAGAAATAAGGGGGTATGTGGCGGCAGGTATCGGGCTGGGGACTCTGTTGTATCTGCAGACTGTCAGCGCTTATGTGAGAATTGCCATGACAGCGGTGTTTGGCTTTGTGGGGAAGCTGTTCCGCCTGATTAAGAAAGTGCTGTGGTTTCCTGTAAGGAAGCTGGCGGGACTTGCGGTGATGGCCGGAAGAAAGCTGTGCCGCCTGGTTTCGGTCGGATGGCGTCACATCAACAGGAATAAAAAACGTGGCGAAACAGCGGGAAAAACAAAGAAAAGAATTGAATTTCCTGTCAAAAAAGTATACAATAAGAAAAAACGTGCAGAAAAAAGACGGAAAAAGACCGGAGTACATATGCACAGACAGTACGAACGGGGGAGTATGGATGAATCAGAGGGGCAAAAAAAGGCGCGTAAACAAAAGCAACCGCAGGGGAATGCTGGCCATCGCAGGCGTAGTAGCCTTTTTGCTGGTGGTGGTGCTTGTTCAGAGTCAGAAGCTGACAGTGAAGAACAATGCATATCAGGCGCAGAAAGCAGAACTCGAGCAGCAGATCAAGGATGAAGAGATACGTGCCGAGGACATAGAAAAGCTCAGAGATTACGTAGAATCTGATGAATTTATTGAGAAAATGGCAAGAGATAAGCTGGGACTTGTCTACGAGGATGAGATTATTTTTAAGGCGGAAGAATGAGGATACTGCAGGCAGTGTCCTTTTTCTGTTTCCTAGTACAGTGAATAATAAATAACCAGCCATATCACTTGCCTGATTTCTCATCTGCTGCGTTGTCGTCAATCGATGATGCCGCCGCATCGCCTCATTCCTCCGCCCTGCATATGAGGAAGAAAAGATATAAAAATGAAAACACAGTCTCCTGTTTCGACAAAACCCGCGGACAAACAGAGTTATACTGTATCCACTTGAAGTCTGCAGGGGGGATGATCGATGGGAGGATGGCTGGAAGTACTGTCAGGG
>JAQXWO010000080.1 GCA_029225485.1 Lachnospiraceae bacterium
TTGTGCTCCCTTCCAATTCATTATTTAGCCCCCCCCCCAACAAAAAACCCCATGACTGTCCGGGACGGAGGCAGCACGCGTGGATATGCCTGAGACCGACAGCGTCGCTTAAACTTTTATCTTACTAGCAGGTAGCTCCCCCTGACACATGCAGTTCTGCATCCAGGATCTCCTGCTTTCTCTCCAGAAGATCGTTGGAGAGAAGCTGTGCTTCTACATTCTCGAAGCCCAGGCGCTCAATGGTCTTTGCAAAACGCTCGCCGGTCTTGCCCTGCTCACGGAACAGAAGGATCGCTTTTTCGATCACATTCAGTGCTTCCTCTTTATCTGTGAAGATCTTGCTCAGAGCGCGTCCCTGTGCGATCTTTTTGCCCCAGCGGCCGCCGATGTAGATCTTGTAGCCATAGGTGCCTTCCATTGCGTCGAAATGGCACTTGTCCACACAGCGTCCGCAGTTATTGCAGACATCACGGTTGATCTCCAGGATGCCGTCTGTGACTTTCGCCGCTCCCATAGGACAGACTTTCTCCACTCCACATTTCTTGCAGCCGTTGCACTCATCCTCGTCAAGCTTTGGAATTCTCTGGCCGATGATACCAAGGTCGTTCAGATCCGGCTTTACGCAGTTGTTCGGGCATCCGCCTACTGCGATCTTGAATTTGTGTGGAAGCTTCACGGTATGATATCCCTTGTAGAATCTTTCATGGATCTCCTCAGAAAGTGCAAAGGAATCCAGCAGACCGTACTGGCAGGTAGTTCCCTTGCAGGATACCACCGGACGTACCAGAGAACCGGTTCCTCCTGTCTCCAGGCCTTCTTTTGCTATGTATTCACGGAACTCCTCGATCTTATCATACGGAATTCCCTGTACCTCGATCGTCAGACGGGTAGTAAACGTCACAATACCGTTGCCGAATTTCTCTGCTGCCTCTGCGATGCATCTCTGCTGTGCAGCTGTGATCTTGCCGTTTACCGTAATGATACGGCCTGAAAAATTATCGGTCCCCTTGTTGCTCAGAAATCCGAGCGCCTTTACACGTTTTTCATCTGCTGCACTGATTGTCAATGTTGCCATGATAGTTCCTCCTTAGATTTATGCTTGATTATTCTTCTTCCTCATCCTCGATTTCATTGAAGGTGGTGCCGCCCTCCAGCACCTTTGTATTCGTATAACCATAGTATTTCAGACGGTTCTGGGTCAGGTAGGCACGTTTGCCCTTTGCACATACCAGAAGCAGTTTGTCTTCTTTCCCGAGACCTGCCACCTCACCGTCGATCTTCGTGAGATCCAGATATTTCTTTCCTTCCAGAGAAGGCTGCAGAGCACAGTCGATGATCTGATAATCCTCTGCCTCACCGGCTGCAAACTCGGCCGGAGTCATGGAATCCAGTGTGCCGTCCATCTTGTTCATCAGAATATTGATGGCATGGGCAAGGGGATGGATCGCCGTGGAAAATGGCGGTGCATAGGCAAAATCCATGGCTGCGACCTGATCCACAGTCGCCCCCAGAGAAATGGCTGTCACACAAATATCTGTGACCTTATCGACTTCTCCGGTGCCAAGCACCTGCACGCCCAGCAGCTTCCGGCTCTCTTTATCTGCTGTCAGTTTGATGATAAAGGAACCTGCTCCCGGATAATAATGTGCCTTATCATCCACAACACAGAGTGCCGTGATCACATCGTATCCTTCTGCTTTTGCGGCAGTCTCTGTCAGTCCGGTGCGTCCCGTATTCAGTCCGCCAGGAAGCTTTGCCACTCCGGTACCCAGTACGCCAGGATATTCCACCTGGTTCCCTGCCAGATTCTTTGCCAGGATACGTCCGGAAATATTCGCTGTAGAGCCCATGGGAGACCATGCTGGTTTGCCTGTCTCACGGTTCTTCACCATCGCACAGTCACCTGCAGCATAAATATCTTCTACATTTGTCTGCATATACTGATCCGTCAGAATGGTACCCTTGAACATCTCGATTCCGGTGCCCTCAAGAAATACAGTGTTCGGACGAATACCTTTGGCCAGCACCAGCGCATCTGCCTTCATGGCACGCCGGCTGGTCTGCACTTTCTCCACTTTTTCGGTACCAATCACACCTTCCAGAGAGACACCGGTCATAGGCATAATGCCCTCTTCCGCCATTTTATTTTCCACATATTCTGACATTTCCGGATCCAGGAAATTCGGCAGTACATGGGGTGCAAAATCGATCACGCTGACCTTCACACCCTTTGCAGCCAGATTATCTGCCACTTCCAGACCGATGAAACCGCCTCCGGCAACCACCGCACGCCTGATTTCTCCGGCTTCCACTGCCGCCCTGAGAGCGATGGCATCGTCCGGTGTCCTCATGACAAACACATTTTTCAGATCCAGACCTGGAATCTGCGGCACAAAGGGTGACGCTCCTGTAGCGATCACCAGCTTGTCGTATGTATATTCCTTCACTTCTCCGCTCTGGAGATCCTTCGCCTCTACCTTGTGCTCAGCCGGCTTCACAGCGACAGCTTCCGTCTGGGTCAGGACCTGCGCTCCTGTCAGCTTCCCGTATTTCTCCGGTGTGTTCACAATGAGCTGCCCCTTCTCGTGAATCACATCTCCCACATAATATGGAAGTCCGCATCCCGCATAGGAAATATCTTTCCCCTTCGTAAGAATCGTCACTTCACAACTGCGGTCTTCCCGCATCAGCTTTGCAGCCACCTTGGTACCGGCAGCCACACCTCCCAATACTAATACTTTCATGATTCCATCTCCTGTGTTTGTGTAATCTATTCAGAGGTTACTGTTCACACCCTTGTGACGCCCCGTGCAGCATCGGGCTGTATTTCAAATACCTGTGAACAGAAACATTCAGAACCACGCTGTGGTCTGAAATGATTATAGCACTTGCACAGCAATAAAAAAAATGATATTTTATAATAGAAATCATAGAAAAAACCTATAATCCGACAGGAGTGATCTTCATGACGATCCGACATCTCAGAATTTTTGTGGAAGTGGCAGAGACCGGTAAAATGTCTGCAGCAGCGGAGCATTGTTACCTGTCGCAGCCCACTGTCAGCCAGGCTATCCGTGAGCTGGAAGAGCATTATAAAGTCCGCCTTTTCGAAAGGCTTTCGAAAAAACTGTATATTACGGAAGCAGGGAAACAGCTGCTCGTCTACGCACGGAAGGTCCTCAGTCAGTATGATCTGCTGGAATCAAATATGAAAGAGTTCCGCATGGACAACCAGCTCCGTATCGGTGCCACTATTACCGTGGGAGCCTGCCTGCTGTCTTCCGTATTAAATGATCTCAGACAGCAGCTGCCGCAGCTGCGCACTTATTCCTGCGTCGCCAATACCAGTCAGATCGAGAAAAAGCTGCTGAATTCCGAGCTTGACGTGGGACTCATCGAAGGAGTCGTATCCAGTCCGGATCTGATCGCTATCCCGGTCGTCGAAGATTCTCTGATTCTTGCGGTCTGCAATGACCATCCTCTGGCGAAAAAAAAGCTCGTGGATGTTCACGAGCTGTCTGATTATGAATTTGTGATGCGCGAAAAAGGGAGCGGTACGAGAAAACTTTTCGAGGATTATATGATGAAACATGGCATCTCTTTTCCGATTGTGTGCGAAGCCACCTGTCTGGATGCAATCAAAGGTGCCGTACTGTACAATCAGTGCATCTCTCCCATTTCGATCCGTCTCATGGAGCGTGAGATCTCAGACGGACAGATTTACATCTTCCGTTGCAGTGAAGACGCATGGAAACGTCATTTTTACCTCGTCTATCACAAAGATAAGCTTTTCTCAGAACCCATGCGGATACTGGAATCTATCATGCATAAATACAAATGCCCGGAATTTCCGGGCATTGAATGTACCGGGATACTGACCTGCAGCTGAATAATCCTGTTCTCACAGTCTGCAGATCCGTATACCAGAATCTGATTATCTCGTCGGCACGATTTCCAGCCAGTATCCATCCGGATCCTGGATAAAGTAGATACCCATGGACTCATTCTCAAAGCAGATGCAGCCCATCGCTTTGTGCTTCTCGTGCGCTTCTTCAAAGTTATCCACACGGAAAGCCAGATGGAATTCACAATCTCCCAGATTATAGCCACCTTCCCAATCCCTGAGCCAGGTCAGCTCCAGTTCAAAATCAGTCTCCTCATTCCCTATATAGACGATGATAAAGGATCCGTCCTCTGCCTCTTTTCTCCGGATCTCC
>JAQXWO010000081.1 GCA_029225485.1 Lachnospiraceae bacterium
GCCACATTCCTCGGAATCAAGATATACTCCCTTATCACCAAGAGTTACCAATACATTCTTTACTCCACGGCCCCGCAGTTTTCCTGCCGCTGCCGCAATCTCCTCATCTATGTTCTGTATACCTGTCAATCTGGATAACTCCGTCTCATTAGGTTTAATAATATCCACATACTGATACAATTCTTCAGGAAATACGTTTGGAACCGGAGCTGGATCAAGAATCACCGTTTTACCCAAAGCTTTTGCCATCCTGGCAGCATGGCAGACAGTATCCAACGGAATCTCCAATTGTAAAACTACAATATCTGACTGTCTAATAAGATCCACATTACGATCTACATCCTCGGGTGTCAGCATCATATTTGCCCCGGAGATCACCACAATACTGTTATCTCCTTCACAATCGACCATTACAACCGCAAGACCTGTAGAGACACCTTCTTTTTCCACAAGATGTGATACATCAACCCCTGCTCTTCCAAGGCTTTTCCTTTGCATATCTGCGTAGGAATCTTTTCCAACAGCACCCAACATCGTAACTTCTGCGCCAAGGCATCCTAGGGCACACGCCTGATTTGCTCCTTTTCCGCCTGGTACCATTGTCATCTGATTACTCAGGATCGTCTCTCCGGTTACCGGCGTGTGGTCCACATTTACCACCATATCCACATTCAGGCTTCCAATCACTAAAATTTTTTCCATACTCGCATCATCCTTTCACACTTCCCGCTGTAATACCTTCCACAAAGTACTTCTGGAACGGAAGGAACAGACAGATAGGAATGATTGCCGATATCAGAGAAGCAGCATAAATATACGTCCACTGAATTGAACGTTCTCCGCTGAACTGGCTGACCGCAATCTGAATCGTTCTGATTTCTTTTGAACGGGCTACCAGCAGAGGCCACATATAGGAATTCCACTGATTCATAAATATCATCAGTCCGGCCGTAATAAATATCGGCTTTGAAATCGGCATAATTATTTTAATAAATATTTTCGGCCATGAAGCACCATCCACTCTGGCAGCTTCCAGAAGCTGTGCCGGGATATCCTTAAAAAACTGGATAAACAGGAAAGCAACCAGTCCATCTGCAATCGCTGGTACGATCATTCCAGCATAAGTATCCACCATTTTCAATTTATTTGCAACGGAATAAAGCGGAATAGCAATCGATTCAAAGGGTACCATAAAAGAAATCAGTACAAGAGCATACAGAATCTTTTTTCCTTTAAATTCGAAACAGGTAAATGCGAATCCGGCAATTGAATTACAAAGACATCCAAGAACAATTGTACATAATGTGACAATCAGTGTATTCATGATCGGACGCCAGAAATCATATTTTACAAACAGATTTATGTAATTTGTGAATATCAGATTTTCCGGTATCAGTGATTTCAGAGTAAAAGGAAACATACTCTGAAACAGTTCCTCCTGTGTCCGAAGCGAAGCTGTAAAACAGTAGAAAATCGGGAACAGAGACACAAAAACCATAACGAGCAAAACAGCATACAGTAAGACCTTAATGATGATATTTTTCTGTTTTCTTGTCATCTTCTATGCCTCCTTTTCCTTCATAAATACATTCTGAACTACGCAGACAGCAATAACAATTACCAGCAAAATCGTGACAATACATGCCTGTCTGGACCGGTTCGAATAAACAAATGCAGCTTTATATGCCTCGTACATCAAAAGATCTGTACTGCCCTGGGGACCTCCCTCCGTTGCGATCTGTACCGGAGCAAACAGCAGGAAATTGGCCGTCGTATTCGCCACCAGTACAAACAACGATGTGTTTTTCAGCAATGGAATCGTAATCCTGAACAGGGTACTGAAGAATCCGGATCCATCTATTTTGGCTGATTCATATACCGATCGGTCAATCCCTTTCAGACCTGCCAGGAAGAACATCATCCAATAGGCACATCCTCGCCAGGAGGAAATCAGAATAATCGCAAAAAGAGCCCATTTTTTGTCAATCAGAAAACCGATGGGTCTCACGCCAAACAGTCCAAGGAAACTGTTTACCACACCATTGTTGATATTCAGCAGCATCTGCCAGATAACGGTAGAGATGGTCAAAGATACACAGAACGGCAGATACAGAATCGTGCGGAATATCTCGATTCCTCTCAGTTTTACATTTACAAGCATTGCCATGAGAAAAGCGATCACAATCTGAAGCGGTATAATAATCACATTAAACTTTAACGTTACTTTCAGTGAATTCCAAAAAGCTTTATCAGCAAACAGAAACTTATAATTATCCAGTGTCAGCCCGCCATCTGAAGATAAAACTCCCTGAACTACACTTTGAATAATGGGATAAATCTTGAAAATACATATAAGAATAACGGTAGGTGCAATCATCAAATAAGGAAGCCACTTATTCTTAATATAAATACCACCCATAATATCTCCTTTCTCGTATCAGTTATTCTGTCAAAGAAGAAGGCGGCAGCCGCAGGGGCGTACCGCCTTCTTCTGAAAATTCAGTTTTTTACAGCCATTCTATTATTACTGTTGCTGGGAAGCAACTGCAGAAGCAAACTGTTCCACTGCATAATTCAAGGTTTCTTCTACATCAGCCCCGTTGCGGACATCTTCCCATGCCTGATCCAATACGGTAGAGTATTCACCAAATACAGGTGTCACCGCACGCGGATATGCTGTATTAGCTGCTTCATAAGCGGCAATCTTCATAATTTCAGATGCATTCTCATCATTTACAATTGCTTCCTGCTTGTCAAGACGGCTCGGAACATCTCCGTTGATCTCAAGCCACATATCACTTCCTGCGCCCAGAGTGAAATACTTGATAAACTCTGCAGCAGCGTCTTTGTTTGCAGACTGTGAATTGATACCGAAGTACCAGCTTCCTGTAGAGGTAGCTACCTGATCCTCATATCCTTCGAAACAGGGAGCATAAGTAGAACCGATCTCATCATCACATGTCATTCCCGTTGATGTCCAGGTTCCGCCAACCATGAATATCATTTTTCCTGAATAGAACATATCCGGAAGCTGATCTGCATCATAACCTCTGGATGCAATACCGTCATTTACAAGGCCCTGATACCAGGTCATAGCTTTGATCCACGGCTCAGTATTCACAACACCGTCAAGAGAATATCCGTCTTCACTGATATTAGCTCCTCCCATGGAGTTCGGAAGCATATTCATCTGATAAATACGGCTTACCTGCTGGAAATCAAGACCGATCAGGCCGCGGCTTCCATCCGGATCCAGCTTCTCAAGTGCCTGTTTTGCAAGATCTGCCACTTCTTCGTAGGTCAGACGATTCTCCGCATCATTTTCCGGAATGGTAATGCCAGCCTCGTCAAGAAGTGTTTTGTTGTACCAGAGTTCCTGAGTAGAAGTATTCTCCGGAGCTGCATACATGGTGCCGTCCCATACACCTGCGGTGTAGGAAGCTTCGTCCCATTTTGCCTTGTCTTCATCTGTGAAATACTGGTCAAGCGGCTCAAGATATCCGCTGGATCCATACTTGGATACATAGGTAACATCCACGCTTACAACGTCAAAATCAGCATTGCCTGATGCACACTTTGTTTCGATTACTTCAAAAAGGTCATTAAAAGAATAGAATTCCGCTTCTACATGAATTCCTGTCTCTTTCTCAAAAGCCTCCAGGATAGGCGGGGTTATTCCCTCCCATCCGGTCTCACCAGGTCCCTGAGAAATCCATTTAAGTGTGATTGAATCGCCTTCCTCTGCAAATGCCGGAACAGCCATCACGCCCGCTGCCATTGCTGCCGTCATCATCAGAGCCATCATTTTTTTTAACTTCATAGTATCTATCTCCTTTTCTTTTTATTTTTTCAGTTTTTCAAACAGATCTGCAAATAAATTGTCTCTCTTAATATGATATACATATTTGATAAAATGCCTGTTATTATCGAACGCATACCTGTCATCATACTCCGGTATTGGACTGTGCATCAGACAATCCTCCTCAAAATCTCCATCCAGAAGCCATGCAACTGCAGTCACATCCCAAATCGGGCGTGTCCATGTGGAACCACCATAACACTGAAGTGCTTCTTTCGTCGTAACATCGATCAGATAATCACACAGTTTATTCTTTCCCCGCAGATGATGCTCCAGCTCCGGTCCGCTGGTGGTAAATGCGGATACGACACCCATACACGGAAGCTGCACAAGTGGTACTCCGCAGCCAAACACGATTCTGGAGCCTGCCACATCCTGATAAAGATTGAACTCTTTATTGTGCGGCCAGTGAATGGCATTTCCACCCAACCAGATCAGGACGATTCTGTCTTTGATCTCAGGATTCAGAAGAAGTGCAGAGGATACATTCGTAATCGCTCCAATCGCAATTACATACAGCGGCTTCTCCTCTGTGTATGCCATCGCACGCTCCGCCAGATCCTTCGCTGCATCCGAGATGACCGGTTCCGTTTCAGAGGGCATATAGGACATAGAACCTCTGTAAACAACTGACTTCAGATCTTCTCTTTCAAGCAACGTCAGCACATTCATGATCTCCTGATAGCTCTTTTCCATACCGTCTGCAGGCCCTGTTGATTTCTGGTTAAAAAACGGGGCTGCATAGATTGCCTTCAGCTCGAGTTTCTCATCTGATTTGATCAAATAAGAAAGTGCAAACTGATCATCGATCTCATTATAGGTATCCGTATCAATCACGACATCCACACGCCCCTTCGGCTTTTCAAGTCTCCTGATCAGCCTTGCATTGTCAATCGATGATTTGTTGATTGCCGAACTGGTAAAAACCTCCCATTCTTTCTTTGCCTCTTCCGTATTAACCCCTCTCCTTTCCATAAAATACACATAATTGTTAGACAAATATTTTATGCAACTATTTTCCATGTCATAATCCTATATCACTTCTCTCTTTTTGTCAACCATTATTTTCTGTTTTTTATAATAAATCTTTTCATGCAACAGTTTTACTTATATATTTTCACATATACCTTCCTTTTCAGTTGACAAATCCTGCACATTATCACATAATTGTAAAAAAACAATACAGAGGTTTGGTTATGACTATCAAAGAAATCGCACAGCTTGCCGGGGTCTCCACATCCACCGTTTCGAGGATCGTGAACAACAAGGATCAGAATATCAATCCTCAGACCCGCAGCCGTGTCCTTAAAATCGTAAAAGAATACAACTATACGCCTTACGGCGATGTAAAAAATATTTCAGGAACCAAAAAATTTGTCATCGGCGTACTGCTGCGCAGTATTTCAGAGGTATCCAGTCTGATGCTTGAGGGGATACTGGAGACAGCACAGGAATTTGGATATACGATCATGCTTCTGAACAGCCAGAACAGTCTTGAAACAGAGGCAAAACATATCACTGCTTTCTGCAAAAATAATGTGGACGGTGTCCTGTGGGAGCCGGTGTCTGATGAAAGCTGCCGATATCTCGACCAGCTGACCAGACAGGATATCCCTTTCTGTTTTATGAACGGATGTTCAGAATATCCTTCCTATGAGATGGATTTTCAGTCAATCGCTTATGAACTGACTCAAAAGCTGGTTGATCACAAGCATACCAGCATTGCCTGTCTTCTCCCGGAAGGGATGCGCTACGGAGATTCCTTTTTGAAAGGTTTTCAGAAGTGTCTCTATGATCATCAGATCCCCTATACCGGCAGAATGTTGATTTCCGATGCATCGGAAGATCAGATTACGAGCCTCTCCAGAAACAACATTACCGGCATTGTCAGCGCAGACTACCAGTCTGCCTTGTCTCTCTATGAGCAGATTCGCAGGATTAATTTCCGTATTCCCTCTGATTTTTCTCTCGCCGCTCCCAAACTTACGGCAGATTTCAGTTCCCTTATGCCGATATCCGGAATCCTTCTGCCCTACCGCGAATTCGGCAGCTATATCTGCGGCCAGCTGATTTCCAGATGTGAAAAAATATCAGAGGAAGAACCCGTGTATCTCTATCAGACTGACTGGAATTTTGACCATGAGTCCAGTCTCGACAGTCCTTCCTTTTTGCGGTCAAAGCGTTTTGTTGTCGTGGGAAGCATTAACATGGATATCACTTTCAATGTAGACCAGCTGCCTCAGGCAGGAAAAGCGACCAATATTTTAAATTCCGCCGTTGTCGCCGGTGGAAAAGGCGCAAATGAATCTGTGGGAATTGCCCGATTCGGGCACGAAGTATCTCTGATAGGAGAAATCGGAAATGACGGGGACGCCACATATCTGTTTGATATGCTGATCCGGTCAGGTGTCCATACAGAAGGAATCCACCGCAGCAAAAAAAACGAGACAGGAAAAGCGTATATTTATATCGAAAGCGGCGGTGAAAGCACCATAAGCATCCTGCCCGGTGCAAACAATGCCCTCACCGCTCCCATTCTGGAAGAACGGCAGCATTTGTTCAAAGACGCCGGTTCCTGCCTGATTTCTACTGAAATACCCGTGGAAGCCGCCATCAAGGCAGCTGAACTGGCCAAAAAGTATGGTGCAAGAACCTTTCTGAAGCCTTCCATATTAAGGGAGCTTCCGGAATCTCTGGTACAGCATACAGACCTGTTTATCCCCAACCGCAAAGAAGCCTCACTGCTCTGCCCGATCAACGGAACGATAGAAGAACAGGCCGAGTACTTCTTAAGCCTCGGTATTCCTGTTGTTATCATTACCCTGGGGCATGATGGATGCTATCTGAAAACCGCTGAGGAAGCACGACATTTCCCTGCACCTTCCTTTACCGCCATAGATACCACCGGAGGAGCTGATGCATTCATCTCCTCTCTTGCTTCTTACCTCTACGACGGCTACACTCTGGACAAGTCCATTCAGATTGCCATGTATGCCGCCGGTTTCTGCATTTCCAGGCAGGGAGTAATACCGGCTCTGGCAGATAAATATACGTTGGAGACATATATCATGAAAAAAGCGCCAGAGCTGCTTCTTTAAAATCCACCAAAATCCTGTTTCCCGGTGTCATGCACATCATCCCCTCACAACGCCAAAAAGGCCTCCCGCACATCATATCATGCGAAAGGCCTTTTTCTTTTATCTCCTGGAGAAGGATCTCACCGAATTATTTATTCTTTTTCAGGAATTTTGCGATGGTCTGTACACCCTCAACAGCCAGTACAACTGCCAGGATTACCAGCATTGTACCAAGTCCTGCGCGGATCCAGCACCATACTACTTCGCCTGCACCTGCTGTGGCAGCCTTGACATTTGTCAAGATGGTCTGGCACAGAGATACGATAGTAACTACCAGCATGAATGCCATCGGAAGCAGGAACATCTTGTTGTTTCTGCCCATCTTGCCGAGCCATGCAGCTACAGCCAGAAGACCGAGTGCAGCAAGCAGCTGGTTGGCAGCTCCGAACAGAGCCCAGATCTTAGCGTATCCTGTCATACCAAGCGCAACACCAAGTACTACGGTAATGATGGTAGCTACATACGGATTGCAGAGAACAGCTTTGAAGCCTGTTGCATCCTTGTAGGTCTGTCCCGGCTCAAGCCAGAACTCCTGGAACATGTAACGGGCCAGACGTGTAGCTGTATCCAGTGATGTCAGACAGAATGCAGATACTGCCAGGATCAGCATGGAGTAGATCACATCCTGAGCGCCTGCCAGGAACGGGATCTCAGCACACATACGGGAAATACCGGTAGCGAATACAGCGGTCGGAGTAGTGATTCCGCCCGGAACGTACTCTTTCCAGATATAACCAACCGCGCACAGAGAAATCAGTGCCAGAGCACACTCGATCAGCATGCCGCCGTAAGCGATGGGGCGTGCGTCAGACTCTCTGTCCAGCTGCTTCGCCGTAGTACCGGAACCTACCAGTGAATGGAAACCGGAAATAGCACCACAGGCGATGGTAACAAACAGTGCCGGGAACATGCTTCCCAGAGATACTCCGGAACCATTGGTAGCCTGGTCTACAAAGCCGGTGAAAGCCGGGATCTCAAGTGCCGGATGAGCGCCAACGATACCCAGAACAGCGATGATCATCATTCCGTAAAGAAGGAATGAGCTCAGGTAGTCACGTGGCTGAAGCAGGATCCATACCGGTGTAACAGAAGCTACTGCGATATAGATACCTACGATCACCATCCATGTGCTGCCGCTCAGGTAAAGCGGATGCCAGTTGTAACCAACAAACATGCAAAGCAGAATAGCTGCAACTCCCACTACAGTAGATACTGCCAGAGAAGCATTCTTTCTGTAAACAACGATACCAAATACGATCGCGATCAGGATGAACAGAATGGAGATCATAGCGGTACGTGCGTTTGCCGCACTTGCTGCCAGATCCACTGCTCCTGCCTCTGTATAGGTAGCCTTGAATGTATTAGCTACGATAGATGCAAACGCAGCTACTACAAGGATCAGTGTCAGATAAGAGAAAATGATGAACAGTCTCTTTGCGCGGGAACCGATACTGGTGGCGATGACCTCACCGATGGACTGTCCCTTGTTTCTTACAGATGCAAACAGAGCACCAAAGTCGTGTACCGCACCGAAGAAAATACCTCCGATCAGTACCCACAGCATTACCGGAACCCATCCGAATACTGCTGCCTGAATCGGTCCGTTGATCGGGCCTGCTCCCGCGATGGATGAGAAATGATGTCCCATCAGTACCGGAGCCTTTGCCGGAACGTAATCGTTTCCGTCTTCCAGTTCATGAGCCGGTGTCGTTCTTTTCGGATCAACACCCCACTGCTCTGCCAGCCACTTACCGTATGTAACGTAGCCGATTACAAGAACAGCGATGCCTACGAGTAAAATTACTACCGCATTCATGTTTTAATACCCTCCTTCTTCTTTTTCATGAATTTAGTATGCTTTTCATCAATTTCGCATTGCCCTTGCCGCTTCGGTTCGTACAGAACTGATTCTCATCATGAACCAGCAGGGCCGTATGAAAGTCCATCCAGCCATACAGCGAAAAATGAAAACTTTTGTAGATCCGGCACTTCCGAAGTGCCTTTTTCGCTTCCGGTGTGCAGGTGTCACACAGGAATACCGCGGTAATGTAGCTGTACATGTGATCCGGTTTCGGATCTACCAGCTTCATCCCTTCTTCATATGCATAATCCCGGCATCTGGCAAAAATCTCTTCCGTAAGCTCGGGAACGGAAAAAACGTATACATACTCATTGCAGTCGGCAGCCCACAGCTGCGCCTTTTTGATCAGTACGTACTTGGCAGAATGTACATAAAACCGGCAGTGCGCCGCCAGCGGCATGCCGTCCTTCTCTCCCTCTTCGTACCTCTCCACATCAAAATATGATTCATAACTCTTCAGCAGGCGTTCCAGCATTTCCTCCCTTGTACGCTTTGCCTCCATGAAATCTCTCCTAATCTGATATTTTTTGCAGCTGTTATTTTACACCTGTTTTATAAAATTTTGTTCAGCTCTGAACAGGCACGTTTTATCGCACAAAAAAACCGGCACGCAGTGGTGCCGGAAATCCTTTTCGATGTCGAACCTCGTTGTCCCACGTATATAACAGCAAATTAAAAAAATATAAATTTCTTAAAAATGTATAAAGAATTTATATCACTGTTGTTCAGAAAAAGCAAGCTTTTTTCTCAAAAAACACCATTTTTCTGCAGTTGTCCCCTTACGGCTCCTGTCCTTCTACCATGATCTCATACAATTTCTGCCGGGTAGCCTCAAAATCCGGCACCAGCATCTCATTCTGTGAGTGATACAATCCATCAAAGGGAACCCTCGCTTCCTCCAGCGGATAATCCAGATAATCCGAAATTCCTGAAGTCAGCTTCATCAGATCCAGAAAATTAAAGTCATGATCTGTAAATGACAGTATTTTCCCCACAAACACTGCAATGTCATCCACATCCATATCACTGGCTGAATCAAAAACAGCACGCAGCACGTTTCTCTGTCTCTGTGTACGCTCATAATCATTATTTCCCACATAACGGATCCGCATATAAGCTACCGCCTGATTCCCGTTCATCAGGTAGGTGCCTCCGCAGGGAAGTGAACTTTCTGCGGCATTCATACTGACCAGATAACCGTTCAGCACATCCACTTCTGCATCGCTCACGGTAATCTCCACACCGCCTGTCAGATCAATGATCTCCGCCATCTCGCTGAAATCCACTACTGCATAATTGTCCACTTCTACCTGATAATTGGACAGCAGCGTCGCCTTCAGGGTCTCCACGCCGCCTGCCGCATAAGCATAGTTTATTTTGTGCACACCATATCCCGGAATATCCGCGTACAGGTCACGCATAAATGACGTCAGACACAGCTTCTGCGCCGTCTCATTGATGGTTGCCACAATGATGACATCCGAGTTGCCATTCCAGCTGTCATCCCGACGGTCTGTTCCCACCAGGAGAATATTGTATATATCACCCTTCTCCGATGAAACAGTTTCATTTTCCTCAGCAAGCACCACATGTTTGCCGCCCAGCATCATCAATACAGCAAAAGCAAAACAAATCCATCCACGGCAGATTCTTTTCATACGGTTCTCCTTCCCTCTCATCCGCATTTTCTTTAGAAACTTTTTATATTTTAATCACATTTTCCTCATGTTGCAACAGAAAAAAACAGAAATTTACAAAAAAAGCCATCAGATGGAAATCTTCCCTGGTATGTCCATCTGATGGCCTACTTTTCATATTTATAAATTGGCTTCTCTCTGTCCGGCCGCCAGTGTATCCGTACCGGCCACCTCGGCAATATTGGAGGCATGATTTACGATCCTGGAGAAACTGTTCAGGGATTCGATAAAGGTAAGTCCCTGCTCAAAGGTACATTCCTTCTGCTGCAGACGCTCCATATGGTTGGACTGAGCCTTTGTGACACGCTTGATGATCTTGCGCTCTTTCTTTTTGATGGAGAACCACTGTTCCACGGTCATCTCGCGGTTCAGGAAACGCTTCACAGTCTCATCCAGCAGTTCTACATCCAGCTGGTAGATCTGGCGCAGCTCTTCCTGCGCTGCCTCTGAATACCTCTGTCCAAAATCGCTGCACTTTTCTGCCTGCTCCAGGATCTTGATGGCATGATCCCCGATCTGCTCCAGGTCATTGATGGCATGGAAGATACAGCCCATATATTCGGAAATGCTGACAGGAAGCTCTTCCGCATTCACCTTCGCCAGGAAATCTGTGATCTCCGAGGCCAGATAATCGATGATCTGCTCGCCCTCACGGATCTGATTTGCCGCGGAAAGATCATTCTTGATCAGGCTTTCTGATGCATCTACCAGATTCTTATGGACAAGATCTGACATACGCTGCACTTCTTTTCCCACCTGCAGCGCCATAACAGCCGGAGAACCTACCATGTTCGGGTCGATGTATTCCAGACGGAAAGCGCTCTCATGAGCCTGCTTTGGTATGATCTTATAGGTCCATTTCACAACCCAGTCAACACACGGAAGCAGCAGAACACCTGTCACGACCTTGAACAGAATATGAAATACAGATATCTGGAATACAGAGCTCGGTATCAGCTTCTCGATCACAGCGGTGAGCGGCGTAAACATAACCAGTGGGATAAACAGCACTGCTCCGATCACATTGAAGACCAGGTAAATGCAGGCAGCACGCTTGGCATTATTTTTCGCATTCAAAGCGGACAGAAGCGGAGGTGTGGAGGATCCCACATTGATTCCGCAGATCAGATAAGCGGCAAAATGCAGCGGCATCAGTCCCTGCATGGCCAGTGCCTGCAGTACACCGACTGCTGCGGAAGAACTCTGGATCACTGCGCAGAGCACAGCTCCTGCCACAAATCCGAGAAGCGGATTCTTCGCATTCATAATGAACTCCTGGAATACCGGTGAATCCTTAAGCGGTGACATGGCCCCGCTCATAGTATGAAGGCCCTGGAAGAGAATACCGAATCCCAGAATGACCTGACCGATATAGCGGTTCCGCTTTTTCTTGGAATAAAGCATCATCACTGCACCGGCACAGATACAGATCGGCGCCAGTCCCGATACATCCAGCGCGATCAGCACACTGGTGATCGTCGTACCGATATTCGCTCCGAATATGACTCCTGTGGCCTGAGCCAGATCCATGATCCCGGCATTGATAAAGCCCATGACCATGACGGTCGTCGCAGATGACGACTGAATCACAACAGTAACAAGAGTTCCCAGAAGGAATCCCATGAAGCGGTTTCTCGTCAGCTTTTCCAGAAGATCCTTCATCTTCGGTCCGGCTGCAAGCTCCAGTCCTTCTCCCATATAGCTCATACCAAACAGGAAAGCACCCAGACCACCCAATAGTTCGATAATACTGCCAATACCCATATTCTGTTTTTCAGGACTCCTTTGTCCTGAACCTCCTCACTTACAGATTCTCTCTGTTCCGGCAAATATCCGTAGCTCATATGTGTCTCACTGCGAAATCCTCCGCCTTCACAGCAATAAACCAAATGTCGTCATGTTAAAGCATACCACAGAATTCTCGAAAAATCAAAGAAAATGTAAAATTAGTGTAAGTTTTATGTAAAGTAATGTAATGCGCGTCATTTCTTGCTTTTTTTCACAAAAATATTTATAATGAAGAAAACACGACAGGAGATGATACATGATGGAGACATCTGCACTGCTTTATAATTTTGAAGACGACGACCGTACCAGACAGATCCGCCGCTATCTGCACCGGGCCGGAATCACCACGCGCATCGTTACCACGCCGGATTTTCTGCATCCTCTGGGATATCTTTTTGAGGTGCCTGGATTTTCCCCCAATCCCGCCTTCAATCTCGGGCAGAATTTTACAGAAGAAATGATGATCATGAAAGATTTTTCAGAACAGCATCTGGATGATTTTCTTTCATTCATCCGTTCTTCCGGGCTGAAGCGGATCGATCTGAAAGCCATCCTGACCCCGGTCAATCAGAACTGGAATTCCCTGCAGCTGTATCAGGAACTAACAGCAGAAAGGAATGCGGTCCTCCGGCAGATCCGCCGGAAAAAGTAAAAAATGCGGGCAGATCTGTTTCATCTGTCCGCATCTTTATATCTCATCTCTCACTGTGCATCACCGCTCTGAATCATCTTGTCACAGCTGTCTGACACGCCAAAGGCAGTCAGAAGCGCCCATACATAAGGTGCCCCGAATACATTCAGCGCTTTCGGTCCCCGGATCTGACCGGGATGTTCCTGCAGCTTGTCCAGTGCGATGGCAAAGGTCGATTTTGTAATGGAGCGGGAACGGCGGTCCACAAACATCTCTCCTCCACGGATCGCATATTGAAACGGCAGCTTTTTCGCCGTGTAAAATACCCGCCCCTGCTGCTCTTCCAGGGCATTCCACAAAGTCTCAATATACCACTTTCCATTTTCTTCCATAATAAATACCTTTCCACAAATTCACAGTTCCAGCAGCCATCCGTTTTCCTTCAGCCAGCTGCGCTGCCGCTGATAATCCGGCAGTACACGGGCCACCTGATGCCAGAAAGCAGATGAATGGTTCATCTCAATACGGTGACACAGTTCATGCACCACCACATAGTCCAGTACTTCCGGCGGCGCCAGAACCAGCTTCCAGGTAAAATTCAGATTGCCCTGACTGCTGCAGCTTCCCCAGCGGGTCTTCTGGTCACGGATCGTGATCTTCCCGTAGGTGACGCCAATGATCCCGGCATAATATGCCGCACGCTCCGGAATCCGGATCCTGGCAGTGCGGATGCCGGACGTGCGCTGCTCCTCGCTGATGCTTCCAGCCTGCTGCCTGATGGCCTGACGCTGCTCTGCCTTCTGAAGCTGCATCCCAAGCCATTCCTTTTTCGACTCTACAAAAGTCCTGATCCGCATTTCCGACATCTCATAGGGAGCCCGCACCAGTACGCGCCCGTCCTTTGTCACTTCCAGGGACATCGTCTTTCGTCTGCTTCTGACAATCTCCACAGGTACTGTTTTTCCCTCTCCCATTTGACGGACTCCTTTCTGATTTTCTGTATCTCAGGCTTTACCGGACTCTCCTGTTCAGTATACAGCTGTTTCAGCTTCTCTGCAACCTCCGTATATACTTCTGGAAAAGAAACTTCCTCAATCGCGTTCCTCAGCCCCCTCATCCTCACCGGATTCCATCCGTTTCACACGTTTTTTATAGATGACAGCACAAATGGTAAGCAGGAACATGCAGCTGAAAAAAGTAATCACACACGGAATCAGTATCATAGCCACTAACGAAACTTCCGTAAATTAAATTTATGTTAAGTAAATATTAAATAATAATAAAGTAATTTACTATTCGAAATATATTTGTTATATTACGTAATGTATTTGTAATAAATACACAACATCATGACAGGAGGAATACATTATGAAAAAAAGACAACTGGCCTGGCTGCTTCCTTCCTGCCTGCTGGCGGGACTGACCATCGCAGTGCAGTCCATGCCTGCTCTGGCTTCTGAGGAAACGGACTCTCTGGTTGGACATATGGCTTTTGCACAGTGCGAGGAATACATCAATATCCGTTCGGAAGCCAGCACAGAAGGTGAAGTCACGGCCAAGATCTACAACAATGGGTCTGCGATCATTGAAGAGGTTGACGGAGAATGGTATAAAATCCGCTCCGGAAATGCGGAAGGATATGTGAAAGCAGAATATTTTGCTACCGGAAAAGAGGCAGAAGCGATTGCTGAAAAAATCGCATATAACGTTGCCACTGTTTACCCGGAGGAACTGAACATCCGTGCAACTCCCGGGGAGCAAAGCGGTGTCATCGGCAATGCCTCAAAAGATCAGGAGCTGGAAGTGGTATCCTGGGACGGCGACTGGATGAAGGTAGCGCTGAGCGCCGATGAATTTGGCTATATCAATGCCTACTACGTGGATTATCACACCTACTATCCTGTCGCCGAAACGCTGGAGGAAGAGGCCGCAAGACTGAGAGCCGAGCAGCTTTCTGCCGAGTCCGCGGATTACTCTGATAAGGGATCCAGTGTCTCTGTATCCAATGATTCAGATACAGGAACCTCTGCCCCGGAGACAACTGACTTTGAAACAGAGACTTACGTACCGGAGACCGGTATCTCTCAGGAAGAAGTATATGTGCCTGAAACAAATGCTCCCGAAACAGAAGCATATGTGCCTGAGACAAGCTCTCCCGAAACGGAAGAATATGTTCCGGAAACAAGTGCTCCTGAAACTGAGGAATACGTTCCGGAAACAAGCGCTCCCGAAACAGAGGCTGTATCTTCGTCCGGTCTGGGACAGCAGATTGCCGATTATGGCGTACAGTTTGTGGGAAATCCATATGTATGGGGCGGTACCAGTCTCACCAAC
>JAQXWO010000082.1 GCA_029225485.1 Lachnospiraceae bacterium
TCTGGATCTGTTTGAACTGCAGGAGTAAAAACAGAAAGTCTCATCTGCGGCACAGGCAGGTGAGGCTTTTTTATGGAAAAATGTCTGAATTTGCCGTATACCTGCGCTTGACGCTCCTCTCTTTGAACCGTATAATCGTTACAGAAGGAGTGTTGTATTACGTATGGAAAAATTACTGCAAAAAGCACTGGAACAGATAGAACAGCTGGCGCCCGGCGCGGCGGCCCTGGGACTGAAAGTGGTGCTCTGTATCCTGGTCTATGTGATCGGGAAACGGCTGATCAGCTGGATCGTGGCCACCATGAGGAAGATGCTGGAACGTACACAGGTGCAGGCGGGAGCAGTCACCTTTGCGGCCTCCATGGTAAAGATTTCCCTGTATATTCTGCTGGTGCTCAGCATTGCCATGCAGTTTGGACTGAAAGAATCCTCCGTGGCGGCTCTGGTGGCCTCCGGCGGCGTGGCTGTCGGCCTGGCTCTGCAGGGCGGGCTGTCGAATCTGGCCGGCGGTTTTCTGATCCTGCTGTTTCAGCCCTTTCATATCGGAGATTACATCATTACCCAGGAGCATGAGGGAGAAGTAAAAAAGATCGAGATCCTGTATACTACGCTGCAGACGGTGGACAACCGCCGGGTCATCGTGCCCAACGGGGCTCTGGCCAACAACGTGATCGTCAATGTCACAGCAGCGGAGAAACGGAAGCTGGAGATCAAAGTAGGTATTTCCTATGAGGACAGCATCGCGAAGGCCAAGGCTGTGATGGAACGGCTGATGATCGAGGAGCCGGACATCCTGTCAGAGGAAGAACGGCAGGTATTTGTGGCAGAGCTGGGATCCTCCAGTGTAGTGATCGGGCTGCGGTGCTGGGTCATGACAGATCACTATTTTCAGGTGCTGTGGCGGATGAATGAAAATATCAAGAATGAATTTGACCGGGAAGGCATTCATATTCCGTATCCGCAGATGGACGTGCATATCAGAAATCATCAGGGAGAATGATAATGGAAAAAATAAAAGAAATCCTGGAAGAGCTTGCAGAAAAATATAAAGACCAGAAGGCAGAGCTTGTGCTGATGCTGCTGTTTGTGACGGCCGGGCTTTGTATGGGGGCAGGAGATATTTCCAGAGAGGCAGCCTCCGGGCACGCGGTGTCAGAGGGAGAACTGCTTTCCACAGAAGAGGCGACAATGACCGGCGAAAAAGAAAGCGGACAGGAAGAGACAGAAGAATCTGCCGGGGAGACTGACACAGAGGAAGAAATGTCATCAGAGACAGAATCCGGGATCCGGGAAGAGACCGAAACGGAGACCGAGACGGAAACGGAGGATCCGGAGGCAGCCCGGAGACATGACCGCAGGAGGATGGCACTGCTGGGCAGCGATTTCGTGATTCCCATGGCGATGCCGGAAGACTATGTCAGACCGGAGTTTGATGAGAATGGGTCAGTCATCGGCGGAGAGGAAATGCTGCCGGTATACACACTGAAAGACAGCTGCAGACTGCCGGGATATGAGCTGCCGGAGCTGGAAAAAGAGGAAGAGGATCAGCCGGTCATGGAGCGGCTGGAGGAGGCACTTCAGGAGAAACTGGCGTCCTACGACGGTGAATGGTCTGTATATGTGAAAAATCTCAAAAATGATGAGTCACTTCTGATCAATGACCGTCCCATGAAATCGGCCAGTGTCATGAAACTGTTTATTCTGGGTACCATGTACAAAGCCTTTGAGGACGGAGAGATGGAGCGGACAGATGAACTGCTTTCTCTGATGAAAGATATGATCATCTACAGCTCCAATGAAGCATCCAATGAGTTACTGTACCGTCTGGGGGATTCCGATTACGGAAGAGGGATCGCCAGGGTCAATGCGTTTATCCAGGAATATGGATTCAGCGATATGACCGTGGAATACAATGGATTTGACAATCCTGCCACCAACATGGGCACCGGTCATTACAATCAGGTGTCGGCCAAAGACTGCGGCCGGCTGCTGGAGGCCATCTACCACAGAGAAGGGGTCAGCCGCAGCGTCAGCAATGAGATCGAGCAGATGATGCTGAATCAGAATACCCGCTATAAGATCCCGGCGGGACTTCCGGAGGGAGTCCTCTGCGGCAACAAGACCGGGGAGATGGATTCTACGGAAAATGATGCCGCCGTGGTGTACGGAGATGACTGCGATTACATACTGGTGGTGCTGTCCAGTGACTGGAACAGCAAAGATGAGGCGATCTCCCGGATACAGTCCGTATCGTCACTGGTATATGAATATCTCGAAGAACAGGATGGGGACAGGGAGGAAGAATAAGATGCGCTTATGGGGAAAGCTGTGGAAAGACAACAGGATGCTCCGGGATACGGTAGCGGTGGAAGACAGTGATGACACGAGGACACATAAAATATTTCATGCGCTGGATCAGATCTGCTATGAATTTGATCTGGGAAAACCGATCTGGCTGGATACGGCCATAGCTGAGTTTAAACGTCACAGCAAGGCCAGATTTTACCAGGACAGCTTTATTGAGGAGATCGAGTTTGATTATCTGGAAATACAGATTCTGGAGGAATAAGAGTTGCTGCCAGTGCATCGGCTCAGTTATTTCAAAACCGATGTATCAGTAATACAGAGAGAAATTTTCGTATAAAATGAGGAGTGCCCCCGGCGTCTGGTACACCGGAGGCTATTATGAAAAAATTTATCAATACGTGTAATGGAGCCATTACATCATAGACTCGAGAATGTTTTCTCAAGAACTGATTATAATATAACATTGACATATGAATAAAATATGAACACAATGTGAATAATAGGTGAAAATGCCATAAAATAAATATAAAACCGATTATTTGTTGTAAAAAATACACATACTTTTTCGCTGCAGAGAAAGAAAGCGTCGTGCATATATGTTGAAAATGGCGGTTTTCTTTCAGAAGATTTTGTAGTAAACTATACGTATAGATTTTTGAATTCAGGAAGGAGCATGACTATGAGTAATACACCTACACCACATATAGCAGCACAGCCGGGAGATTTTGCGAAGACGGTTCTGATGCCGGGAGATCCGCTTCGGGCGAAATACGTAGCGGAGACGTTTCTGGAGGATCCGGTACTGGTAAATAATGTACGGGGAGTGAATGGATTTACAGGTACGTATCATGGCAAACGTGTCTCTGTCATGGCGAGCGGTATGGGTATGCCCTCTATCGGTATCTATTCTTACGAATTATTCAAATTTTATGATGTGGACAATATCATCCGTATCGGTACGGCGGGAGCTCTGACGGCGGATCTGAAGATCCGGGATGTGGTATTTGGCATGGGAGCCTGCACCAATTCCAATTATGCGGCTCAGTATCAGCTTCCGGGGGCTTTTGCGCCGATCGCTTCTTTCAAGCTGCTTCAGAAGGCAGTGGCAGTCGTGGAGGAAATGGGCAATATCGGATACAAGGTGGGAAATCTGCTGTCCTCGGATACGTTTTACAGTGACAGCAATCTGGACGTGAACTGGCAGAAGATGGGCGTGCTGGCCGTGGAGATGGAAGCGGCGGCGCTGTACATGAATGCGGCCCGGACCGGGAAAAATGCCCTGGCGATCTGTACGATTTCTGACAGTATCGTTACGGGTGAGGCGACCAGTTCCGATGAGCGCCAGTCCAGCTTCAATGATATGGTAAAGATCGCGCTGGAGACCGCAGAGTGACAGAGCCTGTCATGTGCGGCCGAAGGTCTATGTGAAGACAGGGGGATGATTATGGGCAGTGTAAAAAGAGTGTTTCTGATCGTACTGGACAGTTACGGGATCGGATATCTCCCGGATGCGGAGCATTTCGGGGATGTGGGGGCAAATACCCTGGCGACGATCGTGAAGTCTGAGAAGTACAGTACTCCGAATATGGAGAAAATGGGATTGTTCAACATTGAGGGAGTGGACTGCCGGGAGGGAGCGGAGCATCCTGAGGGCAGCTTTGCCAGAATGGCAGAGACGTCTCTGGGCAAGGATACGACGATCGGTCACTGGGAGATCGCGGGAATCGTTTCCCCGCAGCCGATGCCGGTCTATCCGGAAGGCTTCCCGGAGGAAGTGCTGGAGCCCTTTCGCCGCCAGACCGGAAGAGGTGTGCTGTGCAACCGTCCTTACTCCGGGACAGATGTGATCCGGGATTATGGGGAAGAGCACCTGAAGACCGGTGATCTGATCGTGTATACATCGGCAGACAGCGTTTTTCAGATCGCGGCCCACGAGGAAAAGGTGCCGCTGGCAGAGCTGTATGAGGACTGCCGCATTGCCCGGAAGATCCTGCAGGGGAAGCATGGAGTGGGCCGGGTGATCGCCAGACCGTTCCTGGGCACTGCCCCTGATTTTTACCGCACCCGCAACCGTCATGATTTTTCCCTGCTTCCGCCGAAGCGCACTATGCTGGTGAGTCTGCAGGAGCACGGATTTGACACTTACGGAGTCGGCAAGATCTATGATATATTTGCCGGGCAGGGAATCGCCCATACCGTTTCCATGACCAATAATGAAGATGGTATGGAAAAGGCGCTGCGCTATATGGAAGAAGATTTTACCGGTCTGTGCTTTGTGAATCTGGTGGATTTTGATATGGTATACGGCCACCGCAACAATATTGAGGGCTATGCGGAAGCAGCGGCAGTCTTTGACCGCCAGCTGGGACAGATGATGGAGCGGATGAAAGAGGATGATGTGGTGATCATCACGGCGGATCACGGGTGCGATCCCGGATTCCCGGGGACAGATCATACGAGAGAATATACGCCGATGATCGCCTGGGGAAAGGCTGTCCGCCAGGGCGTCTCTCTGGGGACGCGGAAGAGCTTTGCGGATATCGCGGCTACGGTGCTTGAGATGTTCGGCATTCCGGAGAGCCTGGACGGAGAGAGCTTCTGGCAGGAGATCCGGGAGGCGTGAAATCTGCCTGCCGCAGCAGGATGAAGAGGTAAGATCAATATGGAAAATAAAGAATTGATTCATATGGCATATGAGGCACAGAAAAAAGCCTACACGCCCTATTCCCATTTTCAGACCGGGGCGGCTCTGCTTTGCAGGGACGGGCGTGTGTTTACCGGCTGCAATATTGAAAATGCGGCCTATACTCCGTCAAACTGTGCGGAGCGGACGGCTTTTTTCAAGGCGGTCTCCGAGGGAGCCAGGGATTTTGACAGGATTGCGATCGTGGGAAATTATGAGGGGAAGCCGGGGGATTACTGTGCCCCCTGCGGCGTCTGCCGTCAGGTCATGCGGGAATTCTGCGAGCCGGAGTGTTTTGAGATCATTCTGGCCCGGTCAGAGGATGATTATCAGGTGTACCGTCTGGAGGAGCTGCTTCCGGTGAGTTTCGGGCCGGCGAATCTGGCATGATCTGAATTTCTGAAGCAGATCACCAACAGAGAATAGAAAAGGAATCATGGGACAGAATATGAACGAATTTGACAAACTGGAAGAGAAAAAGGATGAAGCCGGTCTGGGAGAAGAGAAAATCAAACGGACGGTCTGCGTCGTGGGGCACAAGAATCCGGATACGGATTCCATCTGTTCGGCGATCTCCTATGCATATTTAAAGAATCAGGAGAATGACGGCTGCCGATATGTGCCGGTGCGCGCGGGTCAGGTCAGTGCGGAGACTCAGTATGTGCTGGAGCGGTTCGGAGTGGAGACGCCGATTTATCTGGAAAATATCGGTACCCGGGTGAAGGATATGGATATCCGCAAGGTGGAAGGCGTCCGGAGCAATATTTCACTGAAAAATGCCTGGACGCTCATGACGACGCAGAATGTGTTTACGCTGCCGATCACGACGGAAGATAACTATCTGAAAGGGCTGATCACCATCAACGACATTGCAAAGTCCTACATGGAAGAGTACGACAGCGCGATCGTCTCTGTGGCGAAGACTCCTTACCGGAATATTCTGGAAACGCTGGACGCGGAGATGATCGTGGGCGATCCGGATGCGTATTTTGATAAAGGCAAGGTCGTGATCGCTGCGGCCAATCCGGATGTGATGGAAAACTATATTGAAGAGCATGACATGGTGATCCTGGGGAACCGCTATGAATCTCAGCTGTGTGCCATTGAAATGTCGGCGGGCTGTATCGTGGTCTGCCTGGGAGCTCCCGTATCCCGGACGATCCAGCGTCTGGCCCGGGAGAGAAACTGTACGATCATTGTGACGCCTCTGGATACTTATGCGGTGGCCCGGCTGATCAACCAGAGTATGCCGGTGGATTTCTTTATGAGGAAAGACAACCTGATGACATTCCAGCTTTCGGATTATACGGAGAGCATCCGGGATACCATGTCCAAAAAGAGGTATCGCGACTTCCCGATCCTGGACCGTCACAGAAATTATGTGGGCATGATCTCCCGAAGAAATTTGCTGGGTGTACATAAGAGAGGGCTGATCCTCGTGGATCACAATGAAGTATCTCAGGCGGTGGATAATGTCATGGATGCGGAGATCCTGGAGATCATAGACCACCACAGACTCGGTTCCATCGAGACAATGGCGCCGGTCTATTTCCGCAATCAGCCGGTGGGATGTACCGGTACGATCATTTATCAGATCTATAATGAAAAGAAGGTGGAGATCCCGAAGGATATCGCCGGGCTTCTCTGCAGCGCGATCCTGTCGGATACACTGATGTTTCGCTCGCCCACCTGTACTTATCTGGATATTCAGGCAGCGGAAGCTCTGGCTGCCATCGCGGGCATCGAATGTCAGAGCTATGCCCGGGAAATGTTTGCGGCGGGAAGTGATCTGAGATCCAAGACACCGGAGGAGATCCTGTATCAGGATTTCAAGAAGTTTGAATTCGGTGACTGGAATATCGGGATCGGGCAGATCACATCCATGAGTGAAAAAGAGCTGGAGGAGATCAGGAACCGTATGATCCCCTATCTGGATCATCGGTTTGAAGAGAATAATCTGGACATCGACATGCTGTTCTTCATGCTGACCGATATCATCAGTGAATCTACGGAGCTGCTCTGCTATGGAAAAGAGGCGGCCACCCTGATCGAGGAGGCGTACAGGCAGCCGCTGGATGGAAAGAGCGCGCAGCTGCCGGGTGTGGTGTCACGGAAGAAGCAGCTGGTACCGACCTTTATGAATGCGATC
Organism: Lachnospiraceae bacterium; assembly: GCA_029225485.1. Classification (GTDB taxonomy): domain Bacteria; phylum Bacillota; class Clostridia; order Lachnospirales; family Lachnospiraceae; genus Choladousia. Next base: position 7,140 of record JAQXWO010000082.1, read on the forward strand.
AACAGGATGAGTCTGGCGTGATGTCACGCCGTGGTTAAAAAATGAGTAAAAATATGAGACAGAATAAAAATAAAAAAGAACCGGCGGCTGCGCCCAGAGATCACTGGCGCTCCGGCAACATGCTCTACCCGGTGCCGGCTGTCATGGTGAGCTGTGCCAGACCGGGGGAGCGCCCCAATATTATTACAGTGGCGTGGGCCGGGACAGTGTGCAGCAGCCCGGCGATGGTATCTATTTCGGTGCGGCCGGAGAGGTATTCCTACGATATTATCCGGGAGACCGGTGAGTTTGTGATCAATCTGACGACGGAGCAGCTGGCATTTGCCACGGATTTCTGCGGTGTGCGGTCCGGGCGGGATGTGGACAAGTTTGAGCGGCTGCATCTGACTCCGGGACCGGCGGTTCATGTGGGTGCTCCGATCATTGAAGAAAGTCCGGTGAATATTGAATGCCGTGTGACTCAGGTGCTGGAGCTGGGCTCTCACCACATGTTTGTGGCTGAGGTCCTGGGGGTGGATGTGGATTCCAGATACCTGGACGAGCGGGGCAAGCTGCTGTTAAAGGACGCCAGATTGATGGTTTATTCCCATGGAGAGTATTTTGGCCTCGGGAAAAATCTCGGAAAATTTGGCTATAGTGTTCAAAAACGTCGCTGATTTGTAAAAAATATTTTTGATATTGAAAAATCTGAGTAAATATTCAGAAAAATAAAACAGGAAAAAATTACCAAAAAGTGTAGATAGCATGAATTAATGTTTACAAAAGTTTAGAATGTGGTATACTGAAATCGATTATATTTATGTACAAGTCTGGATGATTTGATATACAGGGGAGAAAACTGTATCCGGCAGATGTGCCGGTCAGTTGTGATATACATCAGTCGGGAATAGTTAATCTGGGAAAACAGAGGTGTGTTTTTTATGGAACAATATATTATCAGAGGCGGGAACCCGCTCGTAGGTGAGGTAGAGATCAGCGGAGCAAAAAATGCCGCGCTTGGGATACTGGCGGCAGCCATCATGACAGATGACACGGTGCTGATCGAGAATCTGCCTGATGTACGGGATATCAATGTGCTGCTGGAGGCCATGGAGAGCATCGGTGTGAAGGTAGAGCGCATTACGAAGCATGCAGTTCTGATGAACAGCAAGAATGTCGGGGATCTCTGCGTTGATTATGAATATATCAAGAAGATTCGCGCATCTTACTATCTGATCGGTGCGCTCCTCGGCAAATATAAGAAAGCGGTTGTGCCTCTCCCGGGAGGATGCAACATCGGTTCCAGACCGATCGACCTTCATATTAAGGGCTTTAAGGCTCTTGGAGCGAAGGTGACGATCCGCAATGGCTTTATTATTGCTGAGGCGGATCAGCTGAAGGGCAGCCATATTTATCTGGACACGGTTTCTGTAGGCGCCACGATCAATATCATGATGGCTGCAGCTATGGCTGAGGGACGGACGATCATTGAGAACTGTGCCAGAGAGCCCCATGTGGTAGATGTGGCCAATTTCCTGAACAGTATGGGAGCCAATGTCAAGGGAGCCGGTACGGACGTGATCCGTATCCGTGGTGTGCAGTCTCTGCACAAGACAGAGTATTCCATCATTCCGGATCAGATCGAAGCGGGGACATTTATGTTTGCGGCAGCGGCCACCAAGGGAGATGTGATGGTGAAGCATGTGATCCCGAAGCATCTTGAGGCTACGACGGCGAAGCTGCTGGAGATCGGCTGTGAAGTGGAGGAGTTTGACGATGCTGTCCGTGTGGTGGCGTCGAAGCGTCTGCGCAGCACCAATGTAAAGACACTGCCTTATCCGGGCTATCCGACGGATATGCAGCCGCAGATCGGCGTGACACTGGCACTGGCATCCGGTACCAGTATCGTGACAGAGAGTATTTTCGAGAACCGTTTCAAATATATGGATGAGCTCACACGTATGGGAGCGGATGTCAGAGTAGAGGGCAATACGGCGATCATCTCCGGTGTGGAGAAGCTTTCCGGTGCCCGTGTCAGCGCTCCGGATCTCCGGGCAGGAGCTGCCCTTGTGATCGCAGGGCTTGCCGCTGAGGGTGAGACCATCGTGGATGATATTATTTACATCCAGAGAGGCTATGAGGACTTTGAAGAGAAGCTGCGCAGCCTGGGTGCGGAGATCGAGCGTGCCACCTGCGAGCGGGATGCTCAGAAGTTCCGTCTGAAGCATGGCTGAATCGCATGTGTGATGCAGAGCGATGAAACATACAGATATTTTGTATCTGTTCAGAGCCAGGAAAAATTTCATAAAGCAGTTTTTATATGGCGTAAAGAGGGGCCGTTGCAGTATCCGGAAGATTCTGCAGGGTTCCGTATCTGCAGCAGCAGGAATGTGGCAGATAAGGGATTCTGCAGAGTTGCCTGGAGCATGTGACAGCCCTGATTTTATGATACCATGGTCAAAAGTCTGAACCCATGCATGGTAATTGGGGGATGACTGATTGATCTGCAAAATTATGAGGAGGAATGAAAAATGATTCAATTGTACGAAAATGGTGCGTATCTGCTGAATGGTACGGAGCTGGTGGCGGACAATCAGGATGCTCCGGCTGTCCTGGCTTCCAGACTGGGAGATCACGTCCCGTCAAAGGAGGAGGCAGCAAAGCAGACGATCGCTTATTCGATTCTGGAGAATCACAATACATCAGGATCTATGAATAAGCTGAAAATTAAATTTGACAAGCTGACATCCCATGATATTACATTCGTAGGCATTATCCAGACAGCCCGTGCGTCAGGACTGGAAAAGTTTCCGGTACCCTATGTACTGACCAACTGCCACAACTCTCTGTGTGCGGTGGGCGGTACGATCAACGAGGATGACCACATGTTTGGTCTGACCTGTGCCAAGAAGTACGGCGGCATTTACGTTCCGCCTCATCAGGCAGTCATCCACCAGTTTGCCCGTGAGATGCTGGCATGCGGCGGCGGCATGATCCTCGGTTCCGATTCTCATACACGCTACGGTGCGCTGGGCACCATGGCTATGGGAGAGGGCGGACCTGAGCTGGTGAAGCAGCTGCTGGGACAGACCTATGATATCAATATGCCGGGTGTGATCGCGATCTATCTGACAGGAGAGCCGGTCAAGGGTGTAGGACCTCAGGACGTGGCTCTGGCGATCATCGGGGCTGTATTTAAGAATGGTTATGTAAATAATAAAGTAATGGAATTTGTCGGACCGGGCGTCGCTTCTCTGAGCGCTGATTTCCGTATCGGCGTGGATGTTATGACGACAGAGACCACCTGTCTGTCCTCTATCTGGAAGACAGATGACAAGATCAAAGAATTCTATGAGATCCACGGCAGAGGCGGCGATTACAAAGAGCTGGCTCCGGGAGCAGTGGCTTATTATGACGGTGTTGTATGCGTAGACTTGAGCGAGATCCGCCCGATGATCGCCATGCCGTTCCATCCCAGCAATACTTACACCATCGAAGAGCTGAATGCCAATCTGATGGATATTCTGGATGATGTGGAGAAGAAAGCGGCAGTCAGCCTGGACGGCGCAGTAGACTTTACTCTGAAGAACAAGGTGCGCGACGGCAGACTGTATGTAGATCAGGGAATCATCGCAGGATGTGCCGGAGGCGGATTTGAGAATATCTGTGCCGCGGCCGATATTCTGAAAGGCAGTTACATCGGATGTGATGAATTTACTCTGAGTGTATATCCGGCAAGTACGCCGATCTATATGGAGCTGGCGAAGAATGGCAGACTGGCTGACCTGATCCAGAGCGGCGCCATCGTGAAGACTGCCTTCTGCGGTCCGTGCTTCGGAGCAGGGGATACCCCGGCAAATAATGCCTTCAGTATCCGTCATTCCACCCGTAACTTCCCGAACCGTGAAGGCTCCAAGCTGCAGAGCGGACAGATCGCTTCCGTAGCGCTGATGGATGCCCGTTCCATCGCGGCGACGGCAGCCAACAAGGGCTATCTGACGGCGGCCACAGATATCGATGCGAACTTCAGCAATCCGAAATATTACTTTGACCAGAGCATTTATGCGAACCGTGTCTTTGACAGCAAGGGCGTGGCAGATCCTTCTGTGGAGATTAAATTCGGCCCGAACATCAAGGACTGGCCGGCAATGTGTGAGCTGACGGAAAATCTGATCCTCAAGGTAGTATCCGAGATCCACGATCCGGTGACCACCACAGACGAGCTGATTCCTTCCGGTGAGACTTCTTCTTACCGCTCCAATCCTCTGGGACTGGCAGAGTTCGCTCTTTCCAGAAAGGATCCGGCTTACGTGGGACTTGCCAAGGAAGTGCAGAAGGCAGAGAAAGCAAGAGAAGCAGGAGAGGACATGGAGACAGCGCTTCCGGAGCTGGCGCCGGTGCTGGCAGCTGTGAAAGCCTCCTTCGCAGATGTGACTCCGGAGAATACCGGCGTGGGCAGCACGATCTTCGCAGTGAAGCCGGGTGACGGCTCTGCCCGTGAGCAGGCTGCATCCTGCCAGAAGGTACTGGGCGGCTGGGCCAATATTGCCAACAGCTATGCCACCAAGCGTTACCGCTCCAACCTGATCAACTGGGGTATGCTTCCGTTCCTGATCGACGGAGAGGAACTGCCCTTTGCGAATAAGGACTACCTGTTCGTTCCGGGCATCCGTACAGCTGTGAAAGAAAAAGCTTCCGAAGTGACCGCATATGTGGTGAAGGACGGAGCGCTGAAGCCGTTTACGCTGAAGCTGGGAGAGATGACCAACGATGAGAGACAGATCATCCTGGACGGATGTCTGATCAACTTTAACAGAGTGAAATAAAAGAAATCAATGAAGAATCTGGCTGCCGGTGCAGGACGGAAAACCGTTCCCTCCGGGCAGCCGGATTTTTTATGCCTGGTTTGTGAAATTTTGCCCGGCTCTGAATGATTGAAAAAGTCAGAAAATTGCAGAATATTCAAATAAATATATACAAATAAAAAGATTTTAAAAATTTAAATTAAATAATTTGAATAAATTTCAAAAATAGTGTTGACAAATAGAAAATCATCTGGTATGATAACACCATCAACAAAAGAAAAAGAAACCTATAGATAATGAATTGAAAGGACAGGAGGTCGATTCCAGTGGAAAGTGAATTTCATTATTTTTCAGCTACATGTGGAAGGATGAATGATTCCTGCGAGAATGGCCTTTATCAGAAATGATTCAGTGATCGTACAGAAACGGTAATCGGAGAGAATGGCAGAATCTGATGATAAAGCTCATTGATCCACGACAGAGACTGAAAGATAATCAGGAAACTGGTTCAGTCGAATCGGATAAAAACAGAGTGCAGACGATAAGAAATTAATCCAATACAATCGAATAACAATCAGAAGATCTGAGCAGAATTTTGAATAAATCGACGACATCTGGAGGGAGTATCAGATATTCACTTCGAGGCGGTACAATTATTCAAATTATATAAATGACAGATATCCTTCATGAAATGTGAAAATAAATAACTGAGTATTCGGATCATCCTCAAAAGGATAAAAAAGATCCGATGGACAATCAAGAAATGGATTTGAATATCCACTAAATAGTCTGAAGATCAGAAGAGAAGGAAAAAGCTCAGAGAAAAACAGAATGAAAAAAAGAAATATCATCTGAAAAAGAGACAGGTAAAGGACCTGATAAGAAATATAGCACCTGTTATAAATCCACATGGTTTATAAATTAAATAATTTATAAATAAACGCAGGCGAAAGCCTCTCCGATACAACGATAAAATATAAAACAGGCAGCAAAAGGAGCTGCGGACATACAACTGAATAAAATATACAACTAAATACAAAAACAGAGGGTATCGCAAAAGGGCGGTACCCTTTTTACTGTGCATACGGCGGCGCACGTTCCGCAGGGATTAAAGTCCCGGATCTGCCCGGCAGCGGGAAGAATATAGATGAAGGCAAGGATGGCCACTGCGAAGTGAAATCTGAAGGAAGCATTTCGAAATGTGAAGATTTGATGAAATCCCCGGAATTTTAGAAAACATTTAGATTTCGCTATTGATTTATGAGTTTTGTATCCTTATAATAATATGGACTGTCAATATTGTAGAGGTTGACAGTGTCAGATGAGGAGGACACTATGGATAATAATCAGCAAAGAGATAACCGTCCGGGTGGTAACGGAGACGGCGGACAGGGACCGGGTGGCCCGCGCAAAGGCAATTCTCCGGTAATCATATTTTTGCTTGTGACTCTGGCTGCGCTTGTGGTGATGGGCCTGATGAATAATATGGTAAAGGACACATCATCGGTCGAGATCACCTATGATCAGTTCCTGGATATGGTGGACAGCGGCGTGGTAGACAGTGTCACGATGGACAGCACACAGATCATCATCAAGCCGAAGGGAGATGCATCTTACCGCAGAGGCGTGGAGACTTATTATACGGGGCGGGTGGATGACCCGACTCTGGTGGAGCGTCTGGAAAAAGCAGATATCAAGTTTAAAGAAGAGATACCGGATACGACAGCCAATCTGATCCTGAATCTGGTGTTCAGCTTTGCGCCGCTTCTGTTGATCTGGCTGGTATTTGCTCTTGTGATGCGCAACATGTCAAAGAATGGCGGCGGCATCATGGGTGTCGGCAAGAATAAGGCAAGAGTCTATGCACAGAAGGAGACAGGAGTCCTGTTTAAGGATGTGGCAGGTCAGGATGAGGCGAAGGAATCCCTGCAGGAGGTAGTGGATTTCCTGGAGAATCCGGGCAAGTATACGACCATCGGAGCCAAGCTTCCCAAGGGAGCGCTGCTGGTAGGCCCTCCGGGTACCGGTAAGACACTTCTGGCGAAGGCTGTGGCAGGAGAGGCGAAATGTCCTTTCTTCTCACTGTCCGGTTCTGATTTTGTGGAGATGTTCGTAGGTGTGGGTGCTTCCCGTGTCCGTGAACTGTTCGAAGAAGCGAAAAAGAACGCGCCGTGTATTATTTTTATCGATGAGATCGATGCCATAGGAAAGAGCCGTGATTCCAGATACGGCGGAGGCAACGATGAGCGTGAGCAGACGCTGAACCAGCTCCTTGCGGAGATGGATGGTTTTGATACTTCCAAGGGTCTGCTGGTGCTGGCAGCCACGAACCGTCCTGAGGTACTTGACCAGGCGCTGCTGCGTCCGGGACGTTTTGACCGGCGGATCATCGTGGACAAGCCGGACCTGAAGGGACGTATCGATGTACTGAAGGTCCATGCGAAGAATGTTCATATGGATGAGACCGTAGATCTGGAAGCGATCGCGCTGGCTACTTCCGGTGCAGTTGGTTCTGATCTTGCGAATATGATCAATGAGGCGGCGATTCTGGCAGTCAAGAAGGGGCGCAAGGCAGTTTCTCAGAAAGACCTGTTCGAAGCTGTCGAGGTCGTTCTGGTAGGTAAGGAGAAGAAGGACCGTATCCTGAGCAAGGAAGAGCGCCGCATTGTCTCCTACCATGAGGTGGGACATGCACTTGTCAGCGCCCTGCAGAAGCATTCAGAGCCGGTACAGAAGATCACGATCGTGCCCCGTACCATGGGAGCTCTCGGCTATGTCATGAATGTGCCGGAGGAAGAGAAGTTCCTGAATACGGAAAAAGAGATCCGTGCGATGCTGGTAGAATTTGTGGCAGGACGTGCCGCTGAGGAAATCGTATTTGATACGGTGACTACCGGTGCGGCAAATGATATTGAGAAAGCCACCAGTGTGGCCCGTGCCATGGTTACTCAGTACGGTATGTCGAAGAGATTCGGCCTGATCGGTCTGGAGACGGCGGCGAACCAGTATCTGGATACCCGTCCGGTCATGAACTGCAGCGATGTGACGGCAGCTCAGGTGGATGAGGAAGTCATGAATATCCTGAAGTACTCTTACGAGGAGGCGAAGCGCCTGCTGACGGAGCACCGCAGGACACTGGATCAGATCGCTGAGTATCTGATCGAGAAGGAGACGATCACCGGTAAAGAGTTTATGGAGATCTTCCGCAGGGTGGAAGGTATCTCTGAGGAGGAGAATGCTTCGGATAATGCCCGTATCCATGAGAACAGGGCGGAGGCGGTCATGCTGGAGAACAATGCTTTGAATCAGGCAGATGTGGCTGAGGATAAGAATTCTGTGATGGTGAAACCGGCAGACGGTGCAGCAGAGACAGAACAGCAGACGGACGGGCATGAGCCTGTACAGGAGAATCGTGATCACGTCTGGACAGTCAGAGAAGACGGCGCTGTAGAGACCGGAACGGGTGTCAGTACAGATTCTGCGAAAGAGGCTCGTGCGGATGCGGCAGAAGAGGTACCTGCAGAAAAACCGGCAGATGCCGAGAATGCATTGGAGCAGTAAGTTATTACGGAAAAATAACATACAAAAAGAACAGCTCTGCGAAACAGACATTGAGAAGTTTCGCAGAGCTGTTTTTATTGATTGCGTTCTTTGTATTTTTTTCGGTATTCACGGGGGGATATATGATAATGTTCCGCAAATACACGATGGAAGGTGCGCTGGCTGTCAAATCCAGCGTTTTCACAGGCTTCTGTGATAGTCTGATCCGTATAGCGAAGCAGAGAGACTGCATGATCCAGACGTGTCTCATTCAGATACTGATTAAAATTTCGATGAAAAACAGAAGAAAAAATCCGGGAAAGTACATAGGGACTGATACCGAGATCATGGGCCATAGAGGTCAGCGTCACAGGTTCTGTGTAATGGGAAGCGATATATACCACCACCTGATAGACCAGATCCTGTCTGTGGGCTGAGGTTCGCTCCTTTAGGGTAAGCACAGGCAGGCTGCGTGCAAGAATGACTTCCGTGAAGGCCTGCTGAAGTGTATCCAGATGGTCGCTTTTGCCGCTCAGTGCCAGTGTATGAATGGCATATTTGATATCCGGATGCAATATCTGACCAGAGATGACAGGACATTCCGGTACGAATTGCTGAAGCGTCTGCTGAAAACTGCCGCTGAGAACAGGATCGGCCAGAAGATACCATGCAGTACTGTTTCCAGAGCAGAAGACCTGATAATGGTGGATCAGATCCGGGAAAACCAGTGCAAAATCGCCGGTTTCCATGTGAAACAGCTCCTGTTCAATGCCGATCTCCAGTGTTCCTTCTGTCACATAGGCAAATTCCAGCGCCCGGTGCAG
>JAQXWO010000083.1 GCA_029225485.1 Lachnospiraceae bacterium
TGGTAAACAGTATCTATGACAATTCCTATGCGCTGCTGCCCTGGACAGCTGCTGTGGCGCTGTGGACATCAGGAAAAGGCATCATCGGTCTGGCTGATGGCCTGAATTCTGTGAATCAGCTGGAGGAGACGAGAAATTATGTGCTGATCCGCATCCGTGCGGCTGTCTATGCAGTGCTGATGCTGCTTGCCATGATCATTGCCCTTGGTGTACTGGTGTTCGGATACAAGATCCAGCAGTTCCTGCGTCATATGGTGCCTCTCATTGCCCGTTTTCCGGAGATTACACTGAGTCTGCAGCTGGGGATCTCTCTCTTTGTACTGTCCCTGATGTTTGAGGCATTTTACGTGTTTCTCCCCAACAGACCCAGAAAAATCAGAACCCAGTATCCGGGCGCCATATTTACGGCAGTGGCATGGGCTGTTTTTTCTTATGCGTTTTCCATTTATCTGGATTATGCAGTCAATATGTCCCTGATCTACGGAGGACTTACGACGCTGGTGGTGGTCATGCTGTGGCTGTATTTCTGCATGTATCTGTTTTTCATCGGGGCGGAGATCAACGTGTATCTGGAAAAACCGGAGCAGTTTGTCCGGTGAAACAGAATTCTTTTGCTTGACAGATTCTGTTCTTGTGGTAGAATAACAAATAGTGCTGGCAGGCGGCTGCCGGCAGCACAGGAATACAGATTACAGGCGCAGATGGTGCACAGTAGTCTGCTGTACCCTTTTCAGAGAGGAGATGTCGTCGGCTGGAAGCATCTTCAAGTTCAGACAGCAGATGAAATTCACACCGGAGCTTTGTTTTTGAACGGGCCTGGCACATCGGTTTCAAGCAGTTCAGTAATTTACTGACCGGTGTACTGGATGCCACAGTAGGAAATGACGTAGAATGCACGTTACGCATACAGAGTGTCTGCCCTCGGGCAGAAATCAGGGTGGTACCGCGCAGCGCAACGCTTCGTCCCTCATATTTGAGGAACGAGGCGTTTTTGTATTTTAGTTCAGCCATGCAAAAAACTGCAGGAGCAGACCGTGCAGACTCGTCTGCTAAGGTCTGGTGCTGTAGTTTAAAGAATGGGCGGAACGCCCATTCAGCCACAGACGGGAGCTGCGCAGCAGCGGAGAGCCTGCGAAAGCAGGCGGTCTGTGGCTTGCATGGCGTCAAATGAAATGATGCAAAAAACTGCAGGAGCAGACCGTGCAGACATGTCTGCTAAGGTCTGGTGCTGCAGTTTAAAGAATGGGCGGAACGCCCATTCAGCCACAGACGGGAGCTGCGCAGCAGCGGAGAGCCTGCGTAGCAGGTGGTCTGGTGCTTGCATGGCGCCCCCATGAATCAGAAAGGAGAAAAATATGAAAGACAGATTACAGGCTATCAAAGAAGAAGCATTATCGCAGATTCAGGAAGCCGGCATGCTGGACCGTCTCAATGAGGTCCGTGTAAATTTCCTTGGAAAAAAAGGTGAGCTGACCGGTCTTCTGAAGAGCATGAAAAACATTCCTCCGGAAGAGCGCCCGGCTTTCGGTCAGCTGGTAAATGAGACAAGAGCACAGATCGAGGAGGCTCTGGAAGAGACGAAAAAGAAGCTGGAGCAGAAGGCTCTGGAAGAAAAGCTGAAGGCAGAAGTCATCGATGTGACGCTGCCGGCGAAGAAAAATAATGTGGGACACCGCCATCCAAACACCATCGCCAGAGAAGAGGTAGAGCGTATCTTCGTGGGCATGGGATATGAAGTAGTGGAAGGCCCGGAAGTTGAATATGACCTTTACAATTTTGAGAAGCTGAATATCCCGGCCAATCATCCGGCCAAGGATGAGCAGGATACCTTCTACATCACGAAGGACATCGTGCTTCGTACCCAGACCTCACCGGTGCAGGCCCGTGTCATGGAGCAGGGCAAGCTGCCGATCCGTATGATCGCTCCGGGACGTGTATTCCGTTCCGATGAGGTGGATGCGACTCATTCTCCGTCCTTCCATCAGATCGAGGGTCTTGTGGTAGACAAAAACATTACATTTTCCGATCTGAAGGGTACTCTGGAGCAGTTTGCCAAGGAGCTGTCCGGTGAAAATACGAAGACCAAGTTCCGCCCCCATCATTTCCCCTTCACAGAGCCGAGTGCCGAGGTGGATGTATCCTGCTTCAAGTGCGGCGGCAAGGGATGCCGTTTCTGCAAGGGCAGCGGCTGGATCGAGATTCTCGGATGCGGTATGGTACATCCCCATGTGCTTGAGATGTGCGGAATCGATCCGGAAGAGTACACAGGATTCGCTTTTGGCGTGGGTCTGGAGCGTATCGCCCTGCTGAAGTATGAGATTGATGATATGAGACTGCTGTATGAGAACGATATCCGGTTCCTGAAACAGTTCTAAGGAGGAGAGAGACGATGAATACGACATTATCATGGGTAAAAGCATATGTACCGGATCTGGATGTGACGGCACAGGAGTTTACGGATGCCATGACTCTGACCGGAACAAAGGTTGAGGGATTTGAGGCAGCAGACCGTGATCTGGACAAGATCGTGATTGGTCAGATTGAAAAAATCGAGCAGCATCCGGACGCAGACAAGCTGATCGTCTGCCAGGTAAATATCGGAAACGGTCAGGTGACACAGATCGTGACAGGTGCCCCCAATGTAAAAGAGGGAGATAAGATTCCGGTGGTGCTCGACGGCGGACGTGTGGCAGGCAATCATGACGGTAAGATGACCGAGGGCGGCATTGTGATCAAGAAAGGCAAGCTCCGCGGCATCGAGTCCAACGGTATGATGTGTTCCATCGA
>JAQXWO010000084.1 GCA_029225485.1 Lachnospiraceae bacterium
GATAGATTAATAAAGCCGGTATGAATCCTGTCCCTTAACTCACACCGGCTTCCTGTCCAGACTTTTTCCCAAAAATGGGCAAAAGTAATGGGCAAAACAAAAGGCACCAACTTTTACGGTTGATGCCTTTTGGCTTACACATTATTCAATTTTAAATCTGTATCCACAATTTATATTTCTTTCTTATTAACTGGAAGTTTCCTATTTCTCATTTTTATTCAACAACAAGTTGTCCGTCACTGTTTCTTACTTGTTGAGATTTCGTACAATGGCTTTGACCACCTCATCCATCACAATAGGCTTTGACAAATGTCCGTTCATTCCGGCATCCATAGATGACTGTACATCCTCGGCAAAAGCATTGGCTGTCATAGCCAGAATAGGTATATTTACAGCATCGGGACGATCCTTCAACCCCCGGATAGCGGCTGTGGCTTCATACCCGTTCATCTCCGGCATCATAACATCCATCAGGATGACATCAAAGGTTCCCGGAGGATTCTCCTCAAAGGTACGCACTACATCCTTACCATCAACTGCCCGGGTAATCTGAATCCCCAGTTCTTCCAGCTGAATCATAGCGATTTCTGCGTTCAGATCGTTATCTTCTGCCATCAGGGCCTTCACACCAGTGAGATCTTTGCTGCCAGTACTGATATCCCGCTTTTGAATCTTGCTTTCATCCGTCAACTCCATAGGGATATCAACAATGAATGTGGAGCCTTTCCCTTTCTTACTCTCAACACTGATTGTGCCTCCCATCAGATCGACATACCGCTTGGTGATTGCCATGCCCAAACCAGTACCTTTATACTCAGTACGGGCGTTGTTGTCCTCCTGCGAGAACTCATCAAAAATGTGTTCAACGAAGATATCACTCATACCCACGCCTGTATCTGCGATGCGATAGCGCACGATCATATGCTGTTCATCTGCACCGGGGCGGTAGCTGGCATCAAAGGTGATGGTTCCACCATCGTTGGTAAACTTCACTGCATTGCCAAGGATATTCACCAGAATCTCTCGAACACGCACTGCATCCGCTAACACATAGCGTGTTTTCGGCTCCTCCAAATTACACTGGAAGGTGATATTCCGGTTGGACAGGAAACCATAGGTAACATTCACAACGGTATTTGCTACCTCTGTGATGTCAACCGGAACAGGCAAGAATTGAATTTTGCCGCTTTCAATTCGACTAATATCCAGAACATCATTAATCAGTGTCAGCAGATGTTCGGAGCTGTCACTGATCTTATCAAGACAGGCTTTGACCTCCGGTTTCGGCTTCTGCTTTAGCGCAATGTTAGTAAAACCAATAATGGCATTCATCGGCGTTCGGATGTCGTGAGACATATTGTTCAAAAAGGTACTCTTTGCGGAATTGGCTGACTCTGCCTCCAGGCGCAGTCGGTTTAGTTCCATATTCGTCTCCTGCTCCATCTTCACCCTCTGGATGCTGCGCTGAACGCTGATAAAACTAAAGGCCGCTATCAAAAACATCAACACCATTACGATCATGAAGATTAACGTAGTCCGAAGGGTGGTGTCCATCATATCCATGGTGCTGACCGCCACGCAGTCCGCAGGGAGCAGAAGCATCAGTGTCATGTCATAGTTCTCCAGCGTTGTCAGGCAATAATAATATTCAGTCTTGTTCAGCAGGATATTGGCAGTAGCAACACCATCTCTTTCCAGATTCTCTTTGACAGTCTCAAAACTCTGTTCCTGAACATACTCTGCTTCATTCAACGCTTTGTAAATATTTCGGGCACTGATGACATCTGCATCTCCTGAATCAAAATAAGCCATGGTACCGTTCTTTCTTACGATATAGGTTGCTGCTCTGCCGCCGTAAGTCGTAGTGGTATAGTACTGCTTCAAGGTTTGGATGTCCTTTAAAAGCACTACATGGGTAAATCGGGTATCGTTTTCTCCCATTGTGACCGAGTGATCCAGCTCCTGTGCAAACACCAGAAAGCATCCGTCAATATTGTCCGTCTCAGAAACAAAGGTATGCCGTTTATTTTCGTCTATCAAATGGTCGACATCCTTCCATATGCCAACTGCTCCCTCACGTAAATATGCTGTGCCCTGTTCATCTAAAAGCATCACCCGGCTTCCATACATATCCGTGCAGAAAATCTGCTCCAGGGAGGAAATATATTCACACAAGTTCCGGCTATCTGCAAAATACCTTTCCTGAACAGCATGTTCCAGTCCGGCCACCAGGTTCCAGTGGTTCTGAAGGCCGCTGTCCAGATTTGCCTGAATCTGCGTGACCATTTCCTCCAACTGGGAAGAACGTTCAGCAATCATCAGCTTCATCAGGGAATTTCGTATGAAGAAGGTACCCAATACCAGGGAGAAGACCAGAATCACCACAGTCGTAATAGACAGATAATATTTCGTTGTATGTTTTTTCTCTTGCATCCGGGTGTTCTCCTCCAATTTTTTCTATACATTGTGTGCCAGGACCTGATGTCTCTTACCGCAAGGTAATGTAATCCGTAGGTGCTTCTAGCTGTCCCCCCTGTTCTACCAGGCGCTGTAACAGGTAATCCTGTAGCTTTGGACCAGTCGAATCTATTTCTGTAATTCCCAGCTGTTCCATAATGGCAGACATATACCAGTCGCGTTCTCCGTAGATCAGGAAGGAATAAGTTGCGTTTCTATCCAGTTCTTTGCCTTCCACAGTCAGAGCATTGAGCGTGTAACCACTGTCGTTTTTTGTAATATCCATCTCAAATCCGCTGGAAACATACAGGGTGCTATCATTGCAGATCGCACCACGGTTTTCTGTCAGTGCCAGTGTTTTCTCCACAAGCTCATAGACCTGATCACCAGTCAATTCCAAAAGACCTGGCCAGCCACCATCATTCTTTCCCAGATAACCAATGTCTTTCTGAGCATAATCTCCGCTGTAAATATCGCTGGCAACATAACAGGCCTGCATAAATATCATATCCACACCTGACTCCACACGCATGGTATTTGCCACGGCAGAGGCTGCCTGATTGCCGTGCTCTGGTGTGAATTCGTTGGAGTAACCGGTATCGATATGGGCAACAATTTCATCGCCGGATTCACCTTCCGCAAGTTCACGATTGAAAGCATCCAGTGCTTCCTCTGGAGTCTTGACTTCATCGTTCAAGATCATCTGAACAACATCTTTTGAAACACGGAACATCTCATTAGATGCCAAACGAATGTACAACTTATTCTGTTCAACATAGGGATTCAGGTTATCCAGTTCCGGCATCAGCTCCAGCGTCACGTCCTTCTTGTAAGGCACCATGTTCTTGCCGTAAGAAATGTGATCCTGGCCCTGCTGATTGACCATGGCAGTCATAATGTCCAGAATCAGCTTTTCCCGGTCAGGGTCATCCATACCCTTTTGAGAAGCCGCAATCTGGAAAGTAGGATAAGTCAGATACCAGTTATCCTGCTCTGTCTGACCAAAATACGGCATCAGCAGCACCTCATCCTGACCGCGGCCCGGGAAGGTAATGATATCTGCACCGGTGCCCCGATACATAGCCGCCTCACCATTACTGAACATTTCCTTCGGTGTTATGTTTTGATAGGCAGCATCTTCTGCACCCAGACCAACCTTCTCCTTGAAATCAAAGAAATTCTCGAAAACGGGCAGCCATACATCCTCTGAAAGCTCGTTGGTCGCCCCGCTCTCATACTGCTGACGCCATTTACGTCCCTCTATACTTTGAAGCTGAGGTATGGATACTCCCTGCAAAACCTCCATGCAAGTGTAGTCCGCAGCAAAGTCCGACACATAGGGGCGGATGCCAACCGCCTCGAAAGCTTCGCAGGCAGCGATAAAGCTGGCGTAATCAGTTGGGATGGGAACATTGTTCTCATCAAACATAGTTTTATTGATGATGAAGCTGTCAACCTCCGCACAGGTAGGAAGCCAGTTGACAGAACCATCATCATAGGTATAACTATCCAGATAGGAGCCGTAATAGGTAGCGGCTAGTTCGGTATTACTCAAATCATACAGATAATCTTTTAAAAGCACCGTATCCTTCAGTGCGAAACGTCGCACAGTCAGAATGTCTGGCATATCATCGTGATCCTGACGGAAGCGGTAATAATCCGTGGAATTGGTAGCCAGAACAAATTCAAACTCCACATCCGGAAACTGTTCACAGAGGTACTGGTTATAGGAATCCATCATCTGATTTCCCCAACAGGCGATTTCTACCTTTTCCTTTTTTTCTGCCCGGGACTCAGTATTCTTCGCAGTATTTCCCTCATTACTGCTCTGACCTCCACACCCAGTCAGCAACGTCGCTGCCATAACAACTGACAGCAATAAATTTGCAGCTTTCTTCATTCATCTGTCTCCTTTCTTATCCTTATCCAGCTATAAAAAGGGCACATTGTACCATGACAATGTGTCTTCCTCTTCGCTCGTGCAACTGGCTGCCATACTTAAATTCAGGCCCTATAGTTTTTCGTTGTACTTTTTCGGGTATTCTTCCAAAGTAATATATGTTTTTCAAAAAAGTCAAACTCACTTAATAATTTATAATACCATACCTCCCCCCAGAAAAACAACCTATATTACCAGTTTTTAACACTTTTTTGATTTATTACAGTTACAATTCAGCCAGGTGGCTAAATAAGCACGTTAAGCAGGCCAGTCATCCAATGACTGACCTTCCTTCAAATAATGCGGCTATACTTTGGTAAAGATTCAAACCTCTCCTTTTCACTGTTTCGATGTAGCTCATAATCGTGCAGTACATCTTCATCCCGTCCATTTTCCGAAATCCTCATCAAAAATCATCTCAATATCTGTGAATGCAAATGGCAGATTCTCAAAGCTGCTGTAGTACCTGCGATATTCTTCCTCCGTTACGGGGCAATCGTCCTTGATAATGCTGCTGACAATCTTCTTCTGCTTTGACCGGAACTCATCAATCAACTGTTTTTTCTTCCGAACTGGATAATCCAGTGTATCGCCATTGCTGATGCAAGGCATCCACGACGTACCATGATAAATTCATCACCCAGTAGTTTTTCAAGTGTACTGAGACTGATCCATGTTTCATATACTCTGTTTCCAGAAGCATGGATTTCAGCTTTATCCCTGTCCATCATAATGTAAAGAATTGAACAGATATCAAGTTCAACCTTTTTCCTTTTAGAAAAAATCGTAATGTATTTCTTTTCTTTCAAGTCAATCACCTCCTCTGCCCATGACATATCAGGATATCCCTTCTTCCAATGTATTCATCTATCCAGATAGAGTAAAAAAGGGATAAGCACGCGTCGCATAAATGTAAGCTCCCCGTCTCCTTGACAAACCCCTCCGAACCGTGTATTCTGAGAAAAGATTTTAACTTAAGGAGGATTCTCTCATGGATGAACAGGCAAAGCCCTTCGGCGGGATCTCCGGCAGCACCCTGAAGCTGATTGCTGTCATCAGCATGATGATCGACCACACGGGAGCTACCGTGCTCCGCACGCTCATGCGCCATCCCACGATCCTGGCCTCCGGGAACGGTCCGCTCTGGCAGCAGATCTACCAGTATTCCCGTGATATCGGCAGGATCGCCTTTCCCATTTTCTGTTTTCTGATCGTAGAAGGCTTTCTTCATACTCACAATCCCAGAAAATATGCCGGACGGCTGTTTTTATTTGCCCTGATCTCCGAGATTCCTTTTGACATCGCACTGAAAGGAGCCTGGTTTTACCCGGACAGGCAAAACGTCTATTTTACACTGCTGTTCGGTCTGCTGGTGCTGATGGCACTCTCCCGCTTCCGTGCCCATCCCTGGGCGGCCGTTCCTATCATCGCAGCCGGCATGTATGCTGCTTATCTGCTGCAGACGGATTACAGCTACAAAGGGGTATTTCTGATCGTCGTCCTGTATATCCTGCGCTACACCAGACTGTACCAGTGCATCGGAGGCGCCGCCGCCGTAAGCTGGGAACTGCCCGCCCCGATCGCCTTTATTCCGGTCTGGATGTACAACGGCAAACGCGGACTGCGCATGAAATACTTTTTCTACTGGTTTTATCCGGTACATCTGATGGTCCTTTATGTGATCAATATTTATATACTGCCGCTTATATCAGGATAGTCTCTGATGAAGATCCGGAGCAGTCACCCAGTCCAAAAACCAGACGAATCACTGGCGGAGTTTTTGCCAGTCATATCACAATACGGAGGAATCACATGAACAAAAAAGAAATCGCCGAGTTAAAACGGCTGTTTACCCTGGAACGAAGTCCCGTCACCCGCATCTGCGGATGCTATGTGGACGCGGAAAAGAATAAAATCGCGGAACTGAGGCATCCTTTCCAGATGCTGGAAGAAGAGGAAATGTTCAAATATTTTGAAATATTCAAAAAAACCCTGTCCGGCACGGTGGGAAAAAATCTGCTGGATCTGGAGTTCCCCCTGGAGCAGGAGGAAGAAGGAGGCGCCCAGGAGTTTCTGTACCGTCTGAAATGCAGTGCTCTGGATGACAATGATCTGCTGAACGAATTCTACGACAAGGTCATTGAGACCTTTCAGTATCCGGAGAACTACTATATTATCCTGATCCACTGTACCTACGATATTCCCAGACGGGCAAAGGACGGCATGGAAATGTTTGACGCTTCCGACGATGTCTATGAGTATCTGCTCTGCAGTATCTGCCCGGTGAAGCTGACCAAACCGGGACTCTGCTATAATGCCGAGGAAAATACCATTACACAGAGGATCCGTGACTGGTTCGTGGAACCGCCGGTGACCGGTTTTCTGTTTCCCGCATTTACCGACCGCAACACAGATCTGCACTCCACCCTCTACTATTCCAAGAATCCGGACGAGCTGAAAGCAGACTTCGCCCGGCAGCTTCTGGGCTGTCAGGTGCCCCTCTCTGCCGCTTTCCAGAAGGAGACTTTCAACACCGTAGTGGCCGATACCCTACATACAGAATGTACCTTTGAGACGGTGAAAAATATCCATGAGGCACTGAACGGCCTGCTTGAGGAGCGAAAGGATGACCCGGAGCCCCCGGTGCTGGATAAGGAGGACGTCCGCAATCTTCTCTCCCAGAGCGGTGCTTCCGGTGAGACACTGGAGCATTTTGATGACAGCTTTGAGGAAACAGCAGGGGACGAACATGCAGAGCTGCTGGTTTCCAACATCACCAACACCCGGAAATTTGAGATCAAAACACCGAACATTGTGATCAATGTCAAACCGGAATGTGCCGATCTGGTGGAGCTGCGGGTGATCGACGGCAGACCTTATTTTATGATCCCGGCAGACGATTCTGTCGAGCTGAACGGCATCCCGGTACGGACAGTTTCCGCCGAAAACGGGACAAAAACGGATTAATTTGTATTTTATACACAGGAGGGTTTTACCATGAGTACCTATACTTTAGACTGGAAAGAGTACAGCAAAACAGCCCGTCAGGCAGCCGCAGAGGGCTGTGTGCTCCTTCGCAATGAGGATCACGCACTTCCGATCCGTCCGGGGGAGACGGTTTCTGTATTCGGACGGTCCCAGCTCAATTATTACAAAAGCGGCACAGGTTCAGGAGGACTGGTCAATGTACCGTATGTCCACTCCATACTGGACGGGCTGCGTGCCTGCCCCAAGATCCAGGTCTATGAGCCCCTGGCTGATGTCTACAAAGACTGGTGTCAGGAGCATCCGTTTAATAAGGGTACCGGCTGGGGTACTGAACCCTGGTGCCAGGAAGAAATGATTTTGGAAGAATCCACCATTCTGGATGCCCGGAAACACAGTGATCTGGCAGTCGTGATCATCGGGCGTACCGCAGGCGAGGACCGTGACAACAGCGGTGAGGAAGGCAGTTACTATCTCACCGCCGGCGAGCGTGACATGCTGGCAAAGGTGTGCAAAGTATTCAGCCGTACCGCTGTTGTTCTGAATGTGGGTAATATCATCGATATGAGCTGGGTGGAGGAATACCGGCCATCTGCGGTGCTTTACGCATGGCAGGGCGGTATGGAAGGCGGCACCGGTACAGCAGATGTCCTCTGCGGAGCTGTGACCCCCTGCGGAAAGCTGACCGACACCATCGCCCGCAGTTTGGAGGACTATCCTTCTTTCCGGAATTTCGGCTCGGATCAGGAAAATTTCTATCAGGAAGACATTTATGTAGGCTATCGTTATTTCGAAACCTTTGCCAGAGAAAAAGTTATGTATCCCTTTGGTTTCGGCCTTTCCTATACCACTTTCTCCATTGAGAGCGGGCTGACCTGGAACGGCCATGAGCTCCTAGTCATGGCATCTGTCACAAATACAGGCAGGGTACCCGGAAAAGAAGTCGTTCAGGTCTATATCTGTCCGCCTCAGGGAAAACTGGGCAAACCTCTGCGTGTTCTGGCTGCTTTTGCAAAGACAGATCTTCTGGCACCGGGCGAAACCGGGACGCTGACGCTTCCCATCCCGAAGTCGGTGCTGGCTTCCTTTGATGACAGCGGTGTGACCGGCCATCCTTCCTGTTTTGTTCTGGAGGAAGGCAATTATCTGTTTTATGTGGGTACGGATGTACGCTCCGCAGAGAATATCGGAGCATATCACCAGTTGGAAACCGAGGTACTGGAACAGCTGCAGGAAGCTCTGGCTCCTGTGAAACCTTTCAGACGGCTGCGCCCCGCATTTGCTCCTGACGGATCTGTCAGCCCTGTTTACGAGGACGTGCCCCTTCGGACGTCAGACCCTGCCCGGAGACGGGAAGAGCGGCTGCCCTCCTGTCCGGCTTTCACCGGAGACCGGGGATATAAACTGACAGATGTCCTTCACGGTACCGTGACCATGGAAGATTTTCTGGCACAGCTTTCGGATGCGGAGCTGGAATGGATGTCAAAAGGAGAAGGAATGTGCAGCCCGAAGGTGACTGCCGGCACGGGTGCCGCCTACGGCGGTATCACCCCATCCCTTCAGTCTTACAAAATCCCGGCAGGCTGCTGTTCCGACGGCCCCTCCGGTATCCGCATGGACTGCGGCACCAGCGCGTTCGGCCTTCCCAACGGGACTCTTCTGTCCTGTACATTTAATCTGCCTCTGGTCACCAGGCTGTTCGAATTCGAAGGTCTGGAGCTTCGATGCAACCACATCGATACGCTTCTCGGCCCAGGCATTAACATTCACCGTGACCCGCGAAACGGACGGAATTTCGAATACCACTCCGAAGATCCTCTGCTGACAGGAAAAATGGCGGCGGCACAGCTTGCAGGCATGCACCGCTACGGCACCACAGGCACACTGAAGCATTTCTGCTGCAACAATCAGGAATACTGCAGGCATACCACTGACAGCGTGGTCTCTGCCAGAGCTCTGCGTGAAATCTATCTGAAAGGCTTTGAAATCGGCGTAAAAGAAGGGCATGCCCGCTCGATCATGACCTCCTACAATCCGGTAAACGGCATCTGGACCGCAGGCAGCTATGATCTGAATACCACGATCCTGCGCGGGGACTGGGGCTATCAGGGCATGGTAATGACCGACTGGTGGGCCAAAATGAATGAGGAAGGCCAGGAAGGCGTCCGCACCAATCTCGCTTCCATGGTAAAAGCCCAGAATGATGTTTACATGGTTACCTCTGATACTGTCACAAATGAGGATAACCTGGATGACGCAGTAAAATCAGGAAAAGTAACACGGGGAGAGCTGGTGCGGAATGCAGCGAATATCTGCCGTTTCCTGCTCCAGTCTCCCGCCATGGAACGCATGGACGGCATCTGCGAAGAGCCGGAGCAGATCCACCAGCCGGAGGATCTGTCCAGTGCTGCCGATCTGGATATGGAATATCACACGATCGAAGACGGGACGATCCTTCCTCTGGATCACATCCCCACAGACGGCGGAAGTACCTCCATGATCGGTCTCACTCTGAATCAGGACGGTATTTACCGTATTTCCATGACGATCTCCTCGGAGGCTTCCGAGCTTGCCCAGATGGCAGTTTCCATCTTCATCGACGGAACCGTTCTGCTGACCGGATCCTTCCACGGCACCAACAACAGACCCTCCACCGTAACGACGGAAAAGCCGATCTCCGGCACCACCCATTACCTGAAATTCCATTTTTCTCAGGGCGGTCTGAAAATTCACCACATGGAATTCCAGAGAATCGGAGATCTGCCGCAGTGGACCTGAGGTTACTGTTCATAACGACCTGAACTCATCCGAAAACTTCAATCATATAGTTATCATGACAAAACGGGCGGGGAATCATCCCCGCCCGTTCATCGTATTCACTCTGAAAAGCACTGTAATTTCAGTAAATAATTCTGTTGCGCCCCTCTGCTTTTCCCTGATACAGCTTTTTATCCACCTGTTCTACGATCTCCGTGATGTCGGAATGGCAGTCATACTCTTCCACTCCGAATGTCATAGTCACGGGAATCTCCTGACCCTTCCAGAAGAATGACTGTCGATTCAGCTGCTGTTTCAGACCGGACAGGATCATATACACATCATCCCCGTTCCTGTCATGGAAAAAGAAAAGAAACTCTTCCCCTCCCCAGCGGCAGACCACACCTTTGTCTTCCATCATCTCACGAAACATCCCGGTCAGCCAGATCAGCACTGCATCCCCGCAGTTATGGCCATAGATATCATTGATCTTCTTGAAATGATCGATATCTCCCAGCGCCACTGTACAGAGTGCCTTGTAATTACGCTGCATATATGACTGCATATAATTCTGCATGGCACGCCGGTTGCGGATCCCGGTCAGAGGATCCGTGGCCGCCTGCATCTGAAGCTGCTCATTATACTCCACCAGCTTACGTTCAGCCAGTTCAATATTGGAGCTGTATGTACCGCAGATCAGTCCCAGCGCCAAAAACAACATCAGAGAATTCAGTATCTGCAGAAATACCCCCATCTCATCCGGCAGCATCACCACCGGCACATGACTGCGGCAGTACAGGAACATCCCGAATCTGAGAAAAAACAGCCCCACTGTGAGCAGAATCTTCCGAAACAACGCATCATAAACCGCAAAATAAACCAGTACCAGAACTACAAACATAAGATGCTGCACCCCGCAGTCCCATCCGTACAGATAGACAAAGGACACGATCCAAAACAGCATAATAAACGAATACAATATCAGATTTTTTAACATCCTGATCCTGTATGTAAAGCAAAACCCGATCATAACAACGATCAGGGACAGGATACCAAGGCAGGGAATACGCTTGGGAAGCTCCACGCGCATAGATGCGATAAATATGATACAGCAGGCAGCCATCATCAGATACAGCCAACGCAGCAGAACGATCAGGCGCTTTGGTTCGTCTTTATATTTAGAAGCCTGGCAGATGAAAGTATACATCCGTCTCAGCATTCATTAATCCCCTTTCACAAACCGGTAAAAACACTATTGTTTCATTCTAGCACAGATCACATGCTTATTCAACTTTTCATTTTTAATAAATGTGATTTGTTATTTATTATATAAGCGGGACTGACAGCTGATAAACAAAGAAATGAAACTCGTAGTTTCCGCATATTACTGAAATTTACACTATACCGCATAGTTTTAAAATCCAGTAGATCAGACCCAGGAGCCAGCTCACTACAATTCCATACAGGATCACCGGACCGGCTATGGTAAAGATTTTGCAGCCGATACCGAAGACCTGACCTTCTTTTTTATACTCGATGGCCGGGGCTGCCACAGAGTTGGCAAATCCGGTTATCGGTACCAATGTGCCTGCTCCGCCGAATTTGGCCAGCTTCGGATACAGGTTCAAACCGGTCAGCAGGACGCTGAGCAAAACCAGCAGAACCGAGCACCAGCCGCCGGAGGTATCCTGATCCAGTCCGGCTCCTTTGCATATGTTCAGTATCACCTGTCCGATGACGCAGATGATCCCGCCTGTGAGAAACGCTTTGCACATATTTGCAAAAAGATTATGAGTCGGTGTCACCTGTTTCACATAATCCTGATATTCCTTCTGTTTTTTCTGCTTCGCGATATCCGCCATACCTGTATCCCTGCCTTCTGCTGTTTTTATAGAGATCAGTGCCTCTTTATCAGGCACCTTTCTCTTTCATTACAAGTATGCCGGCATCATCCGTTTTTATTCATTTCCAGCGAAAAAATCATTGATGTTCCGAATCAGTTTCCAAAATGCTGCGCATTTCACCAGTGCGGCGTATCCTGGATAAATATCCAGTCATTTATTGTTCACCGTACTTGCATCAGCCCTCAACCACCAGGAATTTACCGTCCGGAAGTGCAAATACTTCTGCTTCCTCTTTCAGCTCCTGTGCCGACATCCCGGCCGTGTCCATGCCGTTCTCCTCAAAATACTTTTTCACTTCTTTGATATTCTTGAGAACCACTGCCATACACTCATCCAGAAACTCATCTGCCTCCTCCAGCGTTTCAGCCACCGGCTCGTCAAATAACTGTCCCTGATTCTTTAAAAATACTTCCAGATACTCTTTTTTATAGTTCATCTCATACCTCCTGAAATACGATTTATGATTCCTTTTACAGAAGCTGTCTCAGCACCTGCAGCACGCCATCCTCCTCATAGGAACCTGTCATGTATTTTGCAGCTTCCTTCAGCTGCGGATGAGCGTTCGCCACCGCATAGCTCTCTCCCGCCTGACAGATCATGGAAATATCATTGCAGTTATCTCCAAATGCCATGGTCTCTTCCCGGCTGACTCCCAGACGCTGCTGCAGCTGCGCAAGGGCTGTTCCCTTGTCTGTCCCCTTCGGCATAAAGTCGATCCAGGGCTGTCCTGCCAGAGTCACATAGAGACGATCTCCGAACTGTTTCCGTGCCTCTTCCGCCAGAAGGGCCGCTTTTTCCGGATGATACAGAGAGATCTTGTTGACACGGCTGCACAAGGTCACCGCATCCTCCGTCACTGTCACCTTATTGTGATACCCATTGACCAGCCAGTCCAGAAATGCTTCCTCATAGCCCTCCGTATACATGATCTCCGGCGTGGATACGATCAGCCTGCAGCCCTCCTGAGCCCGGATGAAACGGATCACCTCTTCTGCTGTCCTTCCATCCAAAGGAACGTAATCGAGGCACTTTCCCCGATACATGAGATTGGTACCGTTTTCCGCAATAAAGTAGATGTCCTCTTCCACCGGTGCAAATACGTGATGCATACTCTCGTACTGTCTGCCGCTGGCCGCCGCGAACCGGATTCCTTTCTTCTTCAATGCCCGGATGACATCGTAAAGCTCCGGATTCACCAGATCTGTGCCCTCCGGGAGAATCGTTCCGTCAATATCAGATGCAATCAGTTTTATCATGTTCTGTCCTCCATACCATATAAGACGCTCTGATCCTGCAGACAATTCTGACGCATGATCTGATGAAACTGGCCGCCGCACCGTTCCAGCTCTCCGAGCACCGTGTCAATGCCTTCTTCTGTCAGATACCAGGTATCGCGGCTGATTCCTCTGGTCACCACCGGACAGACCAGGATCCGTACCTGAGGGAACTGTTCCTGATAATACATCAGGCTGCGTCTGGCATGAAACGCCTGACAGCAGAGGATGGCCGTCGATACGTGTATCCCTTCCTGATCCAGTCTTTTTCTGGAATAGATGGCATTCTCGTAAGTATAGGTCGCCTGATCCTCCTTCAGCACTGCCTCCTGAGGTACTCCCTGGTTTACCAGGATATCCTTTAGATATTCCCACTCCGTCTCAAAATTATCCGATTCAAATCTTCCCTTCAGAATACTGCAGCGGCCGGAAGGAAGAATATACGGAGCGTATCCTTCTCTGTACAGCTCTGCCGCCCGCAGAGCCGCCTCCGGGTAATTGCCTCCCGGCACAAATATCACATCTGCCTGCTCCGGCGGATCCTCCCGGAATATAAAATCCGTAATGCAGTCAAAAAAACGTTGTCCCATACTCTTTTACCTCTCAGATGTCCCGTCGAAATCTCTGCGGTCTTCTGGCCCGGTTTCCCGCAAATGGCGATCATCCATGTCTTTCTCATCCCCTGCAATATCGTTCATCCATGCCTTCCTCAGCATTCTCACCGCCTCACGGATAGCATCCTCCGGTACATTGGCATACCCCAGGATCACCGTATGGCTGCAGGATTCCGATGTGCCGGGCTGCTCCTCTTCAAAATACCTGTCGAACACCTTTCCGTCAATAAAATAACGCGACAGGCCATAGACGCCCACACCGCATCCTGCTGCCCTGCGGATCGCCTCTTCTTCTGTCATGCCATTATGAAAGGTCAGCAGCACATGCACGCCTGCGTTCTCTCCGCTGACCGTACAGATATCCTGGAAACATTTCAGCTCCTCCATCAGTATATCATGCCGGCTCTTATAGACAGCACGCATCTTATTCAGATGACGCTCATAATATCCTCCGTTCAGAAAATCCGCGATCAGCATCTGATCCACTCTGGAGACCGTACTGGAGATCCTGCGCCCCCTCATGCGGTAAACCTCCATCAGACGTTCGGGCAGAACCAGGTAGCTGACACGGATCGCAGGAGCGATGGATTTGGAAAAAGTACCGATATAGATTACTTTTTCATCCCGATCCAGGCCTTTCAGTGCAGGGATCGGCTTGCCTCTATAACGGAACTC
The DNA here is from genome assembly GCA_029225485.1 of Lachnospiraceae bacterium. Classification (GTDB taxonomy): domain Bacteria; phylum Bacillota; class Clostridia; order Lachnospirales; family Lachnospiraceae; genus Choladousia. Next base: position 14,606 of record JAQXWO010000084.1, read on the forward strand.
ACTGTCATAATCATCTTCAATAATGTATCTCTGATCATATCCTGCCGCCCACTCCAGAAGCTGCATCCTGCGCTTCACCGGCATGACGATCCCCAGCGGGAAATGGTGGGAAGGCATCACATACGCAATATCTGCTCCGGAAGCTTCCAGGCTGTCAACACGCATCCCCGACTCATCCATCCTGACCAGGCGCATCTCATTGGAAAGATTGCTCAGCAGGTCATAGGCTTTCCGGTAGGTCGGACTTTCCATGGCGATCTTGCGTCCTGTCCCAAGCATGTTGCACAGAAGCAGCAGGAGAAAATCATTTCCGGCTCCCACCACAATCTGATCGGGCCGGGCAGGCACCCCTCTGGCCTGATGCAGATACTCTGCGATCGTCACTCTCAGTTCATATTCTCCCTGAGGA
>JAQXWO010000085.1 GCA_029225485.1 Lachnospiraceae bacterium
GAACGCTACATGGAAGCACAGCATGTGAAGGATATCCGGGAACTGATCGGAGCAGTAAAATAATACTGCAGCAGGACATAGAAAAGGAGATTTTGGAAGAATGGAACAGTATAAGAAAGAATTTATAGAGTTTATGGTAGATTGTCAGGTACTGAAGTTTGGTGACTTTGTGACCAAGAGCGGCAGAAAGACTCCGTTTTTTGTAAATACAGGTTTTTATCGTACAGGCGCGCAGCTTCGGAAACTGGGAGAGTATTATGCAAAAGCGATCCACGATAAGTTCGGAGTGGATTTTGATGTGCTCTTTGGACCGGCTTACAAAGGAATACCTCTTACTGTTGCGGCAACGATGGCGATCAGCGAGCTGTACGATGCGGACATTCGCTATTGTTCCAACCGCAAAGAAGTGAAGGATCACGGAGATAAGGGGATCCTGCTGGGAAGCCCGATCATGGACGGAGATAAGGTTGTGATCATTGAGGATGTGACAACAGCAGGTACCTCGATTCAGGAGACACTTCCGATCATCCGGGCGCAGGGCAATGTGGAGACACTCGGGCTTGTTGTCTCTGTTGACCGTATGGAGCGGGGGCAGGGAGAGAAGAGCGCTCTTCAGGAAATTGAAGAAAAATACGGATTGAAGACCACAGCAATCGTAACGATGGCTGAGGTGGTAGAATACTTATATAACAAAGAATATAAAGGGAAAGTTGTTATTGACGATACGATCAAGGCAGCAATCGACCGTTACTATGAGCAGTATGGCGCATAAGCTGCCCAGAATCTTTGTATCAAAAAAGTGGAAAGACCGGAGGTTTCAGAATGGACGAAAAAACGTTTAAGACGATAGCTGGTGCTGGTGTGATCAATCTTGTGACAGGGATCCTTGCAATCGTGGGAGGTGTTACGGTCGGAGTACTGCTGCTGATCAGCGGGGCGAGGCTGCTGAAATCCAGAAGTAAAGTGATGATCTGATGAGACCGGCAGTAAAGAAGACCGTCAAATGTCTGGGAGTCTGCCTGTTTGGTATTTATTTAGTGGTACTTATTTATCTGCTGCTTTTTTCGGAAGGGTATGGACGGAGAACTGACGGTTCTGTGTACAGTTATAATGTATATCCTTTTCGGGAGATCAGCAGATATATGAAATACCGTGGCATTCTGGGCACCAGAAATGTGATACTGAATCTGGCAGGAAATGTTGTTGGTTTTATGCCTTTTGGGCTGCTTCTTCCTGTTTTCCTGAGAAATGCCAGAAGTTTCTGGAAAGTGACGCTGCTTAGTTTTGAGATCAGCGCCCTTGTGGAATTTTCGCAGCTGATTTTTCATGTGGGTTGTTTTGACGTAGATGATATGATATTAAATACGCTGGGCGGATTTCTGGGATATCTGCTGTTTGCGGTTGTCTATCGTCTGGGCAGAAATTATTGGCATTCGGAACCGGCGGATTGAGGAGGATAAAAATATGGCAAAGCAGACGGGTTATTCATTTGTCGAGAAAAAGCATTCGGGGAATGGAATCACAGCGACTGTACTTGGAGGCATCTCACTTGTGATTTTGCTGGTGCTTCTGCTGACCGCTTTCGTGATGAAAGGAACAGCTGCCGGCTGGATCGGTGCTTTCGGGTTTACCGGGATCGCCATGGCAGTCTGCGGGCTTGTATACGGCTTTACCAGCTTTCATGATGACTGCAAGTACACATTTTTCAGTAAATTTGGTACAATTATCAGTACAGCAGCAGTGGTGGCGTGGTTTTTTATCGTGTGTATTGGACTGACAAAATAATCAATAGCCTTTTGATTGATAAGGCTGCAGAACAGAGGGATGAAAATGGAACATAATGAGATGGAATTTGACAGTTTGAGAGAACGGCGTGCACTTGCTATGGAGCGGATCCGTCAGATATGTACAGAAGAAACAGTTCCGGGCAGCTTTGGAGTATATTTTAGAAAGGTTGCCTCTTTTCTTGTCCAGATGGAAAAACTCTGGGAGAGAGTAAAAAGCGGGACCATGGAAGGGTACACTCTGGAGCAGTGGCAGCAGGAAAATGAAGCTTTATATCACGATATCCTGCCGAAGTATTACGAAGAGAGCTACGGGAATCCTGCCTATGCGGCAGCCATGCTGGGAGAAAACCACGGACGTCTGCTGAGTTTTCTGTATACGGAACTGAGAAGTCTGATTGTTTATGCCTACGAACAGTGTCTGGAGGAAACCGTCATACAGCTTGAACTGTTTATTGAGGTCTATAATTGTTATGAACAGGAAGAACTTCCGGAGTACAAGGAGATCCAGCAGATCATATACTGGTTTGTGAGTGATTACAGTGAGCTGTTTGTGACAAGAAGGATCAGAGAGGCAATTGACCCGTCATTGGATTTTGCCTCCAGAATCGTGATGGAGTCGGATCTGTCGGACTTGAGATACCTGTATCATTATGGGGAGTATGTTTCTGAGAATGAGCTGAAGACAGCGCAGTTTCTGAATTCTCTTCCGGAGGAGCAGATTGCGGCCATGGCAGACACCTATACGGAAGGATACCGGATCGGTTTTGTGATGGGAGGGAAAGATCTTTCTGTCAAAAAAACAGTTAATATCCGCTATCAGCTGGGATTTGAACGGATGATCCGCAGAGCTGTCCGGAATTTTGAAAAGATGGGGCTTCAGCCTGTCATTTATCGGGCGGCAGTCAGCACCGTGAATAAGAGGCAGCATCTCAGGATCGGATACAGCGGTGCTGTCCCCAATCCACAGTTTGATTACGATCACAAGGGAGATCAGGCACTTTATCTTGACCGTAAATTCATGGAGCGGAAACTGGGTGTGATGCGCACCGCATATGAAACTTATCGTGAGCTGGCGAGGGTTCATGCAGGTCCTGCCGTAGTGGAGGTATTCGGAGAGAGACCTTTTACACCGGTGACGAAGCCGGAAGCCTGCCGCCTTTCAGAAAAACAGCAGCAGATCGCTGTAGCTATGGACAATGAAGCGTCACAGATCACGAATCAATATATAATAGGAAAAGAGCGCAGCTTTACGATCATCGCCTTTCCGGTGCCGGAGATCGGAAGAGATTATGAGGAGATCTTCAGAGAGACGATCAAGCTGAATACACTGGATTATCAGCTTTATCAGCGGATTCAGCAGACGATCATTGATGCGCTGGATCAGGGTACTGCGGTGCATATTCAGGGCTGCGGTGCAAACCGGACAGAACTGACAGTTGCCCTTACACACATGACAGATCCGGCCAGTCAGACTCTGTTTGAAAACTGTGTGGCAGATGTCAATATACCGGTGGGCGAAGTCTTCACGACTCCTCAGCTGAAAGGTACTGACGGGATACTGCACGTCAGCCGGGTATATCTGAACGGACTGTGCTACAAAGGCCTTCAGATCACGTTCCGGGATGGAATGATCACAGATTACATCTGTGACAATTTTGATAACAGGGAAGAAAATCAGGAATATATCCGTGAAAATATACTGTATCACCATGAGACACTTCCTTTGGGGGAATTTGCCATCGGTACCAATACCACCGCTTATAGGATGGCACAAAAATATGCGATTGCAGACCGGCTGCCGATCCTGATCGCAGAGAAGATGGGACCTCATTTTGCAGTGGGCGATACCTGCTATTCCTGGCAGGAGGATACTCCGGTCTACAATCCCGACCACAAGGAGATCATAGCCCGGGATAATGATATCTCACTGCTCCGCAGAGAAGACCCGTCAAAAGCCTATTTCGGCTGTCATACGGATATCACCATACCCTACGAAGAACTGGGGCTGCTGGAAGTCATCTGCGGTGACGGAAAGAGGATTCCGATCATACGGGACGGACACTTTATACTGCCGGGTACGGAAGAACTGAACCGGCCGCTGGCTGATTAAGAAAAAGAAAAAAGATGCCCCGAAGCATTGACAATCTCTTTTTTCATGAGTAGAATTAAAAATCGTAATAAATATTCAAAGCAGAGTAAAGAGAAGGAGAACCACCATGGCAAAAGTTGGAATTGTAATGGGCAGCGATTCGGATATGCCTGTTATGAGCAAGGCAGCAGATATGTTGGAAAAGTTCGGTATTGAGTATGAGATGACGATCATTTCAGCCCACAGAGAGCCGGATGTGTTTTTTGAGTATGCAAAGACAGCAGAAGAGCGGGGACTGAAAGTCATCATTGCAGGTGCAGGTATGGCAGCACATCTGCCGGGTATGTGTGCGGCGATTTTTCCCATGCCGGTGATCGGCATTCCGATGCATACCACGTCACTGGGAGGAAGAGATTCTCTTTATTCGATCGTGCAGATGCCGTCCGGTATTCCGGTAGCCACTGTGGCGATCAACGGAGGAGCCAATGCTGCTATTCTGGCGGCAAAGATTCTGGCGGTATCTGATCCGGAGCTTCTGCAGAAGGTGAAGGATTATGCGGCTGAGCTGAAAGCACAGGTGGAAGCAAAGGATGCAAGACTGAAAGAAGTTGGATATAGAGCATATCAGGCGAAATAGAGGGAGGATATTATGGATTACAAGAAGGCAGGCGTAGATATTGAAGCAGGTTACAAGTCAGTGGAACTGATGAAAGAACATATTAAGAAGACCATGCGTCCGGAGGTCCTGACAAATATCGGAGGCTTTTCCGGTGCATTTTCCATGAAATCATTTCAGAATATGGAAAAGCCGACTCTGGTTTCCGGTACGGACGGCGTAGGTACCAAGCTGAAGCTGGCATTTATTATGGACAAGCATGATACGGTAGGAATTGACTGTGTGGCGATGTGCGTCAATGATATTGCATGTGCAGGCGGCGAGCCTCTGTTTTTCCTGGATTATATTGCCTGCGGCAAGAACTATCCGGAGAAGATCGCACAGATCGTAAGCGGCGTGGCTGAGGGCTGCGTACAGTCTGATGCAGCTCTGATCGGCGGTGAGACAGCGGAGATGCCGGGCTTTTATCCGGAGGATGAATACGATCTGGCCGGATTTGCAGTGGGTATCGTGGATGAGAAAGATCTGATCACCGGTAAAGATCTGGCAGCAGGTGATGTGCTGCTGGGCATTGCTTCTTCCGGAGTTCACAGCAATGGTTTTTCTCTTGTCAGAAAAGTGTTCCCGATGGAGAAGGAAGCGCTTGAGACCTATTATGATGAGCTTGGCACGACTCTGGGAGACGCACTTCTGAAACCGACCAAGATCTATGTGAAGGCACTGCGCAGTGTCCGTGAGAGCGGCGTTCGTATCAAGGCCTGCAGCCATATCACCGGCGGAGGATTTTATGAGAATGTACCTCGTATGCTTCCGGAAGGTATGCGTGCTGTGATCCGCAAAGACAGCTACGAAGTTCCGGCTATTTTCCGTATGCTGGCACAGCGTGGAGAGATTGCCGAGGAAATGATGTATAATACATACAATATGGGTATCGGTATGGTTATCGCTGTTGATCCTGCAGATAAAGATAAAGCTCTGGCTTTACTTGAAGAGGCCGGCGAAAAGGCTTATGTGGTCGGTGAAACAGTTGTAGGTGAAGCAGGAGTGAC
>JAQXWO010000086.1 GCA_029225485.1 Lachnospiraceae bacterium
CCTTCCGTCGTAGCACTGCCTCCGATACCGATGATGAACTCCCGGCATCCTCTCTGCACCGCATCCAGGATCATCTCACCCACACCGGTGGTAGAAGCCTTCCAGGGATCCAGCCTGTCCCGGTCCACCAGAATGATCCCCGAAGCTTCCGCCATCTCCATAACCACAGTTTTTCCATCCTTCAGGATTCCATACGCGGCTGTCGTGGGAACTCCCATCGGTCCCGTCACCTGAGTCCTCACATAACTGCCGCCCAGCCCTTCCACCAGAGCTTCTGTCGTACCCTCTCCGCCGTCCGCCAGAGGCTTCACCACAACCTGCGCATCACAGGCTCTCCGAATCCCCTCTGCTGCCGCATATCCGGCCTCCATCGAGCTGAGACTTCCCTTCATCGAATCAATCGCAATCACTACTTTCATATCGCTGCCCTCCTCCTTCATTCATTGATCTAAATAACTATACCTGTAACCGTAATTAAAATCATAAAACCCATCACCATTTTTTCCACAGTATATCAGAAAATATCCACAAAATCATCTCATGCTTTCCACAAAATACCATATTTTGCAGTATAACCTCCATAATTATCCAGCGCAGCCTCCAAAGTGTTTTGCACTTATCGGCAAATCATGATCAAGCTCCGGTCAGATTTCCAGTCTGCATACTCTCGGACTACATGCTGATGAAAGAATTTCAGGCAGGACTTCACGAAATCATACAGAAAGGTATCCGATTGCACCACAGCACCCATACTGATGCTTGAAGTCCACATGCCAGAACTGCTGCAGGCCTGCTGGGAGTATTTACTTCGCATTGCTGACAAAGTGGGATACGACGGTATCGACGGACAAAAGTCCGTATGCAGATCAACTCACTGATCGAAGAGCTTCAGGAATAGCCGGTCATAATCTGCCGCTTCTTCGCATATCATTCTGTAACGACCTTACTTCGGAGTGTTTCATGCGTCCAATTCCACATATTCGAAAACTGCTCCTTCTGGTTCTCCTGCTGGCAGCTGCCTGGGGAGCAGGTATCGGGATCCACCGGCTGGCTTCTTCCCGACAGATGGCTTCTTCCGGCTCTGTCATCCGTTTTTCCGAGGGAAACTGGGGCTTAAGCTTTCAACAGGAAGGAAATGCACCTGTAGGAAATGCCTCTGTGGAAGAATTAAAACAATACCGCGCCGCCTTTGTGGATCCTACCGATGAAAAAGTAATCTATCTGACTTTTGATGCAGGATATGAAAATGGAAATACGCCTGCCATTCTGGATGCCCTCAAAAAGCATGGGGCGCCTGCCACCTTTTTTGTAGTTGGAAATTTTCTGGAAACGAGCCCTGATCTCACCAGAAGAATCCTGGAGGAGGGTCACACGATCGGAAATCATACCTATCACCATCCGGATATGTCCCGGATGGCTTCTCTTGAAGATTTTCAGAAAGAACTGGACGACAACAACGCACTTTGCCTCCAGATCACAGGGCAGTCCATGAGCCCCTACTACCGTCCTCCCCAGGGAAAATACAGTACCGCCAATCTGCAGATGGCAAAGGATCTCGGATACACCACCTTTTTCTGGAGCCTGGCCTATGTGGACTGGATCCAGGAGGAACAGCCCACAAAGGAGGAGGCCTTCAGCAAGCTGCTGACCAGAATCCATCCGGGAGCCGTCGTCCTGCTCCACAGCACCTCCTCCACCAACGCCGCGATCCTCGATGAGCTTCTGACAAAGTGGGAAGAGATGGGTTATCATTTTGCGCCGCTCTCAGAACTGGCACAGAAATTAAATGATTAATATCCAAAATACGTCCTGCAGAAAGTCAGGACAGCTTCCTGAAATGCTTCACGACAGTCACTGTCATCGTACATCCCATGGTTGGAATCGGGGAATTCAATATACTGGTACGGCACACTGTTTTCCTTCAGCCCCTCTTCCAGAAGCCGGGCGTTGGTCAGGGATACACTTTCATCCTTCCCGCCATAGGCAAACAGAGTAGGCACTGTATCACCGGATATCCATGCCACAGGAGAAATGGATGAGATCAGGTCTTCTGCCTCTCCGTTTTCCACCTGTGCAGCTGTCACACTCCTTCCGGTAGCCTTCCGCAGAAGGCTTGCCGTCTCCGCATCTTCCATCCCCAGGGTGCTGCTGTGAAAGTCCGTCAGAGCAGTCTCTTCAAACACAAAAGCGATGGGAAGTGCGGAGACATCCTCTCTGAAATAAGCAAAAAGCAAAGCCAGATGCCCTCCTCCGGATACACCGGAAAGGGCGATCTGTTCCACCGGACAGCCCATTTTTTCCGTATCCTCCTTCAGCTGCCGGATGCACTGTCCAATCTCATCCAGCATGGTATCGAATGTCACATCCGAGTCCCGGGCATCCATCACCGAATAATCCATAGCTGCCGTCAGATATCCTTCTTTTGCATATCTTTTGCAGTAAGGAGCCATACCTTCCCGGGTCCCTTCCCCTCCTGTATTGTCAGCCAGAAACAGGATCGCGCAGTGTGTTTCTTTCTGTTCCTCGTCAGCAGGCACATACAGGTCATACTGATTTCTGCTGCCGTTTCCGTAGCTCAGATCCCGGAGGATCTGTCCGTCGCTCTCATCCCATTCCACGGAAAAGCCTGCTCCTTCTGAAATCTCTTTCAGCTTCGGCACCAGAAACACAAAAAGACTGAGAAAAGAAACCGCCAGTACCCCCAGCATAAACAGAATAATTCTGATATACCCCTTCCGTTTCCCGTGTTTATCCATTTGCCCTTCCTCTCTTTCTAATCATTCGTCACCTTCCTGCCGCATACCCTATGGATTCTCCAGTCAACAGAGTACCCGGTATCGCCAGATGCTCGATGGATGTCCTTCTGGGCTGTTCGATCATATCGATCAGTTTTTCTGCCGCGCTCACTCCGATGGCTGCTGTATCCTGCCGCACAGTAGTCAGCTTTGGCGACAATTCCTGAGACAGACGGATCCCGTCATAACCGGCGATGGAAATATCCCCGGGAATCCGCAGTCCCCTCTCCCGGATCGCCTTAATTCCGCCAAGCGCCGCAAAATCATCCGGATATAAAATGCAGGTAGGCGGCTCCGGCAGATCCAGCAGCTCTCTGGTATATTTCTCTGCAGCAGCCGTGTCACGGTAACCGGATTCCCTGACATATGCATCCGGGATCTCAATACCGCACTCGTCCAGCGTCTGATAAAAACTGCTGATGCGATTCCTGGATACGGAAGAATCCGCTCCGTGAATATAGGCGATCTTCCGGTGCCCCATCCTGCAGACATAGGAGACCAGCTCGTGCATTCCGGAAATATTATCTGACAGGACCGCCGGACAATTGTCAAACACATGATCGATCGTTACCACCGGAAGTTCACTGCGTATCAGTTCCTGCACGGAATCTTTATAGAAATCTACACAGGCCACGACTACACCGTCCACCCCCCGGTAACGGCAGTGTTCATAATAGGACATGGTCCTGTTTCCGCTCCTGCCCGTTGTAAAAGTAATATCATAGCCGCAGGATTCTGCCTTTCCCTTAAAAGCCTCCAGTACACCTGCAAAAAAATCATGAGTGAGGCCGCTCCGGGCATCATCCACAAAAAGAACCCCAAGATTATAGGTGCGTTTCGTCTTCAGCGCCCGCGCGGACGAATTCGGAAAATACCCTGCCTGTTCTGCCGCTTCCCGCACCTTTTTTTTCGTCTCTTCCCCGATATCACTGTAATCGTTTAACACCTTGCTGACGGTAGCCACAGACACCCCACACATTTTCGCCACATCTTTCATTGATACCATTTTTCATTCTCCCACCTTTTGTAACAGTTCTTATCTAAACCGTTTTCGTCTCTTTATTATAAAATTATATTGTCAAATTTTCAAGAGAAATTCTATATTTCTAGATTTTTTTCGGTATTTTTTCACGAATTTTCTCAGGTATCTTTTCGATATTTGTCTGTTCCATGAAAAATGGCAATTCTTTTCTCCTATTTATGAAAATATAATTGATTTTTTTATATGGATACGATATACTAAGTCAAAGAAATCATTGATTTTTGTATGTTTTGCCTACTAAAACGTTTTCTTTAAACAGAAGGGAGAATCACTTATGAAATACGGTTACTTTGATGACGCCAGACGTGAATACGTCATCACGACACCGAAGACTCCGCTGCCCTGGATCAATTACCTGGGGTGCAGCGACTTTTTTTCGCTGGTTTCCAATACCTGCGGCGGCTACAGCTTCTACAAGGATGCCAAGCTGCTCCGCATTACCAGATATCGCTACAATGATATTCCCTATGATGCCAACGGAAAATATTATTACATCAAAGACGGGGATACTGTGTGGAATCCGGGCTGGAAGCCGACCCAGACTGATCTGGATGTTTACGAATGCCGCCACGGCATGGGGTACTCCCGTTTCCATTCTTCCAAAAACGGCATAGCTGCAGATCTTCTTGCTTTTGTTCCCATGGGAGATCCCTGTGAGATCAATCAGCTCACTCTGACCAATGAAAGTGAAAGTGAGAAAGAGCTTCAGCTCTTCTCCTATGTGGAGTTCTGCCTCTGGAATGCCATGGACGATATGACCAATTTCCAGCGGAACCTCAGCATCGGAGAGGTGGAAGTAAAGGGTTCCACCATCTATCACAAGACCGAATACCGTGAGCGCCGCAATCACTACGCTTACTTCAGTGTCAATACAGAGGCGGATGCCTACGATACCAGCAGGGATGAATTCATCGGCGCTTACCGTGAAGCCTCCAATCCGGCCGCTGTGCTGGAAAGCGGATGCCAGAATTCCATGGCCAGCGGATGGTCTCCCATTGCAGCTCACCAGATCAGTGTGACTCTGCATCCTGGCGAGAGCCGCACCTTCGTCTTCGTTCTTGGCTACGCGGAGAATCCGAAGAAAGAAAAATGGGAAGCTCCCGGTATCATTAATAAAAAGCCTGCGGAGGCACTTCTCGCCAGATACCAGACTCCGGAACAGGTGGCAGACGCTTTCCGCATCCTGAATGAATACTGGGAAGATCTTCTTTCCAGATACTCCGTAGAGTCCGGCGATGAAAAGGTCAACCGGATGGTCAATATCTGGAATCAGTACCAGTGCATGGTCACCTTCAATATGTCCCGCTCCGCTTCCTATTATGAATCAGGTACCGGACGCGGCATGGGCTTCCGTGATTCCTGTCAGGATCTTCTCGGCTTCGTACATCTGATCCCGGAGCGGGCAAGAGAACGTATCATTGATATCGCATCCACCCAGTTTGAGGACGGAAGCGCTTACCATCAGTACCAGCCGCTGACCAAGAAGGGCAACATGGACATCGGAAGCGGTTTCAATGACGACCCTCTGTGGCTCATTGCAGGTACTGCCGCATACATCAAAGAGACCGGCGATTTCTCCATTCTCGATGAGATGGTTCCCTTTGACAATGATACTTCCAAAGCCCAGCCGCTTTTCGAGCATCTGACCCGTTCTTTCAACTACATTGTGACACACAAGGGACCGCATAAGCTTCCGCTGATCGGCCGGGCGGACTGGAATGACTGTCTGAATCTGAACTGCTTCTCTGATACTCCGGGTGAGCCCTTCCAGACGACGGGACCTTCCGAAGGACCGGTGGCTGAATCTGTCTTTATCGCCGGCATGTTCGTCAAATACGGCCGCGAGTACGCTGAGCTCTGCCGCCTGACCGGCAAAGAGGAGCTGGCCGCTGCTGCTGAGAAAGAAGTAGCTGAAATGTATGACGCAGTCCTTGACGCAGGCTGGGACGGAGAATGGTTCGTGCGTGCCTATGACGCAGAATCAAAGAAGATTGGTTCCAAAGAATGTGAAGAGGGGCAGATCTATATCGAGCCTCAGGGCTTCTGTGTTCTGTCCGGTATCGGAGTGAAGGAAGGCCATGCCGTCAAGGCCCTTGACTCGGTAAAGGAGCGTCTGGATACGAAGTACGGCATCATGCTCCTGCAGCCTGCCTACACGAAGTATTACCTGAATCTTGGTGAGGTTTCTTCCTATCCGCCGGGATATAAGGAAAATGCAGGTATTTTCTGCCACAACAATCCCTGGGTATCCATCGCGGAGACTGTGGTAGGCCGCGGCAGCCGTGCCTTCGAGATCTACCGCAAGACCTGTCCCGCATACATCGAGGATATCAGTGAGATCCACCGCACAGAGCCTTACGTTTATTCCCAGATGATTGCCGGTGCTGACGCCAAATTCCACGGCGAGGCAAAGAACAGCTGGCTGACCGGTACCGCCGCATGGACCTTTGTAAATATCTCCCAGGCGATCCTCGGCGTGCAGCCGGAGTACAGCGGTCTCGGCATCGATCCCTGTGTGCCTAAAGGTTTTGGCGATTTCAGTCTGATCAGAAAATTCCGCGGCGCCACCTACTATATCGATGTACAGAATCCGGACAATGTAGAGAAAGGCATTGCCAGACTGATCGTGGACGGAAAAGAGATCGACGGACATATCATTCCGTTTGAAGAGGGAAAGAAAGAATATCATGTGACAGCTGTCATGGGCTGATCCCTGACTCTGAAATTATATAATAAACCGGAGAACTCAGTCATTCGGGTCGAGTTCTCCGGTTTTCTTATGATTTATCTGTGCTTCTCTTTACAGCTTCTTCGGGTCATAGGTATACCCGATCATGATTTTTCCCGAGGTGCGGTATACATCCACACCTTTGATCCTCGGTGACGGATCCTCTATCTGGATGCCCTCTTTTTTTCTTTCGATCAGATCCTCTGTCACTTCCATCAGATCCTCTGCATATGCCAGATCTGTAAACCCTCCGCCGTCTCCGCGATAATCCGGTACCTGGGAAGCATGACCCACGTAGATCACCACATCCGGATGCTCCCGGATAAAGGAAAGCACCAAAGTGAGTTTTTCTCTGTACTGACTCAGGGTCGTGCTGTGGGGCAGCCACATCCAGATATCGCCGGATCCCATGGAATCCGAACTGAATATGACATTCTTTTCTTTGCAGTAAAGGATGCAGGAGCCCGGCGTATGCCCCGGAAGTGACATGACCTGCAGACTCATTCCGCCCAGATCAAATACTTCCCCGTCTGTCATCCAGGTAAATGCTTCTTCCGGATAATGGATATCAAACTCTGGCAGGATCGCCAGATCCTCTTTCTTCATATAGACAGGACAGCCTGCCTCAATAAACTCTTTCGTGCCATTGCCTGCATGATCCGGATGACCGTGAAGCACGATCATCTCCAGCGGAAGCTGTGTCAGTTTCCGAGCTTCTTCATACAGTCCCTCTGCAGCCATCAGTCCGTCGATCATCATGGCTTTCTGATCTCCGATGACCAGATAGGCATCTACATTCATCTCAGGTCCGTCTTCTGTAAATTCATAAATTCTGTCCTGCAGTTTTTTCACCGTCAGTGTGATCATATGTCTCTCCCCCTGTTTTCCTGTGGACGATTATTTCCGTCCTACACTGCTGTCGCATCTGGATAATGCCGCCTCATCTGCCACAATGATCACGTCGTTGTGAAGCTGCAGAATGGAAGCCGGAACGGACGGCGTCACCGGGCCAAAGAAGGCCTCTTTCACCGCATCCGCCTTATCCTCGCCGGATACTACCACCAGAATCTTGTGGGCAGACATGATAGTCTTGATGCCCATGGTGTATGCCTGACGGGGCACATCCTTCTCGGACACAAAGAATCTCATATTAGCTTTGATCGTGCGCTCCGTCAGTGTGACGCAGTGTGTCTCTGTCTCAAAGGCGATTCCCGGCTCATTGAATCCGATATGCCCGTTATGCCCCAGTCCCAGCAGCTGCAGATCCACGCCGCCTACAGAATGGATGATCTCATTGTACTCCCGGCAGGCCCGGTCACTGTCCTCGATGGTGCCGTCCGGAAGAAAGGTTCTGCTCTTGTCAATATTGACCTTACTGAACAGATTTTCATTCATAAAATAATAATAGCTCTGATCATTATCCTTCGCCAGCCCCTTATACTCATCCAGATTGACCGTCGTCACTTCGGAAAAATCAAGATCCCCTTTCCTGTACCACTCCACCAGCTGCTGATACGTACCGATCGGTGTAGAACCGGTGGCAAGTCCCAGCACACAGTTGGGCTTCATGATAATCTGGGCAGAAATGATGTTTGCTGCCTTTCTGCTTAAATCTTTGTAATCTTTTGCTCTGTAAAATTTCACTGTATGGTACCCCCATTTTCTAAAAAACATTCATCCGTATTCCGGCAAATAAGGCATCGCCCCCATAGACAAAGATATATGCAGGCATGATTTTATGTCCATTTGCCCCTGGCTCATCATATCATAAAAATACACATTGCACAATGAAACGACAGTTTTTCTTTTTTAAATATCAAAGCATCCGCCCCCGATGAATTCCCGGATCAGAGAATTGTTGGGGATGTCATCCGCCGGGATCGGCACAAAGTAATCCAGGAACTTCAGCAGCCGTTTTGCCTCCTTATATTCCGGTTCCTCCGGCTGAATAGAAAACAGCAGCGGCTCTGCATACAGCTTCAGCACCGCAAGCTCATAGATCAGAGCGGAATTGAACATGATATCCGCCTCTTCCTGATAAGGAAAGATATAGTTTTCTTCCCCTCTGCGCACAGAAGACCACATGCCGATGGTACGCTTCGCATCAGCTCCTCTTGTCCGGGCATCTCTGACGATCCTGCGCAGCAGACGTCCGTCGGTGGTGGGGATCCGGTTGTGCTCGTCGATATTCAGCTGGGTCAGCGCACTGATGTAGATCTTGAATTTGCTTTCTCTTGGAAGACTGAAGGTCAGCTTCTCATTCAGGCAGTGGATTCCCTCGATGACGAGGATATCATCCTTACCCAGTTTTTTATATTTCCCCTTGTATTCCCGATGTCCTGTTTTAAAATTGAATTCCGGAAGCTCCACCGTCTCTCCAGCCAGAAGGGCGCACATATCCTCATTGAATTTCTGTACATCCAGCGCCTCCAGACATTCAAAATTATAATTGCCGTTTTCATCCTTAGGTGTCTGTTCCCTCTCCACAAAATAATCATCTACCGGGATCGGATGCGGTTTCAGACCATAGACAGAAAGCTGGGTGGACAGACGGTGGGAAAAGGTCGTTTTTCCTGAGGAGGAGGGTCCCGCGATCAGCACAATTTTCTTCCGGGGATCCGATGCGATCTGCTCTGCGATCTGCGCGATCTTCTTTTCATGATAGGCCTCCTGGATCATGATCAGATCCTTTGTCCTCTGATGCACGATATAATGATTCAGCGCGCCCACGGTGGGAATGCCCAGCTTAGCGCCCCATTCCATGGAATCCTTCTGGACATGGTAGATTTTCATCTCAGGAGCAAACTCCGGCACCTGATCCGGCTGTTCCAGAGTCGGGTACAGCAGCACAAATCCATCCTCAAACAGTCTCAGATCAAAGTGCTTCAGGCAAGAGGTATCCGGCACCATGTAGCCATAAAAATAATCCTCGAAGCCGTCCAGATTGTACAGGTTTACTCTGGAATTCCGGCGGAACCGGAAAAGCTGCTCCTTGTCATACATGCGGTAATCCCGGAATTTCTCCACGGCCTGCCAGGTCGGCACGGAATACTTTTTGACCGGAAGCGCTTCCTGTACCATTCGCTCCATATCTTTCTTTACCTCATCCAGAAACTGCTGATTTAATTCAGCCTCTCCCGTCATGGTGCAGTAGCAGCCATCGCTGACGATGAAATGGATCCCTACCCGGTCGATCCGGCTGTTGTCCCCCACCACGTGATACATGGCTTTCAGAAGCAGCAGCAAAAGACTCCTGACATAAGTACTGTGACCGGCTTTGTCGGCTGTCGTGAGAAAATCCACCTGATCTCCGTCCTCTGCCTTCTTGAAAAGCTCACTAAGTCTTCCATTTACACTGGCCAGTACAATGGGATATCTCGCCTCCCGGCTCCATTCTCTGGCGATTTCCCCGTAGGTCGTCCCTTCGGGATAAACTTTTTCCTGACCTCTTACCCGTATGTTCATACTGTTCAATGACAAGCCTCCTTTCTATTTCTGGGTCTGACATATCCTCCCGCACAGATTTTTGTCAGATTTCCGCAAACGGGCTTTCCTGCTGCAGGGAGATCACTTCCACCTGTGGAAATTCCCGCTTCACCCATTCACACATATCAGCGATAAAAATATGCTCGATTCCATAATGTCCCGCGTCTGCCACCAGCAGTCCCTGGTCTGCCGCGTCGATTCCGTCATGGTGTCCGATATCTCCGGTGATGAGAAGCTCTGCCCCCAGCTCCAGAGCCGGCCGGATCATGCTTTTTCCGGAGCCCGGCGATACTGCAATATACTGTACCGTCTTTTCCTGACTGCCAAACAGACGGAGAGACTCCAGATGAAATGCCTCCTTTGCCATCAGGCAGCATTCCCTCGCTGTCATCGGTCTTTCCAGCATCCCTGCAAATCCGATCCCGTAATCTCCCTTTTCGTCACTTCCGGTCAACTCCAGAAGCTTCCGGCCCTGCAGATGCAGGCGGTCGGCTGCCAGCGCCCCCATGCGGGCCGTATCATAATTCGTATGCATCGCATAATGGGCCATGCCGTGCTCTGCCATTGTCAGGATCCTGCGCCCCGCCATGCTTCCGTCATTGATCTGACGGAGTCCGGACAGAAGCAGGGGATGATGGGTCAGCAGCAGATCCGCTCCGGTTCTGACGCTCTGTCTCACGACTTCATCCGTGGCATCCAGAGCGACGGCTATTCTGTCCACGTTTCCTGTCAGACGCCCCACCTGCAGGCCGGGATTATCCCAGTCCATCGCCATCCGGCAGGGAAAATCCCGCTCCAGCCTGTCAATGATATCCTTTACACACAATTCCATCTCTGGTCTCTCCTTCTTTCTGCTTTATGGCTCTGCCGGATGATCTGCACTTTCGCTGCATGTGATCCTGCATCCTGCCTGTTCATTCATCCAAAGGGACTGCGCGATCTCTTCTCTTCGCTGCAGCGCTCCCTGAGTTTCTTCTCTGCTCAGTTTATTCTGTACCCGTTCCAGCAGTCCCCGTTCATGCTCCAGATAGCGAAGCAGCACCGGATGTTTCCCTGAGAGGAGACAGGGGCCGTAGAGAAGCTGCAGTTCGCTCAGTTCCTCTTTCTTTCCTCCATCCGGCACTGCACGCATCATCGGATAAAATTTTCCGTCTTCCTCCACCATGTCCTCTTCTGCGATCCGGAATCCCTCTTCCTGTAAAAACAGACGTACTTCCCGGATGTCAGACTGGGGCTGCAGAATCAGTTCTTTGACCTGTTTCAGTACCGCTTTCCCGTTCTTCAGGATCCTGACCGTCAGCATGCCGCCCATTCCTGCGATCAGGACAGAATCCGCTTCCCCCGGACTCAACTGCTCCAGCCCGTCGGAAAGGCGCGCGGTGATCTGCGTCTCCAGATGATATTCCCGGATGTGTGCCCGTGCACGCTCCAGTGGCCCCTGATTCACATCCATGGCAATGGCAGAGGGGATCCTGCCTGATAAAACTAATTTGATCGGTATGTATCCGTGGTCTGTCCCCACGTCTGCCAGGCGGCAGCCGGGAGTGATCAGCCCGGATACCGCAGTCAGTCTCTTAGATATCTGCATCTGCCAGCCTCCTAATCCAGAAAATCCCGGAGTTTCCACTTCCGGTTGGCCCGCCCCAGCTTACGAAGCGCCTTCGCTTCGATCTGGCGGATCCTCTCTCTTGTCACATGAAATACTTTTCCCACTTCCTCCAGTGTCCTGGGCTTTCCGTCATCCAGCCCGAACCGCAGCCGCAGCACCTGCTGTTCCCGGTCGGACAGGGTGGACAGCTCCTGGGTGAGCTGTTCCTTCAGGACGGTATTGGCGGCGGCTTCCGCAGGCGTCACCACATGATCATCCTGTATAAAATCTCCCAGATGACTGTCAGCCTCCTCACCCACCGGTGTTTCCAGAGACACCGGATCCTGTGCCATCTTCAGGATCTCATTTACTTTTTCAGGGGACAGATTTACTTTTTCTGCCAGCTCCTCCACCGTGGGCTCACGGCCGATTTCCTGAGCCATCTGCCGTGAAGTGCGTAGAATCCGGTTCATCGTTTCCGTCATATGCACCGGGATCCGGATGACACGCCCCTGGTCAGCGATCGCCCGGGAGATCGCCTGGCGGATCCACCAGGTGGCATAGGTGCTGAATTTATAACCCTTGCGGTAATCAAATTTATCCACCGCCTTCATCAGCCCCAGATTACCCTCCTGGATCAGATCCAGAAGCTGCATCCCCCGCCCCATAAAGCGTTTGGCAATACTGACCACCAGGCGCAGATTGGCTTCCACCATCCGCTCCTTCGCTTCTTCAACCCCTTCACTCATCCTGCGGGCCAGCTCCAGCTCTTCTTCCTGGGAAAGAAGGGGTATCTTTCCAATCTCTCTCAGATACATTCTCACAGGGTCGTCCACCGCCGTACTCTCCGGCAGACCTGACTCTATATCTTCCTCCTCATCCAGCTCGTCAAACTCATGTTCAAACAGATCACCCTCTTCAGGCAGAAGATCATCCTCCGGATCAGAGGTCTGCAAAACATCTACGCCCTTTTTTTCCAGCAGTTCCAGCAATTCCTCAAACTGTTCGGCGTTCAGTGCCAGACTCTTCACTGTATCACTGACCTCATCATATTCCAGCACATTCTTTTTCCTGTCGGCCAGCATCAACAGCTCATCCAGCTTTTTCTGATATTCCGCACTCTGTATCTTCATACTGTCTCCTCCCTGTTATTCCATCTGTTACTGTTTACTCTGTAAACAATATCCTATTTTTCCCCTGTCAGAAAGAAATATGCAGCTTTCCGATCTCTGACAGCTTTCTTTTCGCCGCAATGATCGCCTGGAGCCCTGCCATATCCCCGGGATCCAATGCGGCAGACCGCTGCTCAATTCCATTTTCTACGATCTTTCTCATGCTTTCCCGGATCGCTTTTTTCATCTCCTCCGGTGTCTCTACCCGCACTTCCGTATTGAATATCTGAGCGATCTTCCTCTGCTGCTCCGGGTCATCAAACTGACTGGTGATCTTTGCCGGATTCGGCGCCCCCTGGGCCAGCTGTTCGTAAAGCATCTGCGCAACGCTCCGGTAGAGCTCATCGGAAAAATCCTCCGGCGTCACGTAAGCAGATATCTGGGGATACAGCTGGGGATACTCTGCCAGCCAGGTCAGCATGAGCCGCTGTGACTTCAGGATCCCGGTATCCTTCTCCCGGGAAAGCTCTGTCCTGGAACGGGCTGCCGTCTGGGTTCTCACCGGCACGCCCTTCAGCAGATGGCTCATAACCATTTTCCGCAGTCCTTCAAAGGATATCTGATATTTTTCAGCAACTGCCTCGATGTAATTCTCCCGCTCGATCTCCTGCTCAAAATCTGCAATTTTCCGCGCCGTCTCCTGGAAAAATCTCGTTTTCCCTTCTGGATCCTTCATATCATAGGAACGCTGCAGAATCGATATTTCAAACATAAAGCTGTTCTCTGCCTGATCGATCCGCTGCTGAAACGCATCCGTGCCCAGCGCCTTGATAAATTCATCCGGGTCTTTATATGGTTCCATATGGAGCACCTTCGTACTGATTCCCGCTTCCTTCAGAATCGGGATCGCCCGCAGAGCTGCCCTCACG
Organism: Lachnospiraceae bacterium; assembly: GCA_029225485.1. Lineage (GTDB taxonomy): Bacteria > Bacillota > Clostridia > Lachnospirales > Lachnospiraceae > Choladousia. Next base: position 13,681 of record JAQXWO010000086.1, read on the forward strand.
CCTGCCTCATCACTGTCATAGGTCAGGATCACTTCCTGGGTATAACGGCGCAGTATGGAGGCGTGCTGACTGGTCAGCGCAGTGCCAAGAGATGCCACCGCATTCGTAAAGCCCGCCTGATGCATGGAGATTACGTCCATATATCCCTCACATACCAGGAAGTTCTTTTTTCTGGAGGTTCTTGCCACATTAAGTCCATACAGATTCCTGCTCTTATCAAAGATGATCGTCTCCGGCGAATTCAGATATTTCGGTTTGGCATCTCCCATGACACGGCCGCCAAAACCGATCACTTTATTGTTGATATCCATGATCGGGAACATCACACGGTTCCAGAATTTATCGTACATCCCGCTCTTCTCGCTGAGCTGTACCAGCCCCGATTCCTTGAGAAGTGCATCGGAAATCCCCTGTTTTTTCAGATAACGGCTCAGGGAATCACTGTACTGTCCCGCATATCCGAGTCCGAATTTCCGGATCGTCTCATCGGAAAGCCCTCTGTCCTTCAGATATTTCATCGCATGGGCTCCCTGCTCTGTATGAAGCAGATAATAATAATATTTAGCCGCTGTTTTGTGTACCTCCAGAACCGCCGTCCGCAGATCTCTTTTTTTCCTGTTTTCCGCCGACTCCTCCTGTTCCGGCAGAGCCACCCCTGCCCGGTCTGCCAGCATCTTTACCGCTTCCGGAAACGTATAATTCTCATACTCCTGAATAAAAGTAAAAATATTTCCTCCTGCCCCACACCCGAAACAGTAATACATCTGTTTGGAGGGACTGACGGAAAAGGACGGAGATTTCTCATTGTGGAAAGGGCACAGCCCAAAATAAGAGCTGCCCTTCCTCTGCAGTTTGACATAGCCGGATATGACATCCACTATATCATTTCTCATACGTACTTCTTCGATCACATCATCTGAATAAAACATATATCTACTGCACCTTTCCCTGCTGCCTGTTTTCCTGAAAGCATATCATAAAATTTCAGCACGACCCACAGTCCGATCGTCTCACCATGGATCCCTCAATGCCAGGACTGCGGAATAAACAGCTCCTTGTACGTTTTTATGGCATAGGAATCTGTCATACCTGCTATGTAATCACAGACCACCCGCTCCACCGATGCCCCGGTCTCTTCCATCATCCGATGATATCCCTGGGACAGCATCTCCGGATGTTCCACATAATATGCATACAGCTCCCGAATCATACGCTTCGCCTTCTCTTCTTCCCGCTTGGCATCTTTGTTGTGATAGACATGCTGAAACATAAAAGCACGCAGCTCCTGCATCCTGTGCTCCATATCCTCCGACATGGCAATATGATCCCTGTCTTCACTGTTTACCACCACATCGTGGATCAGAGTATTGAGCCGAATGCGCGTCGTATCTCCGATCGCCCTCCTGCACTCCTCGGGGATATCCTCCTCCCGCAGGATCCCGGCCCGCTCCGCATCATCAATATCGTGATTGATATAGGCGATCTTGTCACAGTAACGCACGATCTGCCCTTCCAGCGTATGGGGATGCCCCGCTGTCCGGTGATTCAGGATACCGTCCCTCACTTCCCAGGTCAGATTCAGCCCTCTTCCCTGATTTTCCAGCACCTCCACCACCCGCACACTCTGCTCAAAATGGCGGAACCCCATGGGGCAGACTTCATTCAGCGCCGCCTCCCCCGCATGTCCAAAGGGCGTATGCCCCAGGTCATGTCCCAGAGCAATGGCATCCGCCAGATCCTCATTCAGCCGCAGCGCCTTTGCGATCGTCCTGGCCAGCTGAGAAACCTCCAGCGTATGCGTCAGCCTCGTCCGGTAATGATCCCCTTCCGGAATAAGAAAGACCTGCGTCTTCTGCTTCAGCCTCCGGAAAGATTTACTGTGAAGGATCCGGTCACGATCCCTCTGATAAGCCGTACGGATATCACAGGGCACCTCCTGTCTCTCCCGTCCCTTCGTATCCCTGCTCAGCGCCGCATAAGGGCTGAAAAACCGCGCTTCCTGCTCCTCTGTCTTCTCACGGATCGTCACAGACATCCCTCCTCTCATCCTGCACTTCCATGTCACAAAAACATGAATCCAGCGGATTCCTCTCCTACCATTATATGCTAAAACTCCAAATAATTTCCATATTTTTCTTAATTTTTGTTATTATTCGAGCGACGCTGTCTGTCTCAGGCATATCCAATGTGTCTGAGGCAAACAGCTGTGTTTCAAATATATAGAAACAACAACTCATGACACTTATCATACCAACTTCAGAAAATAAAAGGAAAATAAATCTTCTCATAGAATACAATGAAAATGTCAATGCAAATCACTCAAACAAAAATACCTTTGAAGAACAGCCCCGTGCAGCTTTGGAATACTTCAAAGCAAACACTCAGCGGGTGCTTTTAGCGCAGACGAGATCCACTGCTTACGCAGACTCGGAGCGAAGCCATTGCTGAACTTCGTAGTCGAAGTTAGCAGTTAGCTCGTCGGAGCGTTACCCGCGTTTGCGTGAGGTATTCCAAAGCTGCACGGGGCGTCACGTCTTTGATTCCCTACTTACTCTTATTCACCAGCAGTATCCCCCCGCACACCAGCACCAGCGCCGCCAGCCCCTGCATCGTAAATGCCTGATTTTTTTCTCCCAGCAGCAGTGCTGACAATATCACCCCGAACACCGGATTGCTGAAGCCGAAGATCGCCACCTTGCCCACAGGATTGTATTTCAAAAGAAAGCTCCACATGGAATAGGCCACTGCGGAAATCAGGCCCATATACAACAGAAGCAGCGAAGATACCGGTGTAAATCCGGTCACTCTTCCGCCGCAGGCCAGTCCGATCAGGGCCAGGATAATGCCGCCGAAGAAAAACTGATAGCCACATAATACAAATGTATCTTCCCTGGACGAATAGTGCTTGATCATCACAGAGGAGACTGCCCCCGCAAAGGCAGATACCAGGATGGAGCCTTCCCCTGCCAGTGACAGATTCAGATCAAGTCCGCTGCCTGTCAGGTTGATCAGCACAACTCCTGCGAATCCCACCAGACATCCTGCCAGTTTTCGTGCCGACAGTTTCTCACGAAAGGCCGCTGCCGACAGAAAGAGCGTGATAAATACGTTGGAGGCCGAAATAATGGAAGATTTCACCCCCGTCGTGTGGGCGAGACCTGTATAAAAAAATACATACTGCAGGATCGTCTGCACCAGCCCCAGCTTTACTACCATAAACCAGGAGGAAGAGGCCGGCCTTAAAAAATGCCCCTTCACAAGACTTCCGATCAGAATGACCATGATCCCTGCCAGCGTAAACCGGTACCCGGCAAACACCATCTGGGACATCGTATCTTCACCCGGAATCTCAAAAAGTCTGTATCCGATCTTGATACAGGGGAATGCGCTTCCCCACAGCAGACAGCAAAGCAGCGCAACGCCGCAGACAAACAATGGCTTCGTAAACAGTTTTGTATCCTTCTTCATTTTATCTTACCTTCCTCCTCTTTTGACCCTGGCATCATTATAGTACAACATTCCCATGAAATCAATGAAGCACCTCATATCCCTTCCCGTCTGAACGGATCTGTACTGCTCCTGTCTGCGCCGTACAGACTGCCTGACAGCCGCTTTCCTGCAGACGGCTCACGGTCTCCGGTGCGGGATGGCCGTATCTGTTTTTCGCTGCACAGGAGATCACTGCCACCCTTGGGGATACCTCCTTTAAAAATTCCTCTGACGATGCATTCTTCGTGCCGTGATGCCCCACTTTTAATACATCTGCATCGATGGACCTGCCTGATTCCAGCAAATATTTTTCTCCCTCTTTTTCCAGATCTCCGGTAAACAGCATCCGAAATCTGCCATATTGCAGCAGCAATACAAGAGAATCCTGATTGTTGTCTCCGGTCAAATGACTGCCATCCGGCGCCAGACTCTTCAAAATGCAGCTTTCCTCCTGCTCTTTCAGCTGTACCGCGTCTCCGGCTTCCATCGTGTGCACCTGAATCCCGTTTTCTGATGCCAGCCTTTGCAGCTGTTCCAGCTTCTCATCCCGCTCCTTCGTCACCGGCAGTACAAGATGATGCAGTGTGATCCCCTTTGCATTGGCTCCCGCGATATTCCTTTTATATTCCTGCAGATATTCCAGCAGGCCGCTGATATGATCGGAGTCAGAATGGGATACAAACCACCAGTCAATGTCCCGGACTCCATAGCATTTCAAGGTCTGGCTGATCCGGTAATCCCAGATACTGTTTTCAGTGGAACTGCCCCCGTCGATCATGCACACTTCCCCGGATGGTACCCGCAGAAGGATCCCGTCTCCCTGCCCCACATCCAGGCAGGTCACCTCCATCTGCTGTATCCGGGAAGGCTGCATAAAAAGCAGGCACACTAGAAACGCAGACAGCCATACCACACGTACCACTGCATAATTCTGCTTTCTGCTTCTCCTGCAAAACAATCCTGAATTCTCTTCCAGGAAACACCGGGAAACCAGAGCTGCCGCCCCCAGCACTGCATAATACAGCAGGATCCGGATGGCATCCGGTCTGCCGCAGACGATCAGATTGCCCGGCAGCTTCTGTTCCAGACGACAAAGCTGTGTAATGGATTCCAGCAGATAGTGGCAGGGGGCGGACAGAAACACGCCGATGGATCCTGATGCCATCCCCAGGATGCCTCCCAGCATTCCAAATCCCATAACAAAGGACATCAGCGGCACAACAGCCAGATTGATCAGCAGACTCCAGGGCGGTATCTGATAAAAGAAATACAGCA
>JAQXWO010000087.1 GCA_029225485.1 Lachnospiraceae bacterium
AGAACAGAGGAAAGTATATGAGATCGTAAAAGAAGCACAGAAAAGAGCGTTTGACAGGATACATCCGGGGGCAGTTTGCCGGGATGTGGATGCGGCTGCCAGAAAATATATCTACGATTGTGGATATCAGGGATGTTTTTCTCATGGTCTGGGTCACAGTGTAGGTGTAGAAGTTCATGAGAATCCAAGATTTAATGAGAATTGTACAGATATTTTGACAGAGGGTATCGTGATTACGGTGGAACCGGGTATTTATCTGAAGGGACGATTCGGAGTGAGAATTGAGGATATGATTGTAATCCGAAAGGACGGATTCGAGAATCTGACTGCAAGTTCAAAAGATTTGATTATTTTGTGACATGGAAAATACAGATGAACGGATGTACAGGATCCGTTTTTATCAGAACAAAAGTTTATATTTGACAGATTAAGGAGTGAATGACATGAATAATTTTGATTTTCAGTGTTCAACGAAAATGATCTTTGGAAAAGATACGGAACTTCGTGTGGGAGAAGAACTGAGAAAACACGGGGCGACCAGAGTGTTGTTTGTATATGGAGGTTCTTCGATCAAAAAAAGCGGTCTTTATGATAGAGTAATAAAATCCATGACAGACGCGGGACTTGTTTATGATGAACTGCCGGGAGTAGTGCCGAATCCGAGAGTATCCCTGGTTCGGAAAGGAATTGAAATCTGCAGGGAAAAGAACGTGGATTTTCTCCTTGCGGCAGGTGGAGGCAGCACCATCGATACTTGTAAATCTATCTCCTTTGGTGTATACTACAATGGTGATGTGTGGGATCTGATCTCCGGAAAAGCAATGCCGGGAGACCAGAGGATTCCGGTGGCAGATATTCTCACCTTACCGGCAGCCGGAAGCGAAGAGAGTGACAGCTGTGTGGTTTCGGATGAGACCATTTCTGTGAAAGCGGGTTTTGGCTCTCCGCTGATGCGCCCGGTTTTTTCTATTATGAATCCGGAGCTTACATATACTCTGCCTGCTTTTCAGACAGCCTGCGGCTGTATGGATATGATGTCTCACGCCATGGAACGCTATTTCAGCCGGACAGAAAATGTGGAGATGACTGACCGTGTGACAGAAGCGATTCTGGTGACGGTGATTCATAATCTTCCCATTGTGCTTGAAAAGCCGGATGATTATGCGGCGAGAGCAGAAATTATGATGTGTGGTACCTGGGCGCAGAATGATATGACGGGCTGCGGAAGAGAGCAGGACTGGTTCAATCATGTGCTGGAACATCAGATCAGTGGCTATTACGATATTGCACATGGTGCGGGACTGGCTATTTCCACACCGGCATGGATGGAGTACCTTTGTGAGAAGCCGGAATGCCTGCCGAAGCTTACGCAGTATGCCGTACGTGTATGGAATGTTGAGATGAATTTTGAAAATTTGAAAGAAACCGCGATGGAGGGAGTACGCCGCCTGCGCAGATTGCTGAGGGATGCCGGCCTGCCTCAGTCACTTCATGAGGTCGGGATAGGGAATGAAAAATTCGAGGAGATGGCGGATCATATGACCTGTGACGGTACAGTCACCTGCGGGAATTTTTATAAGATGACAAAGCAGGATATTCTGGAATTATTGAACAGGATGGAATAGTGTATGGATGAACAGTTGATGACAGGATTTGCACAGTTAAAAAAAGCCTCTTTGGCGGATCAGATTCATGACAGTATTCTTGAAATGATCATTAAAAACCCATCCGAGGAGGGGCAGGTGCTGAATGAAAAGCGTTTGATGGAGTTGTTTGGAGTCAGTAAGGCGCCTGTTCGTGAAGCGTTGGTCAAGCTTTGCAGTGAGGGGATTCTGATCAGTGTCCCCCGTTTTGGATATATGGTAGTGCAGCTTCAGGAAAAGGATTTTCAGGATATTACGAATATGAGAGTGATGCTGGAGACGGAGGCACTGCGTATTTCATTTCCGAATCTTACCGGGCAGCAGAAGAAACAGATATCGGATCACTTGACGGCTGCGTCTGCCAAAAAAGATGTGGATGTCTGGCAGGTATGGGAGGATAATGAGGAGTTTCATATGCTCCTGGCATCATTTTCAGAGAACAAGATTATTCTGAGATTCCTGAGACAGTGTATGGATATGGCCAAGCGTGTTTACGCACAGAATATGTGGAAAAGGAAGAACAGCATGGCAGATTCTGTCAATGATGAAGCTCATGGAGAGATTTACCGCAAGCTGTGTGAGGGGGATCTGGAAGGAACGTTAAGTATTCTGAAGCAGGATATTATAGGTAATATGTAACTGTTCAGAGCCAGGCAAAATTTCATAAAACAGGCGTAAAATGCTTGCATTTTTAAGACTGTTTTTGAAATTTTATTTGGCGGATACGCCACACCGACGAAATGCGAAGCATTTTGGAGGTTGGTTCTGAACAGTTACGGTAATATATGATTGTAAAGGAGCTGCTGTGAAATGGATGAGTCATCACCTGTGGAGAGCAGCTCTGCTTTTATACAGGAGGAAGGAGCACTGAGAACATGAAACTGCATACAAACCTGAACCGGGTCATCGGCATCCGCAGCCAGATGCTGTACGGACATTTTATTGAGCATTTCCACCGGCAGATCTACGGCGG
>JAQXWO010000088.1 GCA_029225485.1 Lachnospiraceae bacterium
CAGCGCTTCTGGTGATATCAGAAGCAGCAGGGGCTCTTCACCGGAGAAAGTTTCCGCCAGGACCCAGAAGAAAAAAACGATTCGTAACATACACAAGAAGAAAGGCTGATGATTATGAAAAAAGTAAAAAAAGGCACTCCCGGATATATCCGGTATCAGCAGATACGTACGCTGCTGGTGACGTTTCTGCTGTTTGCACTGCCCATCGGACTTTACATCATCGGTATCACGGTGACGAAAACAAGACTGAACTGGCTGACCTTCGTGGCGATCCTGGGCTGTCTTCCGGCATGCAAATCCATGGTAAGTCTGATTCTGATCCTGATGCAAAAGCCGGCAGCTAAAGAGGTACTGGAGCAGGCTTCCCGAGCTTCCGGGAGTCTGACAGCGGCCTATGAGCTGGTCTTTACCACTTATGAGCATAACAGCCCTGTGAATGCAGTGGCAGTATGCGGAAATCAGGTGATCTGTTACACGCCGGATCCGAAAACCAAACCGGCGGATCTGGCCAAACATGTGACAAAGATACTGACAGTCAATGGATTTCAGAATACCCAGGTCAGGGTATTTCAGAATCTGAAAGCCTACTGCCAGAGGGCAGAGCACCTGAACTCCTATCAGGAAAAGTACCATGAGGGGATCGTGTTTACACCGGATGAGCGTTATCCGGATCTCTCGAGAGATGAGCTGATCCTTCATACACTGTTTGCTATCTCACTATAAACGAAAAGGAAGGAACTGTTAGATCAGGATTATGAAGTTACTTCTTGTATCCACGAACGAGGCGGGGCAGCGCCTGGACAAGCTTCTGGTCAAATATCTGAATGAAGCGCCGAAAAGTTTTATCTACAAAATGCTCCGCAAGAAAAATATTACACTGAACGGGAAAAAGGCATCAGGCAGTGAACTGCTTGTGCTGGGGGATGAGGTACGCCTCTTTTTTTCCGACGAAACTTTTGACAAATTTCATACCTCCACTTATCAGAAAGCCAGCAGAAAACTGGATATTCTGTACGAGGATGACCATATCCTGCTGATCAACAAACCGGCCGGCATGCTTTCTCAGAGAGCTGACGGACCAGAACAGTCTCTGGTGGAGTATCTCATCACATATCTGATCGAATCGAAGGCCATGACTCAGGAGCAGCTTGCTTCCTTTCATCCTTCTGTCTGCAACCGGCTGGACCGCAATACCAGCGGGATCGTTGTGGCAGGCAAAAGCCTGACCGGTCTGCAGGAGATGAGCCGGCTGCTGGGAGAGCGCACCATGCACAAGTATTACCGGTGCATCGTTTCCGGAAGGATGACAGGAAACTGCCGGCTGAATGGATACCTGAAAAAGAATCATGGCACAAATCAGGTTCAGATCCTGAAAGCACCGGAGGACGGCGCACTTCCCATTGAGACGGAATATCGGGTGCTGGCTTATGGAGAGGGTGTCACTTTGCTGGAAGTACTGCTGATCACAGGCCGCAGCCATCAGATCCGCGCGCATCTGGCTTCCATCGGGCACCCGATCATCGGAGACCCCAAATATGGAAAACAGGGAACCAATGAACGCTACAGCAGAGCATATCATATCCGGTATCAGCTGCTTCACGCGTACCGTCTGGAATTTCCGGATATAGAAGGTACCCTGTCATATCTGTCGGGGAAAAGTTTTACGGCTCCTGTACCTGAGATCTATCAGAAGCTGGTGCCGTACGAAGGATAGGAGGCAGACATGGCAACCTGGAATTCACGTGGACTCCGCGGATCTACGCTGGAGGACCTTATCAACCGCACGAATGAACAGTACCTGGAAAAGGGGCTGGCTCTGATCCAGAAGATTCCTACCCCTATCACGCCGATACAGATGGACCGGGAGCACCGGCATATCACCCTGGCTTATTTTGAGCAGAAAAGTACGGTGGACTATATCGGAGCCGTGCAGGGGATCCCAGTCTGTTTTGATGCAAAGGAGTCCACTGCCGATACCTTTGCGCTGCAGAATATCCATCAGCATCAGGTGGACTTTATGCTGCAGTTTGAAAAGCAGGGAGGAATCTCTTTTCTGATCCTTTTTTATTCTGCCAGGAATGAGCTGTTTTACCTGCCTCTGGCCCATCTGATGAAATTCTGGGAGCGGGCCCAAAAAGGAGGCCGGAAAAGCTTCCGGTATGAAGAACTGGATCAGGATTACTATCTGAAACCTCACGGCGGATATCTGGTGCCGTATCTGGATGCACTGCAGATTGATCTGGATTCACGGCCGGATATTTTTTCGAGTTGACAAGTACAGCATTATCCCGTATAATCTGAAATGCTGTTTAATATAGTAACATGGTAGCACATTACCATGCTAAAGTACATGGGTTTATATGCGAAAGGAGTTTCTATCATGCAGAAGATACTTCATACTCCGGAAGGAGTGCGTGATATCTATAATAAAGAATGTGAGCAGAAGCTGCTGCTGCAGGAGCGGCTGCATTCGGTGATCAAGTCCTTCGGATACCGGGATATTGAGACACCTACGTTTGAGTTTTTTGATGTATTCGGGAAGGAGGTCGGTACCACACCTTCCAGAGATCTGTATAAGTTCTTCGACCGGGAGGGAAATACACTGGTGCTCCGGCCAGATTTTACCCCTTCCATTGCCCGGGCGGCTTCCAAGTATCTGCTGGGAAGCGGCATGCCGGTCCGTCTGACGTATCTGGGAAATACCTTTATCAACAATTCCAGTTATCAGGGACGTCTGAAAGAGAATACGCAGATCGGTGCGGAACTGATCGGTGAGGACAGCGCGGACGCGGATGCAGAGGTGATCGCTCTGGTGATCCAGGCGCTGAAGAAGGCTGGTCTGCAGGAATTCCAGATCAGTATCGGACATGCCGGTTTCTTCCGGGCGCTGGCTGAGGAGGCAGGCTTTGATGACGCGCTGAT
>JAQXWO010000089.1 GCA_029225485.1 Lachnospiraceae bacterium
ATCAGCAGGATCCACTCTTGTCCCTGTACCAGAGCCATATCCAGCGTTCCTCCGGAAGTAAACTCCAGCGTACCACAATAGCGGTACAGAAAGAATATGGCAAAGAGACCGAGGTAAGCTCCGCACATGGAGTAAAACAGATACTTCAGTGCAGCCATGATCGCCTCCCTGGATCCGTTGTGAAGCACAAGGGGCATCGAGGTAAGAGTCATCAGTTCATAGAACAGATACATCGTCACCAGATTTCCCGCAAAATCCAGAGCGATCAGAATGCCGTATACCACCAGATAGAATCCGAAATATCTTAATTCTTCCCCCTCATGTTCCATATACACGAAAGAATAAATGCCTGCCAGCACCCATACCACTGTCACGACTGTGGCAAACAGCCTTCCCACCGCATCAATATGAAAATAGACGGGAATATCTTTCATCAGATAAAACAGTGTCACACTGTGATCGCCGCTCCAGGCTGCAGCCAGTGTCAGCACTGCTGAGATCCCCAGCACCGTCATCACAAACACATGCAGCTCTCTCCTTCCCGGACGGCTGCTCTCACTCTCCTGTCTCAGATGCTTCCCAAAAGAGAGCAGGAGCAGAAAAATCCCTGCCAGAACTGATATCAGCACAGGCAATAAAAACCAGCCTTTCATTTCTCCCTTCCTCCTTACGCAAACATCTCAAGGCCCTGCCGGATCAATCCCACGATCGGCTCAGAACAAAGCCCCAGAATCAGATTCAGAATAATAAAGCAGACAAGGGCAATCGATTTTGCCGGACACTCGCCGGCAGGAATCGTCCGGAATTTCTTTGCCCGGATCACTGCCTTCTTTTCCGGGGTATAAAGCCGGATCACTGTCTTCATAAAGTATACCGCATTCAGAATCGTACTGATGGCCAGTGCACTCATCGTGGGCAGCATTTTCCAGGTACCGTCCACGGCTGCCTGTGCAAACAGTATCTTGGAAATAAATCCTGAAAATATTGGAAAGCCTACCATGGAAAGAGAACCTGCTGTAAAGGCAACCCCCGCCAGCTTGTTCCGATATCCCGCTCCTGTCAGATCAAAGAAATTCGTGCTGTCCCCGGAAGCATCCGTGATACCGGAAGCCGAGATAAACAGCAGCGATTTTGTAGCCGCATGAGAGAAAATATGATACAGACTGGCAATCACTCCCATCTCTGTGGCGATTCCGAATCCCATATAGATATAGCCGATCTGCGCCACGGAAGAAAATGCGATCATTCTGCGGATATTATTTTCCTTGATTGCGCTGACAGAACCCATGATCATACCGCAGATGCCAAATACGAACAGAATATTTACCACCTTGCTGTCCGTGATAATATCAAATCCTGCCACTCTGTAAAAAATCTTTACCAGAAGGAAGATATATCCCTTGGATACCAGCGATGAAAGAATCGCCGCAGAGGATACCGTGGAATATCCATAGGCATCCGGAAGCCAGGAATGAAATGGAAACAGCGCACTTTTTATGGCCAGTCCCACCGACATCAGTCCCACGGATACCAGAAGCGGTATATGATACTGCCCCGTCTCACTCAAAATATGTACCTGCTCTTTGATATTGCTCATCAGCAGATGGCCTGTCAGATCATACAGGAAGCAGATGCCCAGCAGCAGCATACCGGACCCCAGAAGACTCATGATCATATAGCGTGTCGCAGCCACAATGGTACGTCCATTCTGTTTGATCATGATCAGTCCACAGGCAGATATCGTATTGATCTCCACAAATACATAGGCTGTAAACAGGTCATTTGTATAGATCAGAGCCAGCAGAGAACAGAGAAGCAGATTCACCATAATATAGTAGAGATTCAGCTTACCCGCCTCGATCTCCGCCTCCTGCTCACGTCCGCCTCCCAGCATACACAGCAGCATGACTACGCAGAAAAAGACCGCCATGATTCCTTCCAGCACACCGATCCGGATCTCATTGCCCCAGGGTGCCGGAAAATGTCCCATCATATAGACATAGCTTTCCCCCGTACCAAGGACAAACAACAGGACAGCCGCAGACATCACAGTCACAGCCGCTATTACAAACAGATTCAGTCTTTTCGCCCATTTTCCACTGATAATAGAAGAAAGAGAGCCGGAAAATAAAGTCAGAATGATGGAAATAAAAGGAAGATTCTGTACAAACCGCATCACAGTCCCTCCTTTTTCAGCCTGGTGGAAATCTCATCCATATCCAGGGTATGATATCTGCGGTAAAGCCGGATGGTAAGTGACAGCATCAGCGCTGTGACTGATACGGACACGACGATCCCCGTCAGCACCAGACCACTGGGAATCGGATTCACATAAGCCTCCACGCTCTGTACACCATCTGTAACGATCGGCGCCTTTCTGCCCTCAATAAATCCTTTCGCAGCAAGGAACAAATACATCGCAGTATCCATGATGTTCAGACCGATGATCTTTTTGATCAGGTTTTTCTGTAAAAGCAGATTGCTGAATCCGATCGCAAAGAGGATCATAGCAACAGCCTCCGGATAGTTGTTCATCAGATTTGAAACATTCATCTCAATATCCTCCTTTCCGGAACATGACATAAAAGGTATACATGGTGCCTGCCACCACAATTCCGACACAGATGTTCAGAATCAGGATCAGTCCGCTGCTCAGGATCGCTCCCGGCGTCCCCAGTGAAATCATACTCTCCAGATGATTTGCTCCCGTATAGAAGGAATAGCTTTTCGCCAGACAATAGCAGCCCAAAGCCACAAAACACATCACCTTATAAGTTTTCGCCGTAAAGAAACGCTCTGTCTTTGCGAAACCAAAAGCATTCAGATACAGGATCAGTCCCGCACCAATCACCGCACCTCCGGAGAAACCGCCTCCCGGTCCGAGATGACCGCAGAGTATCACATAAATACCGAAAATGATGATCGGCGGTACCAGAATCCTGGCCACCGTCTGAAGAATCACATCATTCTTCGGCTCATAGAGGCGGTCATCCACCTCCGCTTCCTTTCTCTTTTTCTTATCACCGTCCACCCGGAGCAAGATCAGCACCGTGCAGGTGGCTATAAAAAGAACATGGGATTCTCCCAGTGTATCAAAGGCCCTGTAATCCAGGATCATACCTGTCACTATATTGACCGCTCCCGTCTCCTGAAGACCGCTCTCAATATAGCGCTGCGGCACCTCATTATTGACAGGATTACCGGCATTTCCAAAGGGCGGCAGATACGAAACAGCGATCAGAAGAACTGCCACCAGACAGATACAGAACAACACACTGATCACATGATAGGCTTTACGGAATGCTCGGAGCTCCCGATTGCGCTCTCCGCTGTAGATCCAGTCCATCATCTGCTCTTTTTCCTGTATTCTTCTGCTCTTTTCTTCTTTGGTCTCCGCAAATTCCTTCTGAGGCTTCATCTCAACAGAATCCAGAAAGGGATCCTTTTCACCGGTAAACCATTGCTTCATATGATAAGAAAATGTCTTTTTATACTTTTCATTACTTATTTTCCGACTCATGTTTTCCCTCCTCTCCTGATACTCCTGCGGACTCCTGCCCCTGTTTTTTATCCGGAAGCTCTTTGTCTTCTTCCTCCGTATCAATCATAGCGTGAATCTTTTTCAGCGTCACAAAAAAAAGAACTGATGTCACGCCGGCCCCTACTGCCGCCTCTGTGATCGCCAGATCCGGAGATTCCAGCAGAATCCAGATCACGGACATGATCAGACTGTATGACATAAAGATTGCAATAGAATTCAAAAGATTTTTGGAAATACTGACAGAAATAGCGCACACTACCAGAAATCCCAGTAAAATATAAGTAAACAGCTGCATCCCTGTCATGCCTCCTTTCCTGCATCCGGGCATCCGTCTGTTTCCCTGCCGGAGATCTCCTGCTCCAGCTCTTCCAGCTTCACCAACCGGTAATGCTTCTCTTTCTCTTCATCGGTGGTCACTTCCAGACGTGCGATCAGATGAGAAGAAGACGGAGAAGAAAACCATAAAAAAATAACGACAAAAAGCAGCTTGAGGGAAGTAAAATTGAATCCGCTCATAATCATGAGCCCCACCAGTGAGAATCCGATCCCCAGGGTATCTCCCATGGCGGCGGCATGCATACGGTTCAGCACATAATGAAACCGGTATACTCCAATCATCTCGATGGCAAAAATCCCCAGCCCGAACAGCAGCAGAAAACCGCCTGCCAGAAATCTGACCCATTCAAAGAATACCATTCTTTTTCTCCTCCTCTTCTTTTTCTTTCTTTTCCAGATATACTCCCATATACACTTTCGTCAGCACAACGACCGCCAGAAAGCTGATCATGGCATAGATCAGGCAGATATCTGCCAGGTATCCTTCTTCCAGCATCAAAGCCAGAATCGCGATAATGACCAGAACCATCGTGCTCATCATATTGATCGCCACGATCCGGTCAGCGATCCTGGGACCGACGATGGCCCGGATCAGACAGAGCACCACCATGACCGCAAGAAAAATCAGGGCAAACACAAATAATCCATGATATGCGCCTGCCAAAGCTTCTGTTCCTGTCCCCATACTCTTTCCTCCTTTTCAAGCAGTAAGCTACCGCTCCAGTTCTGAGATCCGTTTTACAAATACGGAACTGTCCATACCTTCTGCCAGATTTTCATCGAGACAGTGGACCGTATATTCGTTACCCTCCAGAGCCACCGTAATGGTACCCGGCGTCAGCGTGATCGCGTTTGCCAGCAGTGCCCGTCCGACATCCGTCTTCATATCTGAATGAAAACTTACCAGCGCCGGTTCCGGCTCTTCCTTTTCCGACAGGATCATATGGATCACAGAAAAATTAGCTTTAACGATCTCAAGCACCAGTACGATCACATAGCAAAGAAACTTCCAGCTTTTCTTCAGCACATGCAGTTCCTTCTGCAGACTGTAATCCATGAATTTACAGGTAAATGCAAATACAGCCGCTGCAATCACCAGGCCGAACACACAGATTTCCGGTGTGACAGCCCCGTTAAAGATGATCCATAATAAAAAATATAAAATATACACCTTTTCACCTTCTTTCAATCAACGTTCTGCCCGCATCGTGTTTACTGAGCAAGCGCTTCATACAGCGCACGGATCGCCGTCTCAAAATCACGATTGCTGACTCCGATGGTACAGTTTACCTCATTGGATCCCATATCGATCATCTTGATATTGACTCCGGCATCGCCCAGAGCCGTAAAAAATCTCGACGCGATACCACAGACGGAACGCATCCCTTTTCCGACTACCGTCACCAGCGCCATATCATCATCCACTTCGATCTTGTCCGGGCGAAGCAGACGATGCAGAGATTCCATAATCTGCTGCTCTTTGCTGTGGAATTCCTGCTGAGACAGTATCACACTGATGGTATCGATGCCAGAGGGAAGATGTTCGCAGGATATCTGATTCTCCTCAAATGCTTCCAGCAGCTTTTTACAGAAACCGATCTGGGCATTCATCCTGTTTTTGGCAATGCTGATAGCCGTAAAATTTTTCTTTCCTGCAATCCCTGTCACCGGCACCATATCCTCCGGCCGGATCTGACTGCAGATGAGCGTCCCTGTCTCCTCCGGATGATTCGTATTCCTGATATGAATGGAGATTCCTTCCCGCCGCACCGGATAGACCGCCTCCTCATGCAGGACGGTTGCCCCACGATAGGACAGCTCTCTCAGTTCTCCGAAGGTCATCACATCGATCTTTTTCGGATCCTTCACAATACCCGGATCTGTCAGAAGAAACCCCGGTACATCTGTCCAGTTCTCATACAGATCCGCCTGCACGGCCCTGGCCACAATGGCTCCCGTGACGTCCGAGCCTCCCCTGGAAAATGTATGAATATTTCCGGCATCATCTGCTCCGTAAAATCCCGGTATCACTGCATGTTCTGTTTTCCCCAGACATTCCTGCAGAAAGAAATTGGTCCTCTCATCCTCAAAGATACCATCCCGGTCAAATCGCACCGCACAGGCCGGATCAATAAAATCATAGCCCAGATAATCTGCCAGCAGGATACCATTCAGATATTCTCCCCTGGAAGCCGCATACTCTTCCCCGGCCTTTTCCAGAAACGCCTGCTCGATCTTTTCAAACTGTGATTCCAGCGACAGCGCAAGTCCCAGCTCGTCAATGATCTCCTGATATCTCTGTCTGATCTTATCCAGAGTACTCCGGTAATCTCCTCCCGAGACCGTCTCCGCATAACACTGATACAGCAGATCCGTCACTTTCTCATCCTCACGGTTCCGTCTGCCCGGCGCCGATGGAATAATATAACGCCTCTGTGGATCCTTTTCCACTATTGCCTTTACTTTCCGGAACTGACCGGCATCCGCCAGAGAGCTTCCCCCGAATTTTGCCACTTTAATTCCTGATTCTGTCATTTAGTCTCTCCTGAATTTTTCCTTTTTCAGCTCATATCACTGTATTTTCTTCCAACTGTACACTCTTTATCCAAAACCATTTGTTATCATATCACTATTCATAAAAAATGGCTATAGTTTTTTTCCTTATCCACAGAACAGTACCCCCCATTACATTTCTGCGTTGAAAATTTGCTGTAATTCACCCTTGACAACGTATCGTGTTTGCGATAGAATGTGATAACTCCGGGGTAGTAAAGGTTTCGACGGGGGTTGTGAAGCTGGAGAAGCTATCCGCAGGTGATGCGTCAAATCACAAAACTAAATATAAACGCTGAAGATAATTTAGCAATCGCTGCCTAATGGCAGCTGTCTGACACAGAGCACCTGCACTTTGTGACCCAGGCATCGACGATGCAGGAAACGACATATGTTAAGCTTTGCGCATATGGGCGTATCATGAAGCTACTGAAATCAGCAGGCTGTCAGTTGCCGGCTGGCGGAGGGAATGTCAAATAGCTGACTATGATAGTAGAAGGACAGTGGATCGGCTTTCGGACACGAGTTCGATTCTCGTCTACTCCATCCATATGATTCTTATCAAAGAGAACAGGGCTGTACCCGTAAATAAATACAGCCCTGTTCTCTTTTGTTTTGTGATACCTTAATGCAAAGCCGGAAGCCGCTGTGCAGCTCCCGGACTTATACTTTCCCGATTTTCTTTACGGACCTAAGCCAGATTTCGTACTTTGAATTCTTTCTCAGCTTCTCTTCTCTGATCTTTTTTCGCAATATCCTGACGTTTGTCGTACAGTTTCTTTCCTTTGGCAAGACCGATCTCCACTTTTGCCAGACTTCCTTTAAAGTAAACCCGCAGCGGTACCAGTGTATAGCCTTTTTCTGCTATTTTCCCGGTCATCTTATTGATCTCTCCCCGGTGAAGCAGCAGTTTGCGTACACGCAGCGGATCCTTATTGAAGATGTTGCCTTTCTCATAGGGGCTGATATGCATCCCGTAGATAAAGACTTCCCCGTTTTCAATTCGCACAAAGGATTCTTTAATGCTGCATTTTCCCATACGAAGGGACTTCACTTCCGTACCGTGAAGTGCGATGCCTGTCTCGTATGTTTCCTCAATAAAATAATCATGATATGCTTTTTTGTTGTTCGCAATCAGTTTGACTCCTTCACTCATACTTCCATCCCCCTGATCTGATTTTTTTCCTTCTGTTACTGTTCCGGACTGGTAAATTCAAAATCCACAGTCCGTGTATCCTTGCTGGCGGAGGATACACGAATGCGGATGGGATCTCCAAGCCGGAAAGTGCGTCCGGTATCCATACCTGCCAGTTCCCCGGTTTCCTCATGATAAAGATAGCGGTCATCATACATCCTGGTCACATGAAGCAATCCTTCCACTGTATTTTCCAGTTCCACATACAAGCCATAGGATGCGACCCCGGATACCACTCCATCGTACTCTTCTCCAATATGCTTTTCCATATATTCTGCTTTTTTCAGCTTGATGGTCTCCCGCTCGGCTTCTTCGGCTCTGCGCTCTGTCGTACTGGACTGCTGTGCCACCTGGGGAAGTATTTCTGTATAGTGGCTGCTCTTCTCTTCGTTCATCCTGCCCCGCAGTACATCCTTGATGATCCGGTGTATCTGCAGATCCGGATAACGGCGGATCGGGGACGTAAAATGGCAGTAGTATTTTGCAGCCAGTCCGAAATGCCCCAGACAGTCTGTGGTATAGGCCGCCTGTTTCATAGACCGGAGCATCAGACGGCTGATCATCTTTTCTTCCGGCAGTCCGGCAGCCTGATCCAAAAGCTTCTGGACTTCCCGGGGACGTACTTCATCAGATACGCTTCTCAATGCATAGGCTGCTGCTTTTTTCCGGTCAGTTCCGGCGCAGATCATCACTGCAAGGTCTCTGATTTTCTCCGGATCCGGTGCTTCATGGGTCCGGTATACAAAAGGCACCTGCTGCCAGTAAAAATCCTCTGCAATTGTTTCATTTGCCGCCAGCATAAAATCCTCGATCAGATCTGTCGCCACATTCCGAAGATATGGGCAGATCTCAACAGGAACCCCCAGCTCATCCAGCTTCACCTTTGCCTCAGGAAAATCAAAATCAATGGCTCCCCGCTTTCTTCTGGCCGCCCTCAGCTTCCCGGAAAGCTCAGCCATCTGCTCCAGCATGGGCACCTGATCTTCAAACTCCCGGCATAAATTTTCATCCTGATCTTCAATGATGGCTCTTACCTGATTGTAGGACATCCGCCTGTCCACACAGATCACGGTCTCTGCCACCTGATGCGAAAGCAGTCTGCCATCTTCATCAAACTCCATCAGGCAGCTCAAAGCCAGGCGGTCACAGCCTGCGTTCAGGGAACATATCCCGTTGGAAAGACGATGGGGCAGCATGGGTATCACCCGATCTGCCAGATACACACTGGTTCCTCTCACCAGGGCTTCCCTGTCAAGAGCACTGTTTTCCTGCACATAATTGGACACGTCCGCAATATGCACCCCAAGATGATAATGACCATCCTCCACTGTCAGGGAAACAGCATCATCCAGATCCTTTGCGTCTTCCCCGTCGATGGTGACCATATTTACATTCCGCAGATCCAGTCTGCCTGCCCGGTCTGCCTCACTGACCTCCAGAGGTGTACGCTCTGCCTGACGCAGCACTTTTTCCGGAAATTCCATCGGCAGATGACTGGAAACAATAACTGATAAAATATCGGTCCCCGGATCATTCACATGCCCGATGATCTCCTCCACGATCCCTTCCGGATTTTTCCCCCGATCGCCATAGCTGGTCAGCCTGACTTTTACCTTATGACCATCCACAGCACCAAGGCTGTTCTCCCGGGCGATAAAAATATCAGACAATATTCTCTGATTATCTGGTACGACAAAACCATAGGTGCGGCTTTTCTGATATGTGCCGATCACCTCTGTGATCCCCCGCTCCAGGATTTTGACGATACTGCCCTCCGGACGTTTCCCCTCTTTTGCCTGAAGGATCGCCACCTGCACCCGGTCCTGATGCAGAGCATTGCCTGCCTGTTCTTCCGGAATAAAAATATCCTCTGTCCACCCTTCCACGCGGACAAATCCGAATCCCCGCGGGTTCGCCTCATAAATACCTTCAACGAACTTCGCTTTTGCTTTCCTGTATTTTCCTTTGGCGGAGATTTCCACCTTGCCCTCCAGTACGAGGGCATCCAGTACTTCCCGAAGCTCTTCCCTTTTCTCTTTCGGAACCTGCAGAAGTATCGCGATCTCCTTAATTTTCATCGGCACATACTGCCGGTCACAGATCATATCATAAAGCACCTTTTTCCGGCGCTCAAACTGTTCTCTCTCCTGAGTCATACACTGCCTTTCTCCCATTCATCCTCGTAATTGTTTGCTTAAAATCCATCCGGACAAAGAAAAGGACCGGTGCACGGCTGCATCAGTCCTTATTTACTAAAAGTTCAGGTTCAGAATCACTGCAATTACCATAAAAGCGACTGCCAGAATCTTGGTGAACTGGACAAGTTTTCCTTCCATGGAACGGGCCTTGTTTTTACTCCAGTAAGTATCGCCGATACCGCCGATAGAGCCAAGCCCTGCATCCTTTCCCTGCTGTGCCAATACCAGTACAGTCAATGCCACACATACTATAATAAAAATAATACTCAAAAAGATTCTCACGATCAACCACACCTCCTATGTCAAACAAAAACAGTTTATCACAGGAATGCATAGATTTCAACTACTTTTTGCTATTTTTAGTTTCATCCTGCACTAATCTATGGCTTTTATGATGGACTCAAAGGGATTTTCATAGGAAGCCCCCAACCCGATGGAATCCTCTATCCTCAGAAGCTGATTATATTTCGCCACACGTTCTGTCCGGCAGGGGGCGCCTGTCTTGATCTGCCCCGCCCCCACTGCTACCGCAATGTCTGCGATCATAGTATCCTCCGTTTCTCCGGAACGATGGGACACGATCCTTCTATATCCGTACTTCCTTGCCAGTTCCATTGTCTCAAAGGCCTCTGTCAGTGTACCGATCTGATTTACCTTCACCAGGATCGCATTCCCGGCCTTCCGGCGAATCCCTTCTGCCAGCCGCGTCCGGTTCGTCACAAACAGATCATCTCCGACCAGCTGTATTCTCTTTCCAAGACGCCGCGTCAGCCTTTCCCAGCCCTCCCAATCATTCTCATCAAGCCCGTCCTCAATAGAAGCAATCGGATACATATCACAAAGTGACTCCAGATATTCGATCATCTCATCTGTAGTTCGATATGTCTCCACACCTTTCATTTTACTCTCTCCCGGAAAATAATATGCGTTTTTTTCAGCCTGATAGAGTTCACTCGCCGCTACATCCAGCGCAATTACAATCTGTTTTCCTGCTGTATATCCGCTCTTCTCCACAGCATCGCATATGACAGAAAGAACTTCCCTGGCATCTGCCAGATCCGGCGCGAATCCTCCCTCATCTCCTACTCCTGTAGAAAGTCCCCGTTCCTTCAGGATACTTTTTAATGTGTGATAAATTTCAGCACACATCTGCAGTCCATGGGAGAATCCTTCCGCTCCCGCCGGCATGATCATAAATTCCTGAAAATCAATATAATTTTCCGAATGACAGCCCCCATTCAGTATATTCATCATAGGCACCGGCATCATGTGTGCATGCATTCCCCCGAGATACCGGAACAATGGCATCTGAAGAGACTTTGCGGCCGCATCAGCGACTGCCATCGACACACCGAGAATGCTGTTTGCCCCCAGTCTTTTTTTCGCAGGAGTACCATCCTCCCGCCGCAGGATCCGGTCAATGGCGGCCTGATCATATACATTTTCTCCGATCACCGCATCTGCGAGAATCGTATTCACATAATGACACGCCTGCTCCACTCCTTTTCCATGATACCGTTTTTGACCGTCTCTCAGCTCTGCCGCCTCATACTGTCCGGTAGATGCCCCGGAAGGCACATCTGCCCTTCCCACACTTCCATCCTCTGTCATAACTTCCACCTCTACGGTGGGATTTCCCCTGGAATCCAGGATCTCTCTTGCATAAACGTCCGTGATGGACATATAATGATACATATCATAACCTCCTGAATTTATTCATTGATGATAGTATCTCCCAAAACTCCCGCTCCATCCGCAGCCTTTGCCGGTTAAATCTGCAACGTCTGTATAATTATGCCAGGAAATCCGTTTTACTCCCAACACCATTTTCCCTCCAACATAAAAACAGACCACAGGAAAATCTGCTGTCCTGCGGTCTGTTCTTGAAATTTTATAGCTGATTCGCCACACCGACGAAATGCGAAGCATTTTAGAAGCTTTTTATCTAAAATACATCCCCGGAGCCATCCCCATCTTCAAAAGGAAGCTCCTGTATTCCATTTTCATCCGGGATCGCTGCGCTGTCATCCGATGATTCCTCTTTATCTGGAGAAGCACCTGCTGCAGAAGCTCCTTCCTGCAAAGTCACTTCTACTTCTCTGCTCTCATATTCACCGGCATTTGCTGACTGAAGCTCCACTGTCACAGTCTCACCGACTTTATAATAGGTCAGCTGCTCCACCAGTTCATCAGCGCTTGATATATCAACATCGTCAAATTTTGTGACCACATCACCTTTTCTGATGCCGGCCTTTTCTGCCGCCGAGCCCTCAGCTACCTCATACACAAAGGCTCCTGCCGGCATATCATAAAGCTGCTTCGCATCATCAGAAACATCCACAACTGTAATTC
>JAQXWO010000090.1 GCA_029225485.1 Lachnospiraceae bacterium
TATCATGGCGGTATGATCCGGCTGCCTTTTCTGGGAGGTGTGGTAAGTCCGCAGCTTCGTCTTTTTCCGGAATATTCCAGGGGATTGTTCCGGCTGGAGAATCGCAGCATGATCGTGAGTGCCGGACTGGGCAGCCATACGATACCGCTCAGGCTGAACAATCCGCCGGAGCTGGTTGTGATCGATTTTATTCCATTTTCAGGCGGGAGGGCCGAGAGCAATGGGGATACCGGTAAAACTGCAGGCGTTTGAAGGTCCTCTGGATCTTCTGCTTCACCTGATTGATAAAAATAAAGTAAATATCTACGATATTCCGATCGCAGAGATCACGGATCAGTATATGGAATATATCAGTGATATCGGAGATGAAGATCTGGATACCATGAGCGATTTTCTGGTCATGGCTGCCACTCTTCTGGATATCAAGTCGCGGATGCTGCTTCCGGCCGAGGTCACAGAAGAAGGAGAAGTGGAGGATCCGAGAGCAGAACTTGTCCAGAAGCTTCTGGAGTACAAAATGTACAAGTATATGTCCTATGAACTGCGGGAGCGTCAGGAGGATGCATCTTTTACGATGTATCATGCGCAGGATATTCCTGCGGAAGTCAAAGCCTACCGGGAGCCTGTGGATATCGGACAGCTGCTGGATGGGGTGACACTTGCCGGGATGCTGAAGCTGTATCAGGAGATACTGCGCCGCCAGGAGGATCGTGTGGATCCGGTCAGAAGCAAATTCGGGCAGCTGGAAAAAGAAGAAGTGGATATGAATGAAACCATGCAGTTTGTGGAGGATTACATAGAAAAGCAAAGAAACTGTACATTCCGCAATATTCTTATGCTGAGGCGCGGAAAACAGTATATGGTCGTGGCGTTTTTAACCCTGCTGGAGCTGATGAAAGAGGGCAAGGTGGAGGTCCGGCAGGAAGGTACTTTTGAAGAAATCTATATATCAGCTGTATGACATCGGTCAGAAAGCAGAATGGGGTAGATGAACTTGGACGAGAAGAAAGTAGAAGCGATATTTGAGGCGATCCTGTTTGCCATGGGGGATGCCGTGGAGGTGGAAAAGCTGGCTGCAGCCGCTGGTGTGAGCGTTGACGATGCGCAGAAGATCCTGTATCGGATGATGGAGCAGTACCAGAACGAGAACCGGGGAATCCGTCTGATCGAGCTGGATCATTCATTTCAGCTTTGTACAAAGAATGAACTGTATGAGTATCTGATCCGGGTGGCAAAGCAGCCGCGAAAAATCGTCCTGACGGATGTAGTACTGGAGACATTGTCCATCATTGCCTACAAGCAGCCTATCACAAAACTGGAGATCGAGAAGATCCGCGGAGTCAAGTCCGATCATGCGGTTAATCGTCTGGTGGAGTACAATCTTGTCCGGGAACTGGGACGGCTGGATGCACCCGGACGGCCGCTGCTTTTCGGTACAACAGAGGATTTCCTGCGTCACTTCGGCATTAAGTCCCTGGATGATCTGCCGATGCTGAACCCGGTGCAGATGGAGGATTTCAAGGCAGAAGCGGAGGAAGAAGTTGATCTGAAGCTGAAAGTATGACCGGTATACCGTATTTTCAATAAGTGCTGTTTTCCAATACGCTGAATCTGGTGCATATAGGACGGAATTGCCGCATACATATATGTGATAAATATTTGCAGGCAGGGAAATGGAATGAGATATGGATACTGTCTGAGACGGATGATACTGGCTGCTGTGCTGTTTTTGACTGCTGTATGGATGATGGATGGCAGAGATCCGAATGGCAAATCTTTTAAGTGCCTGGCACAGGAACAGGAAAATCTGGAATTATACGCCCGCAGCGCCGTTTTGATGGACGGTGACAGCGGGCGTATTTTGTATGGAAAAGATGCGGATCAGCCAATGCCAATGGCCAGCACCACAAAGATCATGACGTGTATCCTGGTGCTGGAGCAGGAAGAACCGGATCAGATCTGCAGCGTGTCTGCCAATGCGGCAGCTCAGCCTCAGGTAAAGCTGCAGATGATCCAGGGAGATACTTTTTATATGAAAGATCTCCTGTATTCCCTGATGCTGGAATCTCACAACGACACTGCGGTCTGTCTGGCAGAAAATACAGCGGGAAGTGTGGAAGCCTTTGCATCGCTGATGAATCAGAAAGCATCAGAGCTGGGATGCAGGGACACCTATTTCATCACGCCCAACGGACTGGATGCAGAAGATGAAGGCGGTGTGCACCATACAACAGCATCGGATCTGGCGCGTATTCTCCGTTACTGTATCAGGGAATCCTCCAAAGCAGAGGAATTTCTGGAAATCACCCGGACAGATACCTATTGTTTTACAAATATAGAAGGAACCCGCAGCTACAGCTGTACCAACCATAACGCATTTCTCCATATGATGGAAGGGGCATTGACCGGAAAGACGGGATTCACCGGAAATGCAGGGTACTGCTATGTGGGAGCTCTGGAACGGGATCAGAAGCTTTTGATCGTATCTCTGCTTGCCTGCGGCTGGCCGAACAATAAACGCTACAAGTGGACAGACACACGCAAACTGATGGAGTACGGTCTGGAACATTATGAGAAAAGAAAAATAGGAGCAGAGTCTCT
>JAQXWO010000091.1 GCA_029225485.1 Lachnospiraceae bacterium
CCTCCCTGTATCCGCGTGTGCTGCCTCCGTCCCGGACAGTGCCGGAATCTGTTTGCCGGAGCAGGACAGGTTCTGTCCTTTCCGGTCATACAGATTCCGGGACTGTCCGTTTCGAGGTCAGACACGTCGGATACAGGGAGACCTGGCTGCTGTGTTTCAAAAAATAGACATTATTAGTCAGGTTTCCTGGTTCCCATAGGCAACTTACCGGTTATATAAACATTCAATATTTCTCTACTATCTAATTTTTCTAAAAAATACAAAGCCAGATTTACACTGGATTTTCACATAAAAAAGGCAGAAGTTATCCACACACCCTTTGCCTTCTATTCACAACGCATCAACATTTGTTCGTCCACTTCTTCGAAAACCAGCCGTCTGCATCTATGAAAAATTCACGCCAGCGCCTGCTCCAGATCCGCGATCAGATCATCGATATGCTCGATCCCCACTGACATCCGGAGTGTCTTTTCGGTCAGCCCGTTGGCGGCCAGCACTTCCCGTGGCACATCCGAATGGGTCTGGGTCAGAGGATAGGTCAGAAGACTCTCTGTTCCTCCCAGGCTCTCTGCATACTGGATCACCTGGATACGATTCAGGATCTTTCCGATCATCTCCTCACTGTCCACATCAAAAGTCAGCATAGCGCCAAATCCTCTGGCCTGTCGTTTCATCAGTTCATGACCCGGATGCTCCTCAAGTCCCGGATAGATCACCCGCTCCACATGGTTCTGTTCCTTCAGCCATTTTGCCAGCACCATGGCATTCTCCTGAGCCCGGTCCATGCGGATCGCCAAAGTCTGGATCCCCCGCAGAAGCAGCCAGCTGTCAAAAGGCGACAGATTGGCTCCCGTAGTCTTGCTGGAAAACCGGATCTTCTCTGACAGATCTTCCCGGTCCGTCACCAGAAATCCGGCCAGCGTATCGTTATGTCCTGACAGATATTTCGTTCCGCTGTGTACTACGATATCAGCTCCCAGCTTCAGAGGATTCTGAAGATAGGGAGACAGAAAGGTATTATCAACGATGACAAGGGCATCATGGGCATGAGCAATTTTTGCCGCCTTTTCGATGTCCGCTACTTTCATCATGGGATTGGTGGGTGTTTCCAGAAAAAATGCTTTCGTATTTTCCCGAATCACCTCTTCCGGATCATCCCTGCTGAAATCGATAAATGTGAATGTAATACCATTTTTTTCACTGATGGTATGAAACAGTCTGGTAGAACCGCCGTACAGATCCGAATCCACCACCAGATGATCTCCCGGCCGGAACAGATCCATGACAGTCAGGATTGCCGCCATCCCCGAAGAAAATGCCACTGCATCCTTCCCGCACTCCAATGATGCCACCTTCTTTTCCAGATGCTCCCTCGTAGGATTCTGCACCCTGCTGTAATCATACCCGGTACTCTGCCCCAGTCCCGGATGGGCAAAGGTCGCCGTCTGATAAATTGGAAAACTGATGGCTCCAAACCGCTTTTCTTTATCATCCGTTTCTAAGTGTATACATCGACTTTCAATCTGTAATCCCATATTGTGTCCCCATTTCTTTTTTGTTTCGTAACTGACCATAAACAGTTACTTTGTCATTAATCCCATTATTTATGAACTAACGACTGTGAAAACCAGCCGTCTGCATCAGACATATCCGGCGTGTCTGACCTCGAAACGGACAGTGAAAAAATATGTCTGTCTGGAAAGGACGTACTCGTCCTGCACCAGCAGACATATTTTCTCATGGTCCGGGGCGGAGGCAGCACACGCAGATATGCCTGACGCAGACGGCGTCGCATTACATCAACTTCCACTACACCTGAATCAGTACCCTTTTCAACCGTCCCAGCGCCTCCTCCAGAATCACTCTCGGACACGCCGCATTCACTCTCTGGAAGCCTTCTCCTGTCTTTCCGAAAATATTCCCCTGATCCAGCCACAGTCTGCCGTCATAAATGATCCGCCGGTTCAGTTCCTGATCTGTATATCCCAGCTCCCTGCAGTCCAGCCACACGAGATAGGTACCCTCCGGCTCGATCATCCGGATACCCGGAAGCTCCCGCTTCACATAATCCTGCATGAAATCAATATTTGCCCTGACGTATTTTCTCATGGCCTGATACCATTCCTCGCCGTACCGGTAAGCCGCTTCTGCCGCCACGATTCCCGCCGCATTCAGCTGACTGTAGCCGGAAGCATTATAGGCTTTCCTGAACTTCTGACCCAGCATTTCATTCTGGATGAAAATATTGGAAACCTGAAGCCCGGCAATATTGAAGGTCTTGCTGGGCGCGGTGGCCGTGATGGTAAATTCTTCAAACTCCGGTGCTGTTTTTACAAATACCTGATGCTGTCCGTTCCACACAAAATCCGCGTGGATCTCATCACTGAACACGATCACACCGTGTTTTTTACAGATCTCGCCAAGGGTCAGCAGTTCTTCCCTGCTCCAGGCTCTTCCGACGGGATTATGCGGATTACACAGCAAAAACAGCTTCACATGATATTCCCTGATCTTGCACTCCAGATCCTCAAAATCCATAGTATAGTGACCTTCTCCGTCATAACGCAGATCGCTGCTCACCAGCACCCGGTCATTGTCACGGATCACTTCACTGAAGGGATAATATACCGGCTGCTGAATCAGCACAGCATCTCCTTCCTTCGTAAATGCGCGGATCGCATTGGCAATGGCAAATACCACTCCCGGCGTTTTGTAGAACTGCTTTCTCGTCACATCCCAGTCGAAATGCTTCTTCATCCAGCCCTGCACAGCTTCAAAATATGCGTCATCCACCTCTGTATAACCATAAATCGCATGCCCTGCCTGCTGCTTCAGTGCATCCTCAATATAAGAAGAAATCCGAAAATCCATATCCGCCACCCAAAGGGGCAGCACATCCTTCGGAAGTCCCCGCTCCACGGCAAAATCATACTTCAGACACTTCGTTCCTTTCCGGTCAATAATTTTATCAAAATCGAGATTCCGTTCGCTCATCCTTCTCCTCCTGTCACGTAAATTCATTTTCTATCCTCAATGTACATTTCCTGTTATTTTATCTGGTAAATACGCCACATCAACGAAATGCAAAGCATTTTGGAGATTGGCTTTCAATAGTTACTTTTTGAAATGCACCCTTGTGAAAAATCCTGCATCCTCTGATCCGTTGTTGGTTTCTTCATTTACCGGAAGTATAACATAAAAGAAAATAAGAGAATAATACGAAAAAATTGGAGTTAGTTATAAACAAAAATTATAACAAAAAAGCAGTTAATCATTATGACTAACTGTTTCCAGAATGTCATCGAACGGAAGCATATCTGCATACACTTCCGCAGATGACTTTTATAAGCTGTTCTCAAAATTACATTTTCAGTTTTTGTATACCACCGGTCTATTCTCCCAGATGCCAGATCTCCTCATTGTACTCTGCGATCGTCCGATCTGATGAGAAGAATCCCGCCCTGCTGATATTGATCAATGCACGGCGCGCCCAGTCCTTCGGATCCTGTGCGTAGTCTGCGATGGCCTGATTTTTCCGGACGATGTACGCATTGAAATCTGGCAGAGTCTGGAACCAGTCTTTTCCGATCAGCTCGTTTTTCAGACGCTCCAGATGCTCCTGCCGGCCATACTTCAGCATCTCCTCTCCTGTGAGGAAATTGATGGCTCTTCGTATATTGGCGTCGATCTCATACCACTCCCGGGCACAATAGTCTCCGTGACTGTAGCGGCGGATGACCTGGGCACTGCTCTGACCAAAGATGTAGATATTTTCCTCACCCACTTTTTCTGCGATCTCCACATTGGCTCCGTCCATGGTTCCCAGAGTCAGGGCGCCGTTCAGCATGAACTTCATGTTGCCTGTGCCGGACGCCTCCTTGGAGGCAAGACTGATCTGCTCGGAAAGATCACATGCCGGGATCAGTTTTTCTGCCGCGGTCACATTGTAGTTCTCAATGAAGACGATCTGAAGCCATTTAGATACTTCCGGATCTGATTCACACACTTTGGAGAGGGTGAGCAGCGCATGGATAATATCCTTGGCAATCGTATATGCCGGTGCTGCCTTCGCGCCGAAAACAGCCGTCACCGGAGCAGCCGGTGTATGTCCTGCCCTGATCTCGAAATACTGGTGGATCAGGTACAGAAGATTCAGCTGCTGACGCTTGTACTCATGGAGGCGCTTGGACTGAACCGCAAACATGCTGTCCGGATTCACAGTCACATTCTGATTGTGTTTCAGCCAGTCGGCCAGAGCCTTTTTGTTATCACGCTTAATATCTGCCAGCTCTTCCAGCACCGCATCATCATCCACAAAATTCATCAGCTTCTCCAGCTCGGAGGCATCTTTTTTGAATCCGGGACCGATCAGCCGCTCAATCATGGCTGTCAGCTCCGGATTGCACTCCAGAAGCCAGCGTCGGAAAGTAATGCCGTTTGTCTTGTTGTTGAATTTTTCCGGATAAAGCTGATAAAAATTCCTTAATTCACTGTTTTTCAGAATTTCCGTATGAAGCGCTGCCACTCCGTTGGTGCTGTGGGTAAAATGAATGTCCATATGGGCCATGTGCACGACCTGGTTTCCGTCAATAATGGCAGTGGAAGCATCCTGGGTTCTGGAGCGAACCAGAGCATCCAGCTTCTCGATGATCGGCATCAGCTGCGGAACGACCTGCTCCAGATAATGCCGCGGCCATTTTTCCAGAGCCTCTGCCAGAATCGTATGGTTGGTGTAAGCGCAGACCTTCGTCACGATCCTGGCAGCCTCTTCAAATTCAATGCCCCTCTTACCCAGCAGACGGATCAGCTCCGGAATTACCATAGAAGGATGGGTATCGTTGATCTGAATTGCCGCATACTCCGGCAGATCATGGAGATTGCTGCCCCTCTCCTCACATTCCTCCAAAATCATCTGGGCACCGGCGCTGACCATCAGATACTGCTGGTAGATACGAAGCAGGCGTCCTGCATCATCGCTGTCATCCGGATATAGGAACAGCGTCAGGTTTTTCTCAATATCTGTCTTGTCAAAGCTGATTCCTTCTCCAATGATCTCCGTATCAATGGTATCCAGATCAAAGAGATTCAGGAAATTGGTCCGGCCTTCATATCCAGTCACTGCGATCTGATACAGCCGTGCCGTATAATCTTTTCCGGCCAGAGACACCGTATAGGTTTTCTCTGTCTTCTGCGCCCAGTCATGACCGCCCAGCCAGAAATCCGGTGTCTCATTCTGCACTCCGTTTTCAAAGTTCTGATGAAACAGTCCGCAGTGATATCTCAGACCGATGCCATCCCCCGGCAGCTTCAGAGTTGCCAGCGAATCCAGGAAGCAGGCAGCCAGTCTTCCCAGTCCGCCGTTTCCAAGACTGGGCTCCGGTTCCGTCTCT
Organism: Lachnospiraceae bacterium; assembly: GCA_029225485.1. Lineage (GTDB taxonomy): Bacteria > Bacillota > Clostridia > Lachnospirales > Lachnospiraceae > Choladousia. The sequence continues at coordinate 5,391 of JAQXWO010000091.1, forward strand.
TCCAGTTCAGCCATGGACTTTCCGTGAGCTTCCAGACACTCCTTCACCGTATCATACAGCCCCAGATTGATCAGATTGTTGCTCAGCAGTTTACCGATCAGAAATTCCGCAGAAATATAGTACAGTTTACACCCCTTCACCGGAGCCACCTTCTCCCGGCTTTCCTCTTCCACGTACTGAAGCAGCGCCGTGTACAGTTCTTCATAAGTACACGCCTCAATCTCCTTTCCACAAACTTCCTTCAATACCATTTCCATTTCTTTTGCACTTTTCATCATGACAGATCCCCTTTCAGAAAATTAATATAAATATATTTATTTCCATTGTGTCCATTTCCAAACCCTTCAAGTCAGTATTTCTTCTTCGAAAGATTAACTCGACTCACAATGCCTTGCTGTTTTTACATATTTTACACATCCGGCATCTGAATATGTCTCCTCCATTATTTGAAACACAGCCCCATGTGGCTTTGGAATACCTCAAAGCAAACATCCGGCGGGCGCTCTTAGTCGGAGACGAGATCCACTGCTTACGCAGATCCGGCGCGAAGCCTCTGCTGAGCGTCGCTGGTCGAAGTTAGCAGTTATCTCGTCGGAGCGTTGCCCGCGTTTGCGTGAGGTATTCCAAAGCCACACGGGGCGTCGCACATATCCAATGGCATCTTTCCCTATTTTTATCACATTCCCTCTGAAAATACTTGTATAATACCATTAAGATATAGTACAATCCTATCATCTTTCTACTGCACTCAAAAAGGATATTACTATGGAAAATATTGAAATTACTGGAAAAAACAGAAATCCTGCCTATCAGGAAACAAAGCGGCATTCTGATATAATGTTCGCATTTAATATCTATCCCTGTACGATTCCGGCAGACTTTGCCTTTGTGCCCCTGCACTGGCAGGACAGTGTGGAGATCATTTATGTGAAGCGCGGAAGCGGCATCGTACAGGTAGACTTTGAAACTATGGAGGCCAATGCCGGAGATATTTTTTTCGTGATGCCGGGACATCTCCACGGTCTCAGAGAGCTCCGGAACATACGCATGGAATATGAGAATATTATTTTTGATATGAATTTTCTTGGAAGCGACAGTGTGGATCTGTGCAGCCAGAAATATCTGCAGCCTCTGCTGAGTGGTAAGCTGCGTCTCCCCGTTCGCATAGACGCACAGCACCCTTTGCACAGCCGGACATCTGCCTGCCTTGATGCCGCCGACCATCTCTGCGCCCTGCGCCCGAAAGGCTATGAGCTTGGGATAAAAGGACAGCTGATGCTTCTGTTTTCCGGTCTTCTGGCAGAGTGTTCAGACAGTAAACAATATGGGAACAGAAAAGCAGATGACAGGGATATGCAGAAGCTGAAAACGGTCCTTTCCCGCATCGAAAAAGACTATGACCAGAAACTGACGGTTCAGGACATGGCTGATGAATGCGGCTACAGTGCCAGCCATTTTATGCGCTGGTTTAAGGAGATCACCGGTTCCGGGTTTTATGCATACCTGATCGAATACCGG